>CAMLIK010000043.1 GCA_946480175.1 uncultured Gilliamella sp.
CTCTGGGTTATAATGTTGGGTCAACTAAAAACAACTCAGCAATCCCACAATCGTTATTGAATCGTTTCAGCAATAATGGATAGAAAATTTTTAATTATCAAATAAATTATATCTATTAATTCCTAAAATGT
Source organism: uncultured Gilliamella sp. (assembly GCA_946480175.1). GTDB lineage: Bacteria > Pseudomonadota > Gammaproteobacteria > Enterobacterales > Orbaceae > Gilliamella. The sequence goes on from CAMLIK010000043.1 coordinate 132, forward strand.
GATCTAGATCTGCTTTTTGAGTAAATTTGTCTAACTCTGTGACTATTTACTCTGATCGTTTAGTCGTATTCTCTCGGCTCAAACTACCTCGATAAATCAAACGCCGTGGAATAACGGTTGTCCCTGGTTGATAACTCTTATTAAGCAAACTGTCTAGTAATAACGTGATGGTTACTTCAGATATCGCTTTATGATCTTGAGATAGCGCTATCAATTTACAAGGTAAAAAATCAAGTAACTCATTATCACCAAAAGTGGCAATCGTTAAATTATCAGGTAAATGACCAAACTTTTTCAAAATTGCATCAATAGTGCCCTGTAATAAAGAAAAAGAAGTGGAAAAAATGCCGTTTGGTAAATCATTGTTCGCCAACCATTGACTAAAAGTAGCTTCGGCATCGCGACGACTATAATTATTTGCACATAAAAAATCAACTTTATTGCTACGATTTAAAGCAATTTCTTTAAAACCTTCCATTCGTAGCTGACTAACAGATAAATCAGGTAAGGCACCTATGTATGCGACTGTTCCATTAACAAATTGGTTAAATGTATTAGCAAGCATTTTAGCATCTTCTTTATCAGACCCAATAACATTTCTAAATTCAGAAGTTGAGAGGATTCTATCAAGGGCAAATAAAGGAGTATCACTGTTTTGCCAGCTATCATAAAACGCATAATCGTCATCAGCAACAAACGAAGAAGAAATGACTAAAGCATCAACTCGACGTTGTTTTAAATGTCTAACACATTCTTTTTCGATTTCAGGATTATCTTCTGAACAAGAAAGTAGTAGTTGATACCCCTCTTTTCTTAACAATTGCTCTAAATAGCTAGCAATTCGAGTATAACTCATATTTTCAAAGTCTGGAATAATGAGACCAATAGTACGCGTTTTACCTGCTCTGAGCCCAGCAGCCACTGCATTTGGTTGATAATTGTATTGTTTCACCACTTCCATCACTTTTTCAATGGTTTTATCGCTAACCCGATAATGTTTAGCTTTACCATTTATCACGTAACTGGCTGTCGTTCTCGACACGCCGGCTAACAGTGCAATTTGTTCTAATTTCATGAATATATCTCAATAAAAAATTTTCAGCTATTTAACCTGAACTTAAATTAAATGTAAACAAAAGTTATCATTTTAACTTAACGATATATTATCTCTATATAATTAAACAAATTATAAATAAAAAAGGATTTAGTTAATATCTAAATCCTTTCAGTTCAATGTGATTAGTTGTTAATAATAGATAGCAATATTTTGATTATGAATTTTTTCTATTTGTACGCGGGTTTCAAAGATATCTTCTAAAATATCTGAATCCATAATTTGTTTAGGGTTACCTTGATAAACCAACTCGCCATCTTTCATTGCTAAAATATAGTCAGAATAAACAGAAGCAAAATTAATATCATGGATAACAATAACAATTGTTTTACCAAGCTCATCAGCCGCTCGCCGTAATTGTTTCATCATGGTCACTGCATGCTTCATATCAAGGTTATTTAACGGTTCATCCAGTAATACATATTCAGTATCCTGACAAAGTACCATTGCCACATAAGCACGCTGCCGTTGCCCACCTGAAAGTTCATCTAAAAATCTATCTTTATATTCAGTTAAATTTAAAAATTCTAGCGCACGATTAATATGGACTAAATCATCTTTATTTAATCGGCCTTTTGAATAAGGATAACGGCCAAATCCAACCAACTCAAACACGGTCAATCGACTGGTAAAACGGTTCTCTTGTCTTAACACAGATAAATAGGTCGCAAGTTTATCACTCGGGGTATTAACCACATCCATATTCTGAATTTTTACTTGCCCCTCATCAGCAAGCAATAGACGGCTAATAATTGATAATAAGGTTGATTTGCCTGCACCATTTGGACCAATGATCGCCGTAATACCACCTTGAGGTATGGTTGCTTTCACATTTTTTAATACAGATATGGTTTGATACTTTTTACTAATATTATCAATTTCTATCACATCGGAACCTTTTTCAATAATAAGAAGATAAACAATGAACCACCAATAAACTCAATGACTATCGATAATGCGCCCACCATATTTAGGACCCGCTCTAAAAACATCTGTCCACCAACAAGAAAAATCACGCCTAATAAAAACGCAGTTGGTAATAAAAAACGATGCTGGCTAGAGCCACTAATACTATAAGCTAAATTAGCAATAAGTAGACCTAGGAATGTGAAAGGCCCAACTAACGCGGTTGATATTGAGACTAATACCGAAACGAGTAATAGAATGATAGTGACACTTTTCTGATAATCTACCCCAAGATTAATGGCATTATCACGTCCTAATGCTAATACATCAAAGCGAAAGCGCATTCGCCATAAAAACAGACCAATAATTGAGGCAATGATTAATGAAAATACGATTAAAACAGGTTCTGCTCGAGTAAATGTGGCAAAAATACGGCTTTGCAAAACAGCGAATTCTGTTGGCGTCATTAATCGTTGTAATAAATTGGAGAAACTACGAAATAGTGTTCCTAAAATAATGCCAATTAATAAAACCAAATGAAGATTTTGTTTAAGTTTGGTAAATAATCCTCGATACAGAAATAGAGAAAATAAAATTAATAATAAAGATTCGAAGATAAATTTACCCACAATACCAATATAAGGAATACCTTGCGCATCAATAAAAAATATTACAACGGTTTGAATCAATACAAACAAAGATTCAAATCCCATTATCGAAGGGGTTAAAATTCGATTATTAGTAACAGTCTGAAAAAGTAAAGTCGACGTTGCAGCAGAAAAAGCCACTAAAATCATCGTTAAAACAATCCAAGCACGATGAGTCAATATATAACTAATATTACCTTTTAAATTGAATGTCATGAAAAAAATAACACAAAATAGCGCAATACCCAGTAATATCAGTACTGTATTTCGACTTGAAATAAAGCGTTTTTGATTAACCAGCATGACGTTTTTTACTCAACAATATTAAAAATATAACAGCACCAACTACACCAAGGATTACACTAACTGGAATTTCGAAGGGATAGCGAATAACTCGTCCAATAATATCACAGAGTAAAACCAGACCACTACCTAGCAGACAAATCCACGGAATAGTTTTACGAACATTATCGCCAAACAATAAACTCACAATATTAGGAACGATTAAGCCTAAAAATGGTAGTACCCCTACCACCACAACTACAATTCCACCAATAAGTGCAATGACAATTAGACCAGTTAACATTACTCTATTATAATTAAGTCCGACATTGACGGAAAAATCCCGCCCTAATCCAGCGACAGTAAAACGATCGGCGCTCCAACAGGCAAGTAAGGTAATACCACCAACTAACCACAATAGTTCATAGCGACCTTGCAAAATGCCAGAAAAATCACCTGATTCCCAACCACCTAGTGATTGTAATAGATCAAAATACATGGCAAAAAAAGTACAAATTGCATTGATTACTGCGCCAAGCATAATCCCAATAAGTGGTACCATTAAGGCAGATTTAAAGATGATTTTACGTGAGATAAACATAAACAACATCGTGCCAGCCAATGCAAATAAACTGGCCACCACCATTTTCATCATTACAGTTGCGCCAGGAGCAAATACCATCATGACTAATAGCCCAAGACTTGCAGACTGGGTTGTTCCCACTAATGAAGGTTCAACAAACCGATTTTGCGTAAGTAATTGCATAATTAAGCCAGCAACACTCATAGCGCTACCGGCTAATAGTAATGCTACCGTTCTAGGAACACGACTAACAAGAAAGATTTGTCGCATATTACTATCAGACCAAACATCGGCCAACGTCACATGCCCAGCACCAATAAACAGACTTAATGCAGCCATTGCTATTAAAAGAGCAATGCCTGCAATAAAATAAACCATTTTTGTCATAACTTATGATTAGTTGGCTGATGTTTTTTGTAAAACATCACTTATTTGGTCGATTAATTGACTATAAGTTTGAATACCGCCAGAGATATACATTGAAGTTGAATCTAAATAAACAATATGATTTTGTTGCCATGCATCAGTTTTTAGGATTAATTCGTTATTTAGAACTTGTTGTGCTGATTGCGCTTCTTTATTACCAATTGCATTGTCTCTATCTAACACAAATAACCATTGTGGATTAACACTTAACACAAATTCAGAAGTTACTGCATTACCATGACGACCGGCTTCTTGGAAGGTTGTTGCAGGTTTGAAACCTAATACATCAAAGATAAAGCCAAAACGTGATTTAGGGCCATAAGCTGACATTTTACCACCATTAACCATAATCACTAAGGCAGTTCCTGCTGTATCTGTTTTAGGTTTTAGTGTTTCAATTTTTTGGTTAAAATCAGCAATTAATTTTTTAGCTTCTGCTTGTTTACCAAAAATATCGCCTAACTGTTCGGTGCGTTCGGTTAAGCTAGCAACGAAATTATTAGGATCAATATCAAGTGAAATAGTTGGTGCAATATCACTTAATTTTTTATAAACATCATTGGCACGGCCACCCGCGATAATCACATCAGGTTGTAATGAACTTAACACTTCATAATTTGGTTCAAATAGCGTACCAACATTGGTATAAGCTTTATCAGCATACTTTGATAAGAATTCAGGGAAATGAACATCCGATTGTGGAACACCGGTTACAGGAATATTTAATGCATCAATAATATCCAGTGTCGCTGTGTTATAAACTACCACTTTTTTCGGGTTTTCAGGAACATCTGTTTTACCTTGAGCATGTTCAACAGCTATAGTTTTATTAGCTACTGGTGCTTCTTGTTTTTTATCGTCACAGCCAGCTAATACAAATAAAGCGGCTAGTAATACTAAAAATTTAACTTTGATAGATGAATACATTGTAACTCCTAATTATTAGCTTAGTTCAAAAGCGAATGGATGATAAATAGAATAATTATCATTTGCATTCGATTGTAACTAAAAATAAATAAGTGTTCAATGAACTTTAAGCAGACAGTACAATAATAAGAAATAAATGGGTAAAACGATTAGATGAGAATATTATGACTTATTGCCGAAAAAATCGGCATGCTATCATAATCAATTATCATCTGATAATTCTTTGAGTTTTCTTGTTAAAGTATTTCTCCCCCAGCCAAGCAGATTCGCTGCATCTTGCTTATGTCCACGCGTAAAATTAAGTGCACACTTTAATAAAATTTTTTCAACATCACTCACTGTTTGCGTCAAAATACCGGTTTGACCAGCTAATAAGGCTTGTTTAGCCCACTGTTCTAACAGTTTTTTCCAATCGGTTTCTGGTAATATCTGATTGGTTACATTGTTAATAACCTCATAATTAACTGAGGCATCAGAAGCCGATAATTGTAATAGTTCTGGAGGTAAATCTTGCACATAAACTTCATTATTGGATGACATTACTGTTACCCAACGACAAACATTTTCTAATTGCCTTACATTGCCCGGCCAATTGAACAGACATAAAAGATTAAGAGCATCAGGGCTTAGCACTTTACTTTCAACACCTAATTCTTTGGCGGTGGTACGTAAAAAATGTTCAGCCAGTTTTGGAATATCTTGGGCTCTATCTCGTAATGGCGGCAATAAGATACGAATCACATTTAGCCTATGGAACAAATCTTCTCTAAATTTACCTTCTCTTACTCTAGCTTGTAAATCTTGATGCGTAGCGGCAATAATACGTACATCAACTTTTACAGGTGAATAACCACCTATCCGATAAAATTGTCCATCAGCAAGTACTCTTAATAATCGCGTTTGCACATCTAATGGCATATCACCAATTTCATCTAAAAATAGCGTCCCACCATTAGCTTGTTCAAATCGGCCATGCCTTATTTGGGCTGCACCAGTAAATGCTCCTTTCTCATGACCAAATAGTTCCGATTCAATTAAATCCTTAGGAATAGCAGCCATATTTAATGCAATAAAAGGTGACTGCGAACGAGGACTATGAGTATGCAGTGCTTTTGCCACTAACTCCTTACCCGTTCCTGATTCACCATTAATTAACACACTAATGGATGATTTGGAAAGCCGACCAATAATACGAAACACTTCTTGCATTGAGGGAGCTTCACCAATAATACCGGTAGAGGCTTTACTGTTGGAAGAATTACTCGATTTATTGCTCTGCGTTTGTAAAATAGCCCGCTCAACCAATTGGATTACTTCATCGACATCAAAAGGTTTAGGAATATAATCATAAGCTCCCTTTTGATAAGCATTCACTGCAGCATCAAGGTCTGAATGAGCAGTCATAATAATCACCGGTAAATTAGGCATTTGCTCTTTGATATAATTAAGCAAAGATAACCCATCAATACCCGGCATTTTAATATCGGATAATAATACTGCTGGCTTCTGTGGATGATTAACTAAAGCATCAATCACTTCTTGACCACTTGAAAAACTAATGCAGTTAAAATGAGCGTTAGTAAGCGCTTTTTCTAAAACCCATCTAATTGAACTATCATCATCAACAATCCAAACATTCATTGTCATTAACCTCATTGTTTGATTGGTAAATAGATAGAAAACTCAGTATGACCTGGCCAACTATTAAATTCAATCTTACCATTATGCTGGTCAATAATATTATGGGCAATAGACAAACCAATGCCGGTACCGCCTTCATAACCACTAACCATTGGATAAAATAATGTATCTTGAATATGCACTGGAACTCCAGGGCCATTATCTTCAATATCGATACGCGCACAAAGTCGGTAACGTTGACCATGCAAGGTGACTTGAAATGCAGTTCTAGTTCTAATCTTAATACAACCAGATTTTGAATCAATTGCTTGTAAGGCATTACGCACAATATTTAAAACTACTTGTTCAATCTGTTCCGAATCATGAGTGAATTCAGGCAAACTAGGATCATAATCGCGGATAATTTCAACATTTAGCGGTTTTTCTAAACATAAAAGCGCATAGATCCGTTCGATCGCTTGATGTATATTCTGTTGTTTCTGTTGTAACCGCTGTTGAGGGCCTAATAACCTATCAACTAAATTTCTTAACCTATCTGCCTGTTCAATGATAATTTTTGTATAATCTTGCAACTCATTGTTAGGTAGTTCTCGTGACAATAATTGCGCCGCTCCTCTTAGCCCACCAAGTGGATTTTTAATTTCATGAGCAAGTCCACGCACTAATTCACGGGCAGCATTTTGTTGAGCTTGCTGTAATTGTTCTTGACTCAACTTTTTATGACTATTTAATGGTGCCATTTCGATTAGCACATGGCCGTTAGCCAGCAATTGTGCAGTTAACGATAAAATATGTAATTCATTGTTTATGACTAAATTAACTTCACTATCGGTAAAACCTTGATTCTGCTCTAATGCATTTTGCATCAATTCAATATCGAGGGAAAAATAACCTAATAGGTCGGGAAAATAACTATCTAATATTTTTTTCGAACTTTGAGCAAGTAACTGTTGTGCAGCGGTATTGGCATAAAGAATATTGAGTTTTTTATCAAGTAATAAAATATTGGTAATCATTGAGTCGAGAACAAGATTTGAATCAGATTCATTATCAAATGTCATCGTTGGCTCTCCGTTCTCATTAGATACCACCGCCCTTCAGCGGTGGTTAAAGCTTTAAGTAATACAATAATGACTTATAGACTGTAGTAGAGTTCAAATTCAACCGGATGTGGTGTCATACGAACACGATCAACATCTTGACGTTTTAAGTCAATATAAGCATCAATAGTGTCATTAGTAAATACATTACCACGAGTTAAGAATTCACGATCGGCATCTAAAGCATTTAGCGCTTCTTCAAGTGAACCTGCAACTTGTGGGATTAATTTAGACTCTTCTGGTGGTAAGTCATATAAGTTTTTATCCATCGCATCACCCGGATGAATCTTATTGATAATACCATCTAAACCTGCCATTAATTGTGCTGCAAATGATAAGTATGGGTTACCTGCTGGATCTGGGAAGCGAACTTCAATACGACGCGCTTTAGGGCTAGTAACCACTGGAATACGAATTGATGCAGAACGGTTACGCGCAGAATAGGCAAGCATAACTGGTGCTTCATAACCTGGTACTAAACGTTTATAAGAGTTAGTCGCTGGGTTCGCAAAAGCATTAATCGCTTTAGCATGTTTGATAATACCACCAATATAGAATAACGCCATTTCAGAAAGGCCAGCATATTTATCACCAGCAAAAAGGTTTACGCCATCTTTAGCAAGCGATTGGTGACAGTGCATACCAGAGCCGTTATCACCAAACATTGGTTTAGGCATAAATGTCGCAGTTTTACCATAAGCATGAGCAACATTTTGGACAACATATTTATAGATTTGAACTTCGTCAGCTTTTTTAGTTAATGTATTGAAACGACAAGCAATCTCATTTTGGCCTGCAGTTGCAACTTCATGGTGATGAGCTTCAACCACTAAACCAAGTTGTTCCATGATTAAACACATTTCAGAACGAATATCTTGTGACGAGTCAACCGGAGGAAGTGGGAAATAACCACCTTTAACACCAGGACGGTGACCTTTATTACCTTCTTCGTATTTAGTACCTGAGTTCCAAGCAGCTTCGATATCATCAATATGTACAAAACTACCAGACATTGGTGAGCCAAAACGCACATCATCAAATAAGAAGAATTCCGGTTCTGGTCCAAAAATAACCGTATCAGCAATACCTGATGATTTTAAAAACTCTTCAGCACGTTTAGCAATTGAGCGAGGGTCACGGTCATAACCTTGTAAAGTCGCTGGTTCTAAAACGTCACAACGAATATTTAATGTTACGTCTTCAAAAAATGGATCAATCACTGCGCTTGATGCATCTGGCATTAAAACCATATCTGATTCGTTAATGCCTTTCCAACCAGCAATGGAAGAGCCATCAAACATTTTACCATCTTCAAAAAAATCAGCGTCGATTTGACTAACTGGAATAGTAACGTGTTGTTCTTTACCTTTAGTATCAGTAAAACGTAAATCAACAAACTTAACATCGTTTTCTTTTATTAGCGTTAAAACTTTTTGTGTAGACATGTAGCTTCTCCATTGAGGACATATAATAATTGTTCAGTTTAAAGGCATTTTGCCTATTTATTAAATTATATGCAAATATGATGCCAGTTTTTCATTAACCATTTTAGACGGTTTTTAGTGATTAAATAATAGCAGAAAAAGCATTAATGCACCATAATAATGCATAAAGCACCAAAATAATGCACCAAAATGTCACATAAACCATTTATGCCACAATTTTGCTCCATGAGTAGTTAATTGGCGATGCTTCTTAATTAAGTTATATATCGAATCTTCGAAAACCGGTTATGGTTAAATAAAAAGTCGTTTCATCCCAATCACGTTTGAGTGTTTCACCTGAAGAAAACGACGCCTCATATAATAAGTTATCCTTTGGATTAACGATCATTACTGGTTTTTGTTGATGCCAATAACAGCATAAATATTTCAGATCCCCCATTCCCATAGTTTTAATCAAATATTGGTGGGCTTGCTTAGCATATTTACCGTCAACTTTATAAATTACTGTTATCGGCCATGTTTGACCTTCATCTTGCATTTGACAATCATAATATTGAAAATAATCAGGTGCATTAGCATCAATTTCCTGAAAAAAATCTCGACAGGTTAAATTTGGGTCAAACAGTAATGGCTCACCGGTTATTTGCATATTTTTATCTAGATTTGCGGTTTTATTTGTCGCTGAATTATTTAGATCGGCTAAAACTGACGGGATTACAGTAATTAAAAGTAATGGCAGTAAGATAAATCGTTTAAATAACATTAATTCTCTCCTTAGAATTCTTTAGATCTTATCAACTTAAAATAAGATTTCTCCCTTTAGCTCTGTATTTCAGTAGACAATATCGTTATAATCTTATCTTATTTTTAATAAATTAGGTAATCATAAAAGTATGGACTTTGTTACGCTCGAAATTATACCTTTTGTCAAAAATCATCATTTACTTTCATTAGGTTGGATTGTGTTATTTGTTGCAATCATTGTATTAACCATAAAAATTAAATTGTCAAAAGTGAAAATAATTAATAACGCGCAAGCAATTAATATGATCAATAAACAAAATGCGGTTATTGTTGATATTCGTTCAGCAGATAGCTTCAAAAAAGGGCATATTACTGAATCACACAACATTCTACCCGTTGATATTAAAAATGCTAGTGCGAAAACTATAGAAAAATTTAAAGAAAATATCATTATTGTGATTGATGAAAATGGCTTAACATCAGCAGGTATTGGTGAAGTATTAGTCAAACAAGGTTTTTTACATGTATTTACATTAAAAGATGGTATTGCTGGTTGGAACGGCGAAAACTTACCATTGGTTAGAAAATAATATAATTTTAAAATAAGGTTTTATCATGACAGAACAAAACAATACACCTGAAACACAATTTGCAATTCAACGTATTTACACTAAAGATGTTTCTTTTGAAACCAATAACGTCCCTGAAATTTTTACTAAGCAGTGGCAACCAGAAATGAATTTAGAGCTAAATTCAGCATCACAAGCATTAAGTGATGAAGTGCATGAAGTTTCTTTACGTGTTACCGTAACGGTAAAACAGCAAGAAGAAGTTGTGTATATTTGTGAAGTTACCCAATCAGGAATTTTCTCTCTTATTGGTTTTGATGATGCACAAATTCAACATTGTGTTGGTGCTTATTGTCCTAATATTCTGTTCCCTTATGCTCGTGAAGTTATTTCAAGCCTAGTGAATAAAGGGACATTCCCACAACTTAATTTAGAACCAGTAAATTTTGAAGCATTGTTCATAAACTATTTACAACAACAAGAGCAACAAGCGCAAAATAGTGCAACTGAAACCTTACAATAATTGTAATTGTTTGGTTAATGAATCGAGTCTATCGGATTATATATGAGTAAAGATGCTGCAGTGACTGTAATTGGCGCTGGTTCTTATGGAACCTCGCTAGCAATATTACTTGCACGTAATGGCCATGAAACCTTATTGTGGGGACATAACCCAGATAAGATGGCTATTTTGCAGCATGATAGACAAAATAGACAGTTTTTGCCTGAAATCCTTTTCCCAGAGCAACTGCAAATTGAAACTGATTTAGCTACTGCTGTTGCTGCTGCACCTATTTTATTAATCGTTGTACCTAGCCACGTTTTTGGCAGCATTCTCAAACAAATAAAACCATTGTTAAGAAAGGATAGTAAAATTGTTTGGGCAACAAAAGGGCTTGAAGTTGATACTGGACGATTATTACAAGATGTTGCACGCGAAGTTTTAGGTGACAAAATTCCATTAGCGGTTATTTCTGGTCCTACATTTGCTAAAGAAGTAGCATCTGGTTTACCCACTGCAGTTACTGTTGCCTCAACTGATGAACAATTTTTAACAGAACTACAAAATTTATTCCACTGTAGTAAATCGTTTCGAGTCTACAGCAGTAAAGATTTTATCGGTGTTCAACTTGGCGGAGCAGTCAAAAATGTGATTGCCATTGGTGCTGGTTTATCGGATGGACTTGGTTTTGGTGCTAATGCCAGAACAGCATTAATCACTCGAGGATTGGCTGAAATGATGCGATTAGGCGAAGCACTTGGTGCCGATCCCGCCACTTTTATGGGGATGGCAGGATTAGGGGATTTGGTGCTGACATGTACCGATAATCAATCTCGCAATCGTCGTTTTGGTATTTTACTGGGTCAAAACAAATCAATTCAAGAAGCACAAGAGATCATTGCTCAAGTGGTTGAAGGCTGTAGAAATACCAAAGAAGTCTGGTCATTAGCACAAAAATATCATGTCGATATGCCTATTACTGAACAAATCTATAAAGTACTTTACGAACATAAAGATCCAAAACAGGCAGCCATGTCATTACTGGGTCGCTCACAAAAAGAAGAGCTGAAAAGCTAAGTTTCGATCTTAGAACCGCCCTTACCTCGCATTATTTTATTGTTTATGGCTAATCTATTGTTGATGTTAATAAGTAATACCATTAACGACAATTTTAAGTGCTAAAAAAACTCTTTCCTATTTTTTTATTTTATAGAACTAACTTATTGTTAATACTCATAAGAAGCACTATTAATGCCAATTTTAGACATTAAAAAACCCCTTTCCTCAAATTTTTGGTTAAGGGGTGATTTGGGGTTTAAAAGAATTATTAGATAGTAGTTCCAATACCCTTTTGTTTAGCTTTCTGATAAATATCATAACCGACATAGACATCTAAAACTGCCGTTCCCACTGTTTTAAATAACGTGATTTGCTGATCGTTTTGACGACATTTTTGCGGATCGATAACTAAATCTCCCAATTCATAAAAATCTTGTTTTGTGACTAAATTTTGATTAATTGGGTCGATAATATCACCAGCTTCAGCAAATACACCATCTTTAGTATCAAGTACACGAATATCTGCTTTTACCACTATATTACTTGGGATTTCGTGCATCTCTGGTGTGTAAGCACCTACACCATTGATATGAGTTCCGGGTTTAACTAACTCACCATTGAAAGTCACTTCTTTTGATGTAGTCACTGAAGTAATAATATCAGCATGGCGAATATCTTCATCCAAATCTTGTGAAAAATAGAGGTTAGCCGAAAAATAGCCAAATCGTTGTTTCATCTCTTCAGTAAACTGCTTGCCTTTTTTGGCATCAAGTCCATAAATAGCTACATCGGTTAACTGCCGTACCGTTAACATAGCTTCTAATTGTGCCGCTGCTTGCCCACCAGTACCAATTAATACTGCTCGTTTAGCATCTTTTTTAGCTAATAAATCGGTGGCAGCGCCTTGTACCGCACCGGTTCGCAATTGCGTAACAAATGTGCCATCTAATATCGCACAAACTTCGCCCGTTTGAGGATCGATCATAAACACTTGTGCCGGAACTGATGGTTTGCCCAATTTAGGATTATCAGGAAAAACCGAGACAATCTTTAAACCAACAACATCGTTTTCTTTAATATGGGCAGGCATAACTAGACATTGTCCTTTTTGCATATCAAAGTTGATACGTAAAGGCACTTCACTATTACCCTGAGTATAAATTTTTAATGCTTGTTTATCAGCGGCGATGGCATCTTTCATGGTATAAAATTGTTGGATATCTTGAGCTGTTAAAATTAACATTTTTATTCCTTACTGTTATTTAACTTTTATTTTACTTTTTTACTATTTATTGTCTATTAATTAATATTTCAAACTAGAAGAATTCGCATAACAAATTGTTTAATTTAAATTAAATCCAATTGAAATTTAGCTCCTTGTATATTGCAATTATTTTCACTATTATGACAGAGTGCAATTTTGCACGGAAATTGAGAAATCAGATGTTATTTAAAATATTGAAATTTTTTTTAAAGATTTTATTCCATGTCAAGGTTCAAGGTAATCTTGATAACCTAAAACAAGACAGACTTCTTATCACCCCTAATCATGTTTCCTTTCTAGATGGCGTTTTAATCGGCGTATTTTTACCAGTAAAACCAGTATTTGCTATCTATGCAGGATATATTAATCACTGGCTAGTTCGTTTAGCCAAACGCTATGTTGATTTTGTGCCAATGGATCCATTAAGTCCAATGGCGATTAAAAAGTTAGTTCGTGAAATTGAAAAAGGACGACCAATTGTTATTTTCCCGGAAGGTCGAATTACCATAACCGGATCATTAATGAAGATTTATGACGGTGCGGCATTTGTTGCCGCGCGTTCTCAGGCGACCATTGTACCTGTTTGGATAGAAGGTGCCGAATTTACCTTAACCAGTCGCTTAAAAGGACTATTTAAACGTCGTCTATTTCCAAAAATTACTATTCATGTATTGGAACCAAAATCAATCCCAATGCCTGACGCAGCAAAAGCAAGTGATCGAAGATATATTGCTGGTGAAAAATTACATCAAATTATGATGAATGCCAGAATGGCAAGTCGCCCTAAATTAACCCTTTTTGAAGCTTTGCTCGAAGCTCAAGTTCGTTATGGCGTAAAATCACGAATGGTTCAAGACCCTACCACTCATGAAGCTTCCTATCGAAACTTACTTAAGCAGATCATCGGTGTAAGTTGCATTATTGCTAAAATTACCAAACCGAAAGAGCGGGTTGGCTTATTGCTACCAAATGCAACGATTACTGTTGCGACTATTTTTGGTCTATCGGTTAAAAATCGTATTCCCGCTATGCTTAACTATACTGCGGGAACGAAAGGGGTAACTTGTGCAGTTACAGCAGCAGAAATTAAAACGATCATAACTTCACGTAAATTTATTAAAAAAGGTAAACTTGATTATCTATTGGAAGAAATTAAGGATGTCAATTGGTATTTCCTTGAAGACTTGCGTAGCAGTTTGAACTTTTTTGATAAACTATACGTTGCAGTGCATCAATACATTCCGCGGTTAGTGAAGCGTCAACAATCAAGTGATGATGAGGCTTTAGTGTTATTCACTTCAGGATCGGAAGGCAATCCTAAAGGCGTTGTGCATAGCCATGGTAGTTTATTGGCAAATGTTGAACAAATTCGTACCGTTATCGACCCAACACCTGCTGACCGTTTTATGTCCGCATTACCACTTTTTCATGCCTTTGGTATTACGGCTGGTTTATTTTTACCGTTATTTTCCGGCAGTCGAACCTTCTTATATCCAAACCCATTACATTATCGTATGGTGCCAGAAATCATTTATGACCAAAACTGTACCGTATTGTTTGGTACACCAACTTTTTTAGCTAACTATGCCCGATATGCCCACCCTTATGATTTTATGCGCTTACGCTATGTAGTTGCCGGTGCTGAAAAACTGTCCGATGCGGTGCGTGAGCAGTGGAAAGATAAATATGGTATCCGAATTTTAGAAGGTTATGGCGTAACCGAGTGCGCACCAGTTGTTGCCCTTAATGTGCCGATGGCATTTAAAGCAGGAACCGTTGGTCGTTTATTACCGGGAATGGAATCGAGATTAATACCCGTTTCAGGCATTACCAATGGTGGTGAATTACAGCTTAAAGGACCTAACGTGATGAAAGGTTACTTACGCGTTGAAAAACCTGGCGTACTTGAAGCACCAGTTGCCATTGATGAAAACGGTAATGCAGATAAAGGTTGGTATGATACTGGCGATATTGTTGCAATTGATAAAGACGAATTTTTAACAATTAAAGGACGATTAAAACGCTTCGCCAAAATTGCTGGTGAAATGGTCTCTCTTGAAAGTGTTGAAGCCTTAGCCAAAAAGGTCGATGCTGATGCCATGCATGGCGCGACAGTAAAAGCTGATGCCGCCAAAGGTGAAGCGATTGTGCTATTTACAACTTCAACTAAATTAAATCGTGAACAGCTTAATCAAGCAGCGCAAGATTTAGGTATTCCTGCCTTAGCCATCCCTAGGGATATTCGTTTGGTTAAAGAGTTACCATTACTTGGTACAGGTAAAATCGATTTTATTACCTTACGCAAAATGGCAGATGAGATTCAATAATAGCAAGGATACGATATGAGTAAACAACCGCTAATAACGATTGGCATGGCTGCAACCATGCTAGCCCAGTTTTTTTCTGCCTTTGCTGACAATGCTATTTTTTTTGCGATACTTGCTTTTATTAAACAGCTCAATTATCCAGAATGGAGCCAATCAGCATTGCAAATCGGTTTTGTTATCCCTTTCATCCTTCTTTCACCTTTTGTTGGTCAGTTCGCTGACAGTATGTCTAAAGGCAAAGTAATGATGATTACAAATGGTGTAAAATTATTAGGTGCCACCGCCATTTTCCTAAATATCAATCCATTTTTAGGCTATTTTCTAGTCGGTGTGGGGGCAGCGGGTTATTCACCAGCAAAATATGGTATTTTAGGTGACCTCACGTCTAGTGATAATTTAGTGAAAGCTAACGGTTTAATTGAAGCATCAACCATTGCAGCTATTTTACTTGGCTCACTTGCTGGCGGTCATATTGCTGACTTAAACATCACATACGCATTACTTACTTGTGTAATAACATATGGATTAGCTGTTATCGCGAATCTTTTTATTCCTAAACTACCTACTGCTCGACAAGATATTGAGTGGAAGTTTATGAGTATGATAAAAGATTTTGCTAA
>CAMLIK010000044.1 GCA_946480175.1 uncultured Gilliamella sp.
TTATTCTTATGTAAGTCGTAAGGCGGTATAGACTCCTCAATATTTTTTACAAAAAATTGTATTAAACCAAATAATCATTACCTAAATAACTTATTAATAATTGGAATATGCGGTTAAAAGTTCAGATAATACTCATCGGTTAATATTGGTAACAAGGGGATACTTCTATAACAGCTTAGTCCGGTCTTATATCCCACTTATTCTTATGTAAGTCGTAAGGCGGTATAGACTCCTCAATATTTTTTACAAAAATTTTGATGAAACCAAGTGATTATTACCTAAAAAGCAATTGAAATATTTTGATTCAAGGTGTGATGATATTTATCGGATAACATTGTCTTAAAGAAGGATAATATTGGGTATTTATCTTTAACTTGAATTTATTGATAATTAAAGCATCATGTCCGTTGATGATCAAATCACTAATATGATTAAATTATTTGTGGTAATTTTCTCGGATTTACTTTAGAAAACTTAACGATTTGCTCTTTGCACAAATATAGCTATCGTGTAATATAGTCTTTATTATAAATTTGATAAATTGCGAATATTTTATGACATCCTTTCTAAAACTCATTTCTGTTTTCTTAGTTGTTTTCACTTTAGTGGGTTGTGGTTTAAAAGGTCCGCTATATTACCCAATGATCAGTCAGGTGCAGCTATTCAATTAAACGATTTAAGTAAAATTGCTTAAAGGAATAATTCAATGGAATTTTTACATTATCACAATGGCCAATTATTGGCTGGTAAAGTCGCTATTTCTGATCTTGCTAAGCAATATGGAACACCGCTATATGTCTATTGTGCTGATTATATCACTCAGCAGTTTTGTGCTTATCAAGATTCACTTAAAGATAAGCAACATTTAATTTGTTATGCCGTTAAGGCAAATAGTAATTTATCGGTTTTAAACTTGTTAGCTAAACTTGGTGCTGGCTTTGATATTGTTTCGCAAGGTGAATTAGAAAGAGTTCTAAAAGCGGGTGGTGATCCTAAAAAAATTGTTTTTTCTGGGGTGGCAAAATCCATTGTAGAAATCAAACGAGCACTTGAAGTTGGCATTAAATGTTTCAATGTTGAATCAGAACCCGAATTGTATCGTATCAACGAAGTTGCAAAACAATTAGGTAAAATAGCAACAGTTTCATTACGAATTAATCCTGATGTGGATGCAAAAACCCATCCCTATATTTCAACTGGATTGCGTGAAAATAAATTTGGTATTAGTTATCAGTTAGCCCTAGATTTTTATCAAAAAGCGGCTTGTTTAAGTCATATCAAAATAGTCGGTATTGATTGTCATATTGGTTCTCAATTAACAGAGCTATCGCCATTTCTTGATGCTGCCGATAGAATTTTGACATTGGTTGATAAACTTAAAGCTGAAAATATTCATCTTGAACATATCGATTTAGGTGGGGGATTAGGCGTTTGTTATGATAATGAAACACCACCTTGTGCATCCTTACTTGTTTCTGAGTTAATGGTAAAATTAGCCAATTATGCCGAACTTGAAGTTATTTTCGAACCGGGCCGTTCAATTGTGGCTAATGCTGGATTGTTAATTACTAAAGTTGAATACACCAAACATCAAGATGATAATCATTTTGCTATTGTTGATGCGGGTATGAATGATTTAATTCGACCTGCTCTGTATCAAGCTTGGATGCGTGTTTTACCTGTCAAAGAGCCAAAAAGTTCGGATAATAAAGAATATTACAATGTGGTAGGTCCAATTTGTGAATCTAGTGATGTATTGGCCTATCAGCGAGAACTCTTCGTTGCACAAGATGATCTCTTAGTGATTTGTAGTGCTGGTGCTTATGGCTTTAGTATGGCCTCAAACTACAATGGTCATCCACGTCCAGCTGAAGTTATGTTAGAGGGAGACAATCAACATAAATTAATTCGGAAACGTGAGACATTTGATGATTTATGGCGTGGTGAATTAGTATTATAATTTGCTAAAAGATGTAGGGGAGTTAATTCGTTTAGCGAATAAAGCGCTTTATTAATCAAACTTAATAAAAGTAATAGATAATAACGTTTTAAAAAAAGGTAAGTAAAGATGAACTTTTCTAAAATGCATGGATTAGGTAATGATTTTATGGTTATTGATGCAGTAACGCAAAATGTTCATCTTTCGAGTGAAATGATTAAACGTATGTCGGATCGTTATACCGGTATAGGCTTTGATCAATTATTGATTGTTGAACCGCCTTATTCGCCTGAAAGTGATTTCCATTATCGTATATTTAATGCTGATGGATCTGAAGTTGAACAATGTGGTAATGGTGCACGCTGTTTTGCTCGTTTTGTTCGGTTAAAAGGGTTGACGAAAAAACGTGTCCTAAAAGTTAGCACGATGAAAGGTAATATTGTATTGACGGTTAATGACGATGAAACCGTACGTGTCAATATGGGAACGCCTATTTTTGAACCGAGTAAAATTCCTTTCAAAGCTATTAAAGAAGAAAAAACCTATATTATTCGTGCACAAGACCAGACGATTTTGTGTGGCGCAGCGTCTATGGGAAATCCTCATTGTGTTATTCAAGTTGATAATATATTAACAGCTCAAATAGCAACTTTAGGTCCATTGTTAGAACAACATGAACGTTTTCCTGAAAAAGCAAATATTGGTTTTATGCATATTATCGATCGAGATAATATTAATTTGCGAGTCTTTGAGCGAGGTGTTGGTGAAACACAGGCTTGTGGTACAGGTGCTTGTGCGGCTGTTGCGGTCGGTATCAATCAAGGGCTTTTAAACTCACGGGTAAATGTTAATTTACCTGGTGGAAACTTAATTATTGAATGGAAAGGTAATCAGCAACCACTTTTTATGACTGGACCGGCAACACATGTATATGATGGTTATATTTCAATTTAATAACTGATTTAGTTTAAAGTTCGATATTTAGCACAGTAGAAATAAATTATGGCTATTAAAAAAACACAAGCGTTTAAATATAATTCACAGCTTCAACAACAAAATTTTGTTGAATTGAATGATGAAATGGTTAATCAGTATATCGTTAATAATCCTGATTTCTTTATTCGCAATGCAACGCAGATCGAACGTATGCGTGTGCCACACCCCGTTCGCGGAGTTATTTCGTTACCTGAATGGCACATGGCTAGGCAGCGCAATAAAATTAATCAATTAGAGTCGGAAATCACCATGCTGATGGAGTATGCTAGTGCTAACGAGCTACTTTTTAATCAATTAACAAAATTACAATTTGAGTTAATTAAAGCAAAAGATATGGATGAATTAATTGCCTCATTAAAAAATTGGGCTAAAGATTTGGGGCTTAGTGGTGCTTATTTATATCTTTTTGATGATAAGTGGTTACTTAACGCACCATCGAATTATCATCATTTGGCTTTAAATTCATCACATTTCGATTATATTCGTGTTCGTCATCTACAGTATAGTCAATTCTATTTAGGACCATTAAACACCACAGAATTAGATTTTTTATTGCCGCAGCATGGTTATGTTGGATCAATTGCTTTATCGTTATTCGGTCAATTTGGCGACCTTGGTCTTTTAATGTTCACCAGTTCAGATCCTCATCATTATCAAAATGGACAAGGAACCTTGTTACTAGAAAAGGTTAGTGAAATATTGCCTATTTTGATTGAAAAATGGATTATGCGAAAAAATTAAGGAACTATGATGGTTGAAACTAATCCAAATTATTCTGTTTTATTAGCTGAAACGGTTGAGCATTTCTTAAACTATTTAAAATCGGAAAAACAATTTAGTTTAAATACACAAATTAATTATCGTCGACAACTTTATGCTATTATCGATTTAACCAAGGATTCGGATATTATCAAATGGCAAGCACTTGATTCTTCAGGGTTGCGATTATTAATTAGTCGAAGCCGGCAAACTGGTTTACAAGCAAAAAGTTTGTTTTTACGATTGTTTGCATTACGAAGTTTTTTTGATTGAATGGTAAAGAATGAAATGAGTTACGTCAATCCCCCACGAGGTGTGGTAAACCCTAAATTAGGCCAGCATCTTCCTAAAAATATTGATATTGACGAAGTTAATCAATTGTTTGATATTAAATATCCACTATCTGTACGTAATAGAGCCATACTTGAAGTTATGCACGGTTCAGGATTACGTCTTTCTGAGTTAGTTAATATTGATTGCCGAGAGCTAAATTTAAGGGAAGGAGAAGTTCCGGTAATCAAGTTTATACTCATTTGGATTTTTCACATTTATCGCCAGTTTATGATTCCGCTCATCCACGAGCTAAAAGAGGGAAAAAATAATGCATTTTTATCGTTCAATTGACTGCATTAAAGCGATCACTTTCGATCTTGATGATACTTTATATGACAATAGTATGATAGTAGATAAAGCTGAAGAAGAGATGTTAAAAAATTTACAAAAATATCAACAGTTTGAAAATTTAACATTAGATTTATATTATCAAGAAAAAAATGTGACTCTTTCTTTAAATCCGGAAATTTATCACGATGTGATAGCTTGGCGGATAGATACCATCAAATCTTTATTGAATAAAACCAATATTCCAGTATCGCAACATTCTAAGATTATTGATGGCGCTTTAGATTGCTTTAATGTTTGGCGGCATAAGATGGTTATTCCTGAATCAACGCATATATTATTAGCTAAACTAGCAAAAAAATATCCATTAGCAGTGATTACTAATGGTAATGTCGATGTAAATAAAATAGGATTAGGTGATTATTTCCAATTTTCTTTACGTGGTGGACCAGATGGTCGTTCAAAACCGTTTCCTGAAATTTTTGATTTAGCTGCAAAGAAATTAGCCATACCCAATGAGTACATTTTACACGTTGGTGATAATTTAGAAACAGATGTAAATGGCGCCATTAATAATGGGTATTTATCATGTTGGATAAATATCTTTGCGCAAGATATTTTTCATCTTACAGAAGCAAGGTGTTTACCTCATATTGAGATAAGCCGATTGCTAGAATTAGATAATCTGTTATAATTATACGTATATGTGTATAAAAAGACAGTGTAGTTAGATGTGAGCAAAATTTGCATTTACTCTCTGTCTTTATTTTTTTGATGGACTCACTAATAAATATTGTAAATAAAATGACAATTTTAAAAAGATTCATAACATTAGTAACGATTAGCAGTTTACGTAATCGGGATGGATTAAAGCATAATGGACATTAAACAATCATTATTAGAAGACCTTAATATAGAACAACAAACTGCTGTAGTTACAGATAACCAATATACTATTGTACTTGCCGGTGCTGGGAGTGGTAAAACACGTGTACTTGTTCATCGAATAGCTTGGCTTTGTGTTGAAAAAAATTATTCATCGGGTTCAATTTTTGCCGTAACCTTTACCAATAAGGCTGCTGCTGAAATGCAAGAACGAATTGAGGCTTTAGTTGGTGAAAGCTACTTAAATGGAATGTGGGTTGGTACCTTCCATGGCTTAACTCATCGTTTACTGCGTATGTTTGCCCAACCAGCTAATCTTCCAGATAATTTCCAACTTATTGATACCGAAGATCAGATTCGACTTATTAAGCGAATTTTTCGCGAACTTCAAGTAGATGAAAAAGAGTGGTCAGCTAAAGAGTGTGCTAATTATATTTCTGCTCAAAAAGAGAAAGGATTACGTGCTAAAGACTTAGTGCCAGAAGACCCAAAACAAGTTATGTGGCAAACGATCTATCGTGATTATCAAGCAATTTGTGATAAAGTTGGTTATGTTGATTTTTCTGAGCTAATTCTCAGAGCTTATGAATTACTTTGCAAAGATGATAATGTTTTAAATTATTGTCGTCATCGTTTTTCAAATATTCTCATTGATGAATTTCAAGATACCAATAAAATACAATACCGGTTTGTGCAAAAATTAGCGGGAAATACAGCTAATATAATGATTGTTGGTGATGATGATCAATCTATTTATAGTTGGCGAGGCGCTAATGCTGATAATCTTCAATTATTTATCAATGATTATCCTGACACTGAAATTGTTCGTTTAGAACAGAATTATCGATCCACCGGGATTATTTTAGATACTGCAAATAAACTAATTGCTAACAATAAGAATCGGTTAGGTAAAAATTTATGGACCGATAGTGGCGATGGTGAAAAAATCTCGCTATACCGAAGCTTTAATGAAGCTGATGAAGCTCGATTTGTTGTCGGCCAAATAAAAAAATTCCATGACGAAGGTCAAAAATACGCAAGTTGTGCGATTTTGTATCGTAACAATATTCAATCGCGAATATTCGAAGATACATTAATGCAAAATGACATACCTTTCCAAATTTATGGCTCGATTAGATTTTATGAAAGGCAAGAGGTTAAATTAGCTCTCGCTTATTTACGTCTATTACATGACCATAACAATGATATGGCATTTGAAGCTACCATAAATACACCAACTCGAGGTATAGGCCAAGTTACTTTAGAAAAAGTTAGGCATTTCGCTAAGCATAAAGATATTTCTTTATGGGATGCTTGTTTAGCGTTAATTGAGGAAAACGCACTTTCTGATAGGCAACTTACAGATATAAATCGTTTTATCCATTTAATGCAATCTATTCATGAAGAAGTTAATGATTTGCCATTTTATAAACAGCTTGAAAAGATCATCAAATTATCAGGTGTGTTAAGAATGTATGAACAAGAGCCAGGCATTAAAGGACAAGCTAGGTTAGAAAACCTAGAAGAACTTGTTTCAGCAGCAGAGCAATTTTATCGTGTTAACCAAAATACAGTGATTGAAGATAATGAAACTGGTAAACCATTAACTGTTTTAGAATCATTCTTATCGGTTACATCACTTGAAAGTCGTGATGTGGGCACAGATCAAGACTCTGTCCAATTGATGACATTACACTCAGCTAAAGGATTAGAGTTTGATAATGTCTTTATTGTTGGTTGGGAAGAGGGTATTTTTCCTACACAACGTTCAATCCAAGAAGTTGACAAAATGGAAGAAGAAAGACGTCTAGCTTATGTTGGTATAACCCGAGCTAGAAAATGCTTAACACTTTCATTCACTGAACAAAGGCGACGCTATGGGCGGGAAGAACGTAATTTACCATCGCGCTTTTTAGATGAGTTGCCAGTTGATAATTTAAATGAAACTTATTACCAAGGTAGTATCTCATCATTTGGCGGACGATCGAATTATCGAAATAATGATGATCAATTTTATCAAGAACGTAGAAATTCATATTCTAAGAAGAAAAAGGAAGACGATGGTTATACGTTGGGTAGAAAAGTCAAGCATAACCGTTTTGGTGAAGGTTCAATTATTAATCTTGATGGTGAAGGTGAGCATAAACGAGTGCAAATTGCTTTTGTTGATGTTGGTATTAAATGGCTAGTGATAAAACTAGCGAATCTGACGTTACTATAATTATCATAAATATAAAATAATATAGGCGCTAAATATTCATTTGGCGCCTATTTTTTTGATAATTATTATTCTGCTTGTTCTTGTACTGCTTGGGCAAAGATATCTTCAAATAATTGATCGGTACGATTACAGATCCATTTGTCATTTATAAAGTCAAAATGATAACCTTGTTTTCTTGTTGCTAACCAGACTTGAAATAAAGGTTCTTGAGTATTAATAATAATTTTACTGTTATTAGGGAAGCTAACAGTAATTACATTACCATTGGTTTCATAATCTAAATCGATATCATGCTCTTGGGCATAATTATCAAGGTATAATTCAATTTGATTAAAAAGTTGATCCGTTAGAGTATGAAATTGTGTGATGTTCATATTGGTGTGATTGTATTGAGCGATTAATGTGTTGATATTAGCATAAATAAGAAGGCTCTGCCACCAGCTAGGTGGCGAGAGAAAAATAACTAAATAGAGTGTTATTGGTTAAGTGGTAATGAACAAGCTATTATTAATAACTGATGCTTTTCGTCTCCTTTACTTGCTCGCGTCCAGCGACTTGGAATATTAATATTATTAATCAATTTACCTTCTGCGAAGAAGTTCTCAACAAGATCGAGTTGTCCTTTAACGATCTCTTTTTTCTCACAATTAACATAATAGTTAATGACAACTGTATGATAAGGTGTTTTTACATTATCTATATTTTGTACTAATGCAGGGATATAGTTGATAACTTCTTTAAAAACACGAATGCGCTGATTATATGGGTGTAACTTTATCGATTTTTTATCTAGAAAAGAGTAGCCAACTGTATTATCGTCTTTCGTTTTAGAAAGCGGAGAAAATTGTTCACCGATTTTAGGATTGCTCAACATATCTTCAACTTCTTTTGCTTGAGCAGCTTTTTCTTCTTCGGTAAGTGATGGTTTTTCATCTGTTGCATTGGTTATAGCGGCAAAAGAAAAAAGAAATAAGAACAAACATAATTTTTTCATTTAAATTTTATCTCCCTCTTTCGAGCTATTACTGTCACTTGATTCTTGAGTTGCTTTATTTTTTTCTTGTTCTTTTTTTGATTTATAAGCTTTAATCTTTTCTTGACGCTCTTTTTCTATTTGTTCATCCAGCGGTTTCATATCAGGACGATCTTTATAAAGAATATCTTTTGTTAAATCACCTTGTATAGAACAAAGTACACGGTTTTGTTTGTTGTCCACGTTCTCTAAATATAGTGACTTTTCAATTGTCCCTAGTCTAGGCACAACTCCATCTATCGAATAAGGATTGTCTTGCCATTGTGCTGGTTTAGCATTGCGATCATAAATTTTTGCATTAGCAAAATAAACATTTTCATTATAGTTCAGCCATTTTATATTTTTTAATGCATTGATAATTTCTTCTTGGTTGTTATCAAAAATGAAACCCCAATAATAATATTGTCCGGATAAATTTGTTGGAATGAAAATGTTTTGATATCCAGTTATAGTTAAGCCATGATATAGAAGAGGTTTTTTGAAAATAACTTTATCTTTATCGGATTGATAAATTGATTCTACAGGAATAAAAGTTACATTGTCCTTTGTCGTTAAATCAACATATTCGCTAAATGATTCACGATTTTCAGCTAATTTATGAAAAAATTGATCATCACATGCAAGAAAAGTTTCAACTATACTATCAGTTACACTTGTTTTATTATCCTGAGCAAAAACCATGCAAGAAACAAGTGAACAATAAGTAAGTACTGTTAGTTTTTTGAATAGCATGGAGCAGTTCCTTAAAAATTATGTCAATAATATAGCTTGATATTGTATGGGAATGTAAATTGATGTCAATCTAAACAGTGTAAATCTTGAATGAAAATTAATAAATCGCCAGTCTTAAAAGAAATTTTGACAGTATCATCGACAGCTTTATTACGTAAACTGATAGTGCCACTTAAAGATAAAGTCTGATTATGTAATGGGTATTGAAAACCTGTTATAGTCAAATCTATGACTTTTGATAATGGCATTAACGAAATAATGTGGTATTTAACATGATGAATAATTTGAAGATTATTTGCAAAGAAAAAGTGACAATAATCATCATAAAATACCATCTTGAATTTTTTATAGTATCGCATTGCAACCGACAAGTTACCTAAGAAATGGTCACTAGAACGTCCTGTCGCACCATATATGCTAAATGATGTGACTCCTTTACTATATAAAAATAGTAGTGCTTTTTCAAAGTCAGGTTTAGATTGATCTGGAGTGTGAATGATCTGAGTTTTATCTGGAACCGTTATTGTTGAATTAATGCTATCTAAATCACCAATAATAAAATCAGGTTCAATTGATGTTTTCGATAGATAGCTGTGATATGCCCCATCAGTACATGCAATATAATTATAGTTTGCTAATTGCTTGGGTATATTCTTAGGTGGTTCACCATTTACGAATAACAGTGCTGTGGACATGATTACTCCTTTAAAACAATTTATAATGCTAAAGTATAAGCCATAATAATGGCATCTTCTTGATCACCACTAGCGGTTGGATAATAGTTTTTTCTGATGGTTATTTGATTAAATCCAATTGAATGATATAAATCAATTGCTGGTCTATTTGATTCTCTTACTTCAAGCCATAGCGTTGAAATCGTATTTGACATTGCCATTAACTCGTCAATCAAATGATTTAATAGTGCTTTAGCTAACCCTTGTTTACGATATTTAGGGTGTATGGCAATATTAAATAAAGTTGCTTCATCAATTACTTGTTGGCATATACAAAAACCTACAATTTTATTATTAACAGTTATTTTAAGATTTAAGTAGCGTTCGCCTTGGTTTGAAAAAAAAGTCTCTTTAGACCAAGGAATAGGGTGGCATAATAGCTCTAATTCATAAGCTTCTTTTAGATCATTTTCGTTCAGGATGGAAATCGTTTTCATATTCACATAATTGTTGCCAAAGTTTGCGTTTTTGTTGTGGATTTTTGGCTAGCGAATCTAAATCGCTAGTGTTAATAGTTAAGTTATTTTGCCACGGTTCATTGCTATTTACGTCAATAAACCAAGTCACGACTTTTACTTCATCAGCCGAGATAATTAATTGTGAAGGCGTGAGAACTAATACTTGCTCTTCAGTTAAGTCAATGGCTTTTAAAATATCGTAATATATTTTTTGTGTTGGTTTCTTTTTAGCAACAACGATTAACCGAATTTTATCGTTGATATGCGTAGCAAGTTCACCTTGAAAAACGGCAGAGTTGCGTAATACATATTGGGTAATATTACATTGCTTAAGATACCAATCAGTTTGTGTCATTGTTGGATTACTGTTTTTATTAGGGATTAAAGAGAGTTAATTGTATAATCTTCGCTTCAATTTATAAAGGTTTTTCATTGAGGCATTATGGCAACATCCACATTTACTCCTGCTAGCCAAGTACTTGAACGTCATCAATCCTTTTTTGAGGATAAAAATATTTTAATTGCTGGTGATATCCAAGATAATTATCCTGCAGTTATTACAGCTAATCTAGTTAAGATCCACTGCTCGCAGTATCATACGTTTTTAAATTTTAAACACAGTAAACGAGCTAATAACACGAATTTTTCACTCTATCCTAACCAATCTTTTTATACCGATATCAATACACTCATTTACTATTGGCCTAAAACCAAAAACGAAGCGCAATTTCAATTATCGTTTTTACTAAATAGTATGCCAAAAGAAAGTGATATTTTTATCATAGGTGAAAATCGTACTGGGGTAAAAAGTGTTGAAGGGTTATTAACGGATTTTGGTACCATTCAAAAAATAGATAGTGCCAGACGATGTGGTTTATATCATTTTCGCGGTGATAGCCGTTTGGCTTTTGATTTAAAAGAATGGTGGTTGAGCTATCATTTAACTATTGAAAACCAAGCTATCGAAATTAAGAGTTTGCCAGGTGTCTTTAGCCAAAAAGGTTTGGATGCTGGAAGTGAATTACTATTGAATGCATTGATGGAGCAGAGTGATATTATTAAAGGTAACGTTCTCGATGTAGGCTGTGGCTCAGGTATCTTATCAACAGTTTTAGGTAAGTTATATCAAGATCTAAACTTGACATTAACCGATGTTAGTAGCGCTGCGTTAGAATCCAGTAAAGCTACATTAGCTAGCAATCACATTGCAGGAAATGTGATTGCCAGTGATGTATTTTCAGATATTAACGATAAATATCACTTAATCATCTCTAATCCACCTTTCCATGATGGTAAGGAGACCAGTTACACGGCAGTAAACAAACTGATTAAAGAAGCTAAAAAGTACTTAAAATTAAATGGCTATCTTTGTATTGTGGCAAATTCATTTTTACCATATCAATCGATTTTGGATGAGACCTTTAAGCAGGTTGAAGTTATTGCGCAAACAACCAAATTTAAAGTCTATCTAGCCAGTCATTAATCATTAAAGATAATCAAATATTCATGCGTGAGTTAAACCAATTAAATCACGCGTGAAAACTGATGTTGTCGAACTAATTGACGCATATAAATGTCAAAACACATACAAATATTTCGAATGAGCAAATGACCTTTGGGTTGTACATTGATGCTATCTTGATTAACTATTACTAATCCATCACGTTCTAATGGTGCTAATAGATCTAAATCGTCAGCAAAATAGTCATCAAATTTGATTGCATAAAGTTGTTCAATCTGCTTTTTATCGAGATGAAAGTGACAAATAAGTTGCTTAATCACATCTCTTCGTATTTTATCATCTTGGTTTAAAGTAAACCCTTTCCATAAACCATTACCTTTTTGTTCAACTTGATTTTGATATATTTTTAGATCTTTTTGATTTTGGGCATAGCTGTCTCCCAACATACTTATGGCTGATACACCAAGACCAAGTAAATCGGCATCTCCTTTAGTTGTATAACCCTGAAAATTGCGATGTAACTTATTGTGTTGTTGTGCAATAGCTAACTCATCAGTTGGTTTTGCAAAATGGTCCATGCCAATAAATTGATATCCAGCTAAGGTTAATTTTTCGATACTGGTTTGTAAGATCTTTAATTTTTGGTTGGCGTTAGGTAGGTCATGGTCTTTGATCTTACGCTGTGCAGCAAAACGGTTAGGTAAGTGCGCATAATTGAAAACGCTTAATCTATCAGGCGAAATATCAATAATTTTATTTAATGTTTCGGTGAAGCTTTCAACGGTTTGTTTAGGTAACCCATAAATTAAATCAAGACTAATTGATCGAAAATTGTTTTTTCGTGCTTGGGTAATTAACGAGCGGATTAAATTCTCATCTTGCTCACGGTTAATTAGATTTTGAATTTCACGATTAAAATCTTGAATACCCATACTTAACCGATTAAAGCCAAGTTTGGCAAGATGATCGATGGTTTGAGGGCTGATTTCTCTGGGATCAATTTCAATGGATAGTTCGGCATTTTGAGCAAAGTTGAAATGTTGCTTTATTGATGTGATTAATCGAGTAATTTCATCGTTAGCCAAAAAAGTAGGCGTACCACCACCCCAATGCATTTGAGTTACGATTCGTTCTTTGAACAAATCAGCCCTTTTAGCAATTTCTATATCTAATGTATCAAGGTATTGTGTGACTTTATGAGTTTGCCGTGTAACGAGTTTATTACATCCGCAAAAATAACAGAGTTTGTGGCAAAACGGAATATGAACATAAAGCGACAATGAACGATTAGGATAACGATTTACTGCTGAAACAAAATCTTGTTCTGTAAACTGTTCGTTAAATTCAAGTGCAGTTGGGTATGAGGTATACCTAGGACCCGAATAGTTATATTTTTCAATTAACGCTTGGTCCCATAACTGAGATTGAATAATATTATTTTTATTTAACCCTGCGTTTGACATTGCCACTTCCATAACGTTTTGCTGTATTAGGCTGTTTGGTTTTTAATTGCGTTTTAATCTTAAGCTGATTGATTTTTTTCAAATATAATAATGCGCAAACAAATAACCCTAAATATAAACCTAGCATAATAAATATTGGCATGGTTGATGGCTCTTAATCGTGATTATTTGTTACAAAAAATATTAATTTGTCATTTATATAAAATTATACTAACTTACTTACGCTTAAGTAAGCCGACAATATCTTCTTTAGACTCTTCTAACTCTTCATCAAAATCGTCATCTTCATAACCTAACTGTGTCATCAGTTGATCAATGCGATCTAGTTTATTATCGAGATAAGATTGTTGATCATTAGTCAATGTTTTGCCTTGCTCAACCAAATCAAGTAAATGATCTAGTTTAGTATCATTTTCAAGTTGTTCTAACTCTTGTTGCGGTGTTAATTTAGTTTTTTGTGGTTGATTAACTTCGCTTTTCATCGTTAAATCATTCGTTTGTACCAATGAAATTGGTTTTTTACTACCAATTCGCGGATCTTTAATGGTATTAGCTGATTTTTTATTTTTATATTGTCCATTAAAACGAGAACCACTAGGCAAACCTTTGTGTTTGCGTTTACGCTTAAGTTCACGAGACTCTTCATTAATCTCTTGACGGGTTTTTTTGGGTTTTAGTTTCGATTTATTTTTTAACATACAATCTCAATTTAATATCTGGTTGTTAATGCTCTGAACTTATTTTACCAGTAAGTGGTTAATATAGCTATGAGCAGAAGGTAATGCGAATTTATGATTGTAAAAAAATAGATTTAGTATAATCTGAGCCAAATAATTTTAATCAGTGAGCAATAGAGAATAAGACATGAAAAATCATTTGAGCCCTTATATGCAATTTACCCGACAAGAGTGGGCAGGTTTGCGTAATGCGGTACCGATGACTTTAACAGCAAAGGAGTTAACTTCACTACAAGGTATTAATGAGGATTTATCTATGGATGAAGTAAGTGAAATTTACTTGCCTTTATCTCGATTACTCAATTATTATATAAGCAACAGTTTTAGCCGTCAGGCAGTCTTATCAAAGTTCCTTGGTAAAAGCCAAAAAATACCTTATGTAATTGGTATTGCTGGTAGTGTCGCTGTTGGTAAAAGTACCACAGCTCGCGTTTTACAAGCATTATTAACTCGATGGCCAGAGCATCGCAAAGTTGCATTGGTGACAACCGATGGTTTTTTATATCCTAACCGTTATCTTGAAGAACGTGGTATCATGAATAAAAAAGGATTTCCTCAATCTTATGATATCAAAAAGTTAATTAATTTTGTTGCTGATGTAAAGTCAGGACAATCAGAAGTTAAAGCACCGGTTTATTCTCATTTAGTTTACGATATTGTTGAAGACGAACAGATCACCATCGATAGCCCAGATATTTTAATTCTTGAAGGATTAAACGTTTTACAAGGTACCATAAATTATACTCAAGCTAACAATCGGGTATTTGTTTCCGATTATGTGGATTTTTCTATCTATGTCGATGCGCAATTACCATTATTACATGATTGGTATGTGAATCGATTTTTAAAATTTAGAGCTGGGGCATTTAGTGATCCTAACTCTTACTTTAACCACTATTCTAAGCTTCCTGAACAAGAAGCCGTGAATATTGCTAACCGCCTTTGGCGAGAAATTAATGAATTAAATTTAATCGAAAACATCCTGCCAACACGGGAACGAGCAAGTTTGATTCTAACCAAAGGTAAAGACCATAAAGTAGATTGTGTTCAATTAAGAAAATAAACTTAGGGGAATCAATATGAAATCAGCAATAAGGTTATTAAGTAAGTTAAGTATTATCACTTTAGTTACTGCGTTTTCTATCAACAGTTATGCAACAAGCAATGATGAATACCAAGGGTTAACTTGCGACGCTAAAAAGCAAGCAATCCAAACCAAAATTAATCAAGCTAAAAATGCCAATAATACCAATGAAGTAACCGGTCTTGAAAAAGCACTTCAAGAAGTCAATACCAATTGTAAAGATGAAACATTAGAAGAAAAATACAAAAGATTAGTGGTTGAAAAAACCAAAGATGTAACTGACAAAACAAAAGAATTAGCTGAAAAAACTAAAGAGTATGCAAAAGACAAAGTTAATGCTCATC
>CAMLIK010000045.1 GCA_946480175.1 uncultured Gilliamella sp.
GAAACACTCAGTCGTATAGCAGCATCACCCCAGAGCGGAAACACTGAAAACGCATTAGTCAAATCACCTAAAGAATCAAATCGTTTAGGGAAATATTGTAATGATGGAGTGGTTGGAATTTTTATATCCCAAAAATATTCCTCATTATAATCTAATAAAACTTCTTTTACAGGGCAATCAAGATAAGCTAAAACTATGTTACCAGCGTTAACAGGCATTTTTTTACCTGATTGTAAAATGACCTCAACATTTAACGTTTTTAATAAGTTTAAATTTTTACTACTTTGTGTTTTGGTATCCAAACGAGTTAAAGCTAAAAATATATCTGCTTCAAGTGCATAAATTTTATTTTTCTGATATTTTTCTAGTCGCTTACAAAGATCATCTACTGTAATTGAAAGATCACTCTTACTAGGAGTTGATAAAATACAAGGCAATTGATCTAAATTTTTGCACACTACATAATTACGAGCATGCAATACTTCATGTACCATATCTTTCTGATCTGCTCCCCAATAGCCTTCAGGTTCGATTCCTTTCACCCAACAAGCAATCAAATTAAGTAGTACATCAACAGATGTTGGTTTCACCCCCGCCAAACTTGTTCTAGCCGATTGAGGATCGTTATAAGCGATCTTATTTGCAACAGCTAAAAATCTTTCAGCAACAGTATCACAAACAAACTCTCTTCGATTAACCAGTTCACTGGCAAGCTCTGTTAGTGCTTGAGGTGTAACTTCTCCCCAATCAAATTGAGGGCATGTCCACAAAGATGGTGTTTTTTGCCAAAGATGTTTAATGTCCTGTGTATGACTTTCTTCAATTTGTGTATAATTGAGTTGCCAATGATTAGCCAATTGACGAGCTAGCTTTGCAATAGATTTATCTTTATCGTCACACCATATCGCCAGCCATGGTGTGAGTTGCGCTACATCACTAGCGGCTTTTCTTGTCATTGCTGTTTTTAAAACTAACTGTTTTGTTGATTTAACCTTTGCTGAGAATGAAGCTATCATTACCTCATTTAAAAGTTCATCATCAACATTCTTTATCAATATAGGCGCAATTTTTGCAATTACATCTGATTCACCTTTGGCAAGTAAAGGAATCAAAACAGCTGTTCTTTCACATAACGTTGTAGTACTTATCCCTAACCCCTCTATTGCACTAACCCAAACCTTTCTATCCCCAGGTCGACTGGCAATATCTAACGCAAAAAAGATAAACTCTATTGCGTCGTGTTTTGAGAGCCAACCTTGTTTAACACCTTCGATAAATACAGAAAAGAATGGTCCAGTTGCAGGTACATTGACGGCAATCCCTATTTTAATATGCTCAGAAAATCTGCGTTTTATTTGTTCTTGTGTTGGTAACTCTTGAGTCGATACTGCTCTAGAATAGTCTTCAGCAGGTAATCCCATAGACAAAGCAGCATAAACAGCCCAATCTTTCATATATTCGTAGCTTTCAGGAATAGCTAAATTTAACTGATCAACAAGTTGAACGGCAATATCACCAAATACACTTGAAGAGTGTTCAAATACTCTTCTTCTAGATACGCAAGCTTTGCTGATAAAGTTAGTCGCATATTTTTCACCCTTATCCTTAATAATAGGCAGTAATAAGGGCCTATCAGCAAAATAAGCAAACTCTAGAGCACGGGTGATAGAAACGCCAATCCTAATAGCATACAATGTGATATGTTTGAGATTGCATTCAATATATCCTTCATTGCTGTAATCGCTGTTTGCCTCTCTTTTAATAATACGCTCCCAGTCTCCATTTTTTAGACCATTCAGCGCTATTTTTTGTTGTTCTTTTGTTCCTAGTGGTTGCTGTAATATGGTATCTATAGTTACTTTTTCCCATCCCAAAGAGTTAAAAATAGCAACGGCTTCTTCAAGCTTAGAGTTCATAAATACCTTCCTTGATTTGTACAGCTAAAACGTGCTTACAGGGTCCTTTTTTCTGTTGATTTTTAAGATACCAAGTACATGTACATTGTGGATTGCAATTCAGTTGATTTGTAGGAATAGACACTCGATAACAATCATCTGTAGAATTGACTATCCATGTCATCTCATCAATTTTTTCGATCCGATCAACTAATTTATGCGCACCAATAAGACGTGGATTATCTTTTAAAACTCGGTTCGGATCTTCTGGTAATTCGCGATGAAAATAAGAACCTTCATATGCATCAAACCCAAGTTTTCCACAAACGGCAAGATAAGCAAGTGCGCGCTCAATACGATAAGCCTCTAATGCTGAAGCATTTGACAATTGTTCTTTATTAATAAGCGCATCAAACTGTAAAAGATCATTCACTATTTTTGAATCTTTTTGTTCTGCAGATGAAACTAAAGAGGTTAACAATGCTCCTTCACCAGAATATCCTTGCCATGTTTCAGCTGTTAAGCTGAGTGTTAAACGAGCACCCAAAAGGCTTACTTCAATCATGCATGGCCCCTGCTCGTTATTTTGCAAACAGTAAAAGGTTAAACTTTTAATATTAGTTATTAGGCGCTTAAGTGCATTGAGACGATGCAAGTCAGATATATAAACACTATGCGTATCGCTTCTAGACATTAATTTAATACCTGAACGCGATAATACAAGCCAACCAGATTGATTTTTACTCGTTACATTAGGTAGAGTACTCACAAACATTTGTGCTTGAGGTCCTTTTATTGTAAAAACTGGCTTCATGTTTTTATGAATTTCAGCGATATTGCCTAAAGCTCTTATCCATCGATTAGGCATTTGAACTGGCCGTTGTAATATGATTTTTGCTAATCCATTGAGATGATTTACTTTATCCTCTATATACCGTGTTGCTAACCCTTGATCACCTATATTTAAATGAAGTCTGTCTTTACTATTAACCTTAGCAAGCGCTTGTCTTAAACCAATACCAATATCAACATTAGTAGTACCTCGATAAATCTCTCCATCAAGGCCTTCTCTTAATAAATCTAAACGTGCATATACCCCATTACAGGCAGAAAAACACTCTGCTCTTACACGATCACCTTGCGCTGAAAGTACCGGATCTTTTTGAAACTCAGGCTTATACTGGAAATAGTTCGTAGAAGTAATGTCTGCTAATACAAGCAAGCCTCTTGCAATAATTTGCGGGTAAAGCGAAAAACCAGAAAAAAATACCGGATGATGAACAATACCTGTTGGCGTCAAAGCAGGCGAAAGCGCTAAAGCTAGTGCTCCATCAGTAAAATTTGATTGCTGAAAAAAAGCTCGCACGGTTTTTCCTAAATAAAAAATTTAAACAAATACTAAAATAGAACCAATGCTACATATGATATCTTTTAAGATTATATAGTTTATTGATAATTAGTTTATCAAAAACCAACAAAAAAGTGAGTTTTTTTAAAGGGAAACATTGCTTTTAGCATCTATTTATTAGAAGATTATTTATATTAGAGTTTTTATGAAAAATATCTGTTTTTAACTCTTATCTGTCCATTTTGTTAGTAATATTGAGCGCCAAATATTTGTACAATAACCAAATTAAAATGCAATAAACAACAATCTTTACTGAAATACATACTTAGAATATTTGTTGCATATATAAATATAGGAATAAAACACATGAAAGAACTATTAAAACAAATCACTATATTATCTTTGTTGTTTGCAGCCCCATTATTTGCCAACCCATCTACTGAAAACATATCCATATTTAAAAAACAGAAGGAAGTTTTAAATGATGGAATAGAATATTTAACTTACTCAGCAGATATTGATGATGGTCGCTTTGTATTTATTGTTAATAATTATTCTGATAAAAACGATTATTCCAGAGAAGCGGTTGCGAGATATATCGTCGGTAACAATATTTATCGTGTAGTTTTAGTTGAGTTTTGTGTCGACGAAACTGATCTATGTGGTGAATTACCTACATTATTAACCCCGGTAGAAAAATTTGCTGATACTTTCTATCATGGTGAAGATCCTACAAATTACATTTGGAAGATCACTTACGTCAAAAATGATAAATTAGTCACTATTGAAGAATTTTCTACAATACCTAAAGTAGGTGATTTAAATGATTTTGTTGGTAAAATTCCGTCAGAGGAAGATGAAGAGGAAGGTATGGACTCTTCTATAAAGTATAATGAACAAGATATTAATTATAAACCATACATTCTAGATTGGGGCTATGGACCAAAAGTCAAACCATAATGTAGAAAGCTAATTTCATTTTAAATTGTTCAAATGTAAACCAACAAAGATGAATTTTCTAACTGTTTTATTTTAATGATACCTTTTCAAATAGTATAAAAAATGCAAACAATTGTTTGCATTTTGTTAATTTAAAGTTGATAACTACCATTTATAGCTAAGCGTTCCTACCACACTGCGTTCCGCACCGTAATAACACCAATAACTACAACCTGATATATATTTTTTGTCTGTTAAGTTAGTTGCATTAACTTGTACTGACCATGATTTATTAAACTGATATTTAACCATTGCATCCCATAAGGTATAACTAGGTACACTTTCATTTGGATAATAGACTTCATCAACAGTTTTACCAATATAACGAAGCCCTGATCCAACAGTTAACCCATCAAGCTGACCATCAAATTTATAATTTACCCAAGCTGAAGCAGAATGTTTTGGAATTAATGAACTACGTGTTGTCAATGAAGCTGTTTGATCTGTTTTAGCATGAGTATAAGTATAAGCAAAATCCATATCTATACTTTTAGTAATATCAGCCTTTATTTGTAACTCTACACCTTTACTGCGTGCTTCTAATGTTTGTGATGCTTGCCCTGTACCATTAGAAACAAATGAATTCTGAGATTTAATATCAAAATAGGCCAGAGTAAATGTACCATTTAACCAATCAGGCTCATACTTACCCCCTACTTCCCACTGTTTTGCTTCATAAGGTCGATACATTGTTTTGTTGACACTATCATAGCCATACACTGGCAAAAATGATTCTGAATAATTTATATAAGGTGCAATATTGTTATCGAAAATATACATTAAACCAGCATTATAGGCATTATGGTTATAATCACGATTAAAATCAGAACCACTCCAGTATCCATCATTTTTTATTTTGCTATGACGGATACCTTGATTGAAAATAAGTTTATTATCAAAAGTCAGTTGATTTTGTACATATGCACCTAATTCTTGTGCTTTTAATTTAAAAGGCGAATAACTACCTGTAATATTTGAATGAGTTAATCTTGGTTTAAAACGATTCACTGTACTAGCACTGCCACTAAAATTATTTCCACTCATATTGGTATTTAAATAATCAATCCCAATTAATAATGTGTCTCGCCAATTTCCATATTCAAAATCTTTAGAAAGGCGATTATCAATTGTATGAGTATTGTTAATACCTATTTGAGAATATGCAAAACGTGAATAATTTTTTCCATCAACTGTTGGTGTGAAATCCATACCATAAACACCTGATAAATCTAAATCTTGATGAGCATATTTATAGTTTTGCGTAAAAACAAGTCCATTATTGAATTGATGTCTAAATTCATAACCGACCGTTTCTGATTTACGATTAAAATTATCAAAATCTTTATCACCGTAATAAGTATCCCTTGCCACTTTCCCATATTTAGAATGAAATAGCGTGCCATAAGCAGGGAAAAATCCATTTTCAGGAATGCCAAAATCACGTTGGAAACTTGATAATAAAGTTAAAGAAGTTAGTTCATTTATGTCCCATGTTAAACTCGGTGCAAAATAATAATGCTTTAATCCAGTTTTGGTTTGTTGTCCATTTTCATCTCGATAGGCACCCACTACTCGATATCGTACATCATCAGTTAATATGCCACTATAATCTCCATTTATTCCTACTTGTGCATGTGTTCCATAAAACACATTAACTTCACCAGCTGGAGCCTTTTTGGGGCGTTTGGATATCATATTGACGGTACCGCCAGGTTTAGATGAACCATATAGTTGAGAACTTGCGCCCTTTAATACTTCTATTTTTTCCAGTCCGAAAATTTCAGGTGTTGAACCAAAATAACTATAAGTAAATTGAGGCATACCGTCTAAAGTAAATGAAACATCTAATCCTCTAATTTTTAACCAATTTGTACGGCCATCATGACCATATGAACTATTTAATACACCAGAAGTATAAGATAGTGCTTCGTCGACTTTTTTATAGTCTTTATCTTTAATCTGCTTTTCATCAATAGAATCTGTCGATTGAGTATCATAAAATTTGACCGTGCCTGTTTTGGCCATTGAACCAACAACTTCCATTGTATCGGTTGTTTCAGCATATGCGATGATAGGTAAAACAGATAATATAGAACAAACTAAAATGCGCTTTTTAGGTTTAAAATGAGTTGAATAACTCATAGTTTTCTCCTTTTTGGTTATGAACTGAGTTCGTGAAATTGATCATTGAACTCCTCAATAATGCCATCAGCATGCTCAAAATATTGTTATCATGACTAATAGCAAAAATAGTATGACCATATGGTTTAAAAGTTTGCAAAAAAGCCGACATTATCAAGAACGCCTTATTAGATAGATAAAGAAAGACCCACCAATCAGTGATGCCATGACTCCTGTTGGAATTTCGTAAGGAAACATAATATTACGACCTAACCAATCAGCAGCGATCATTAATATGCTTCCAATTAGCGATGACATGAGTAATTGACTACGGATGAAATGATAACCAATAATCCGAGTAATTAATGGTGCAAGTAGACCAATGAAACTAAGTGGTCCAATTTGTAATGTGGCTAAAGTAATTAAAATGGTCGAAACAACAATTAATAAAAAACGGACAATATTGCTATTCATGCCTAATGCATTGCTCATATTTTCTGGCAATTCCAACAAGCTTATTGGTCGTGAAAATATCAATAAGATAAATAAAATGAATAATGCTACTAAAAATATCACCACACTACTTAGTAGCCCACTACTGTATGTTGATCCCGATAACCATATTAATAAATATTGAATACGCGGATCGCCAGTAACTAAAAATAATTGAATCAGAGCCGTTAAAAAAGCTGCAAAAGCTATCCCCGTTAAAATCACTTTTTCTGGTTGGAATTTATTTTTAATATTAATTGCAATAATAAATAAAAAGGTCAGTAGAGCACCCAATAATCCCGGCAACCAAAGTGGCATGATGTCATACCCCATCGCCATAACTGTGACAATAATAGCAATAGCTGCACCTGAGCTAATACCTAACAAATCAGGGCTAGCCAGAGAATTATGGGTCATGCATTGCAGTAAAACACCACACATACTTAACATGATTCCAGCAGAAATGGCAGTGATAATTCTTGGTAATTTAATGTTTAAAAGAGAATGATTCCAACCAGTCGATATAAAACCGTATTGTGTATTACTGATTGTTAAACTAGACCATAATAATATTAAGATTATTAATATCGCTAATATCCAGTGTCCCCTTGTTTTTATGGGCGTTAATAAATCACATCGAGTTAAAGAGTTATTATTTGATATACTAATTGTTGTAGGTAACGCTTTGAAAATTAAATAAAGCAATAAAGGTGTTCCAATAAATGCACTGACTGTGCCGACAGGCAAATAAAACGAACAATAGAACTGGATAATAACTAAAAGACAATCTGTTAATAATAAAATTAATCCTGCTGTTGTATATGAAAAGAGAAGCTTATGCCAGGCTTTGGTTAACTGCAATTGATTAATCATGGTAACTGCGGCTAAGCCGATAAATCCAATCATCCCAACTAAACTTAGTGTTGTAGCACATAAATAAGCGACAAACAAAATACAGACAACACGGATCACCACTACCGGTACACCTAAGCTTTTTGCTTGAGTTTCACCTAATTGCATAACTTCAAATGAGCGCAATAATAAAATCAAGATGGCAAATGCAATCAAAGAGACAATAACTATCTGTTTGACATCATGCCAACTATCTTGAATTAATGAGCCAGCTTGCCAAGCAAAAATGTTTTTAGCCGCTTCAGGATGGAATATAACTAATGCTGTGGCTAATGCTCCCAAATATAAATTTAATATCAAACCTGACAGTAGCATCCTGATTGGTAAAAATTGATTACGATAAGACATCATAAACACAAGCAGCAAACTGGCGAGTCCACCAAAGAATGCAATCATTGCACTACTTAACCAAAGTAATAATGATGGTATAAATAGATGAGTGCCCAGTAGGGCAATATAAGCACCGCTACTTACAGCTAACGTTGAATCAGAGGCTAAGGGATTATAAGTAACTTGCTGTAGAGTGATGGTACTAATACCTAATGCCCCACCAACCAATAAAGCCATAGTAAAGCGAGGTAACCAGTTATCGACAAGAATTATACGTTTTAATACACTTACTTGAATTAAATCAACTTGCAAAAAAGGCTGATGTAACTCATGCACAATAATCCAAACGATTGCTATCAGTGCAAGTAAAAAAAGAGATAAATTAATTAAGATGATTTTCTTCAATGCCGACATACAATCACCATGTATTCACTGTTTGCTTAGTTAAAGCGTTGGTTAATGAAGAACTAAACCGTTGCATTGAAGGTAACGCTCCAAATCCCCACACGGAGGGTAAAATATAATAATTTCCCTGCTGACTAAATGGCAACTTTTGCCATAATGAATTTTTTTCTAATTGCTGATTAACATTAGCTGGATAAGGTTTAACAATAATAAGACTCG
Source organism: uncultured Gilliamella sp. (assembly GCA_946480175.1). GTDB lineage: Bacteria > Pseudomonadota > Gammaproteobacteria > Enterobacterales > Orbaceae > Gilliamella. Next base: position 8,722 of record CAMLIK010000045.1, read on the forward strand.
TATTTTTGGGTAATGTCGTTAAGTCGATTAAACTAATTTGACTAAATCCCCATGCATTTGTCGAATGTTGCCATGCATTATCTAAATTCAATTTAGTTAATACCACACCGTATAAACTATTGGCGCCATAGATACGTAATTGATGAGAGTCAATAAATTGCACAACTGCATAGGACTGCTTTGGTATTGTCTTTAAGCGTTGGATATTATCGATAAACTGTTTTTCGGTCTGGCTTATCAATATCTGAGCCTGATTGGTTTTGTTGACTAGTTGCGCTAATTTTTCTGTTGTTTGTACGATGTGCGACCAACTTGTACCTTCATTTGTGTAAAAATCAATTGCAGCTAACTTTATCGGAATAATATTTTTGGGGATCAGATTTTGTGTCCAAGTTGAATTTATCAATAGAGTGGGTTTTAAATTAGCAATCACTTCTAAATTAGGTTGTGATCGTAACCCTAAATCAACAATATTATCATTTAAGACAGGTTCACTTACCCACGTGGCATACTCTTTTGTATCACCTACTCCCACTAAAGGTGCTTGTAAAGCTAATAATGTTTCTGCAATAGTCCAATCCGTAGTGATAATTCTAGTTGGGTTATCAAATTGTGCATAATCCTGATTACTATCAGGTAAATGTATTATCCATAAAATAGAGCTTACAATAACAAAGCTAATTAAGGTTATTTTGAACTTCATGCTAAAGCAACCTTATGACTTCGAGTAGGATGATCAATGATCTCAAAATGAACACCATAAATTTCCCGTAAAATCGATGGCGTAATCATCTGTTTTGTCGGTAAATCATAAATTAATTGACCTTGTTTAAAAGCTAATAACTGGTCACAAAACTCACTAGCCAAATTAATATCATGAAGCACAATAATAGTCGTTATTTGATTCTTTTTGGCCAGCTGTTGAAGTAATTTCATTACTTCAATTTGATAATTAATATCTAACGCTGAAAGAGGTTCATCAAGTAAAAGATATTGACTTTGCTGTGCTAAACATATGGATAACCAAACTCGTTGACGTTCTCCTCCTGACAATGAGCTCAAAAAACGTTCTTTAAGATGTGCAGTATTTGTTTGTATTAATGCTTGATCAACAATTTTAAAATCTTTTTCCGTATAACGTTCAATTATGCCATGCCATGCAAATCGCCCTAATTTAACCAGTTCTTTAACCGGCAAATTAATGTCAGTAGGCAAATATTGTGGTAAATAACTTAGTATTCTCGCAAGCTGTTTATGTGAATAGTGAGTGAGTTCTTTTTCATCTAATGTGATAACACCAGATGTTGCGGCAATTTGCTTGGCTAATAATTTAATAAATGTCGATTTGCCAGAGCCGTTATGACCACCATAGACAAACCCTCGTTCAAATTGAGTCGTTACATGATTAACAACAAGGATATCTTGAATTTGGTATTCAATATCTTAAGCAATAAGCATACTAATTTAATTATCCATCCAATTACATTTTAAAGTTATCCTATCTACCTATTCTGATCCTATTTTCCCATTGTTCGGCTTGCATAGAATGCATTTAAAAATGCGAGTACTATTGAGCCGATTACAACTGGAAAATAACCAAATTTTTGTGCAAGATAATAACTTAGTGATATTACGATAAATCCACATATAAAACTTGGTGCCGATTGAGCATTACAGGCAGTAGAACGTGCCTGTGAACTATCTGAGTTGTCCATTATGATGGCTGTAATCGCAATAGACATTAAAGGTAAACTAAAGAAGTAAAGAAAACAGGCTAAATAGACATTAAAAATATTAACATAACCTAACGAGATCGGGATGAATGCAAGTAAAGCAAACGCCTGAAAAAGTAATGAATAGGTTAAACTTTGTTTCCTAGATAATCGCTTGAGGATTTTTGCAATTAATATAACCGCCACTAAGCTAACAATAGATCCAAATACTTTTAATAAAATAGCAATATCTGATAATGCCCAACCATCATCGACAAGTATTGGTGATAATAGATTATAAGCCGGTAGGAAACTAAACGGCATAAGTATCAAAATAATTAACCAATTAATTCTACCTTTCCAGATGATAATCAGATCTTTCCAATATTTAGGATCCATATTTTCATATGTTGGCTTATTTTGACAGTAACGATACTCTGCAAAAAAGAAAAGTTGAATTAATGTAAATCCAATTAAAATAGCAATTAATAATAAACAACCCATCCAACCAATATAGGCATAAAGTAGCAAAATTACTCCGCCGCCTAAAATATTACCTATCATAGAACCACTGGTTTTGATACTTGAAATAAGATAACGTTGCTGAACTAAAAAAATATTACAGGCTAATCCTGATATGGCTAATTCTTGAGTTGCAGTCATGGTCGAAAAAATAAAGATGATGGGTAAAATGATATAAAACTGTTTTATAGGATCTAACAAAGCTATAAATATTAAGCATACTAACATTAGTGTTAAAGAGATAAATAACCAATTGCGATAATGAGATATCCGTCTTTTTAAATATTTATCAATAACAGGTGCCCATAAAATTTTTAAACCAATTGGTAACATCATTAAAGGAATAAGACTTAATTGGTCTAACTCCATGCCATCTTTTCTCAGGATTAAAGCTAAGGCGATAGTCAAAAAGCCAATACCAACATATTCTGTAATATAAAGACTTACAAATAATAACCATACATTTTTAGGTAATTTAATTGTTGCATTGTCATTCATTTACTAATTATCCTTTTGCAGTACCTATTTTGTGGTCATAATATTTTCATTAATACCATTCTTTAATAGTAAAAAATAAAACAAACTTAAACCTTTCGTACATATAATATTTAACTGATTTATCAATAATTTATTTGTCCAGAAATACCTACTTGTCGTGGTTGTTGATAAGTTCTATATCGAGAAGATGAGGACATAAAGCACAAGCTAAATAAACTAAATTTTGCAGTTATCTTTTTCATCCGAATATACTAAAATTGATAATGATTTTCATTTGCAATCATATAGATTGGAAAATAAGCTGTCAAATTACTGTTTAAAAAAAATCAATATTATTAAATTAACTTGATTTTATTCAGAAGGAATAACTAAAATTTATAATCAAGTTGAATGATATATAAAATAAAAAACCCTAGTTAAACTAGGGTTTGATATGTAGACAGATGAATTAATCTAAGTGATTAACTATTTTTTCTTCGCTTTTCCTTGATACTCAGCATAATACTCTTGAGCAAGTTTTCGCATTGATAAACCAATCGCTGCATATTGGTATTCATTTAAGTTGGCTAATGAAGCTCGAGCCGAAGGATGCTGTACAGCAAATCCTTTACCAGGTAATAAAACAACCCCTGCTTCATCGGCAATTCTAAATAACATCTCAGATGGATTCTTATTTTTTAAGATCCATTTAGCAAATTTGTCATCATAAAGCTCACGACAAATATGTTCTAGGTCAATTAAGGTATAGTAATCGACACTATTTTCATCAGTATGATGCGCAAGCCCTAAATGTTGATATAACGAAGCCGCTCGACGACGGATCAATGATTTTAATGCTGCTTTATAACTTTGATCGGTATCCATCATCTCACACAAAGCAAATAACACCATTTGTACTTGTTGTGGAGTTGAAAGCCCAGCAGTATGATTTAACGCCACTGCACGACTGTCGGCCACTAAACGGTCAATAAATTTTAGATTTTCAGGATCAGTTACAATAGAACTATAGCGTTTATCTAAAATTTGTCTCGTTTTGCTTGGTAATGCCTTAATTTTTTTGTCGAATATATTATCACGAGCGGTGGCAATAACACCTAAACGCCAACCAGTTGCACCAAAGTATTTAGAAAATGAATAAACTAAAATGGTATTTTTTGGACAAATAGCAAACAAAGATTGGAAATTATCGGCAAATGTGCCATAAACATCATCAGTTAAAATAATTAAATCAGGACGTTTTTTCACAATATCAGCAATGATCTGCAAGCTTTTATCATCAATTTTTACTGATGGTGGATTTGATGGGTTAACTAAGTAGAAAGCTTTAATAGCAGGATCTTCTAATTTGCGTAATTCCGCTTCAGGATATTGCCAATTCGCATCAGGATCAGAATTAACTAAAACCTCTACTAATTGATAATCATTAAGCTCTGGAATTTCTAAATACGGTGTAAAAATCGGTGCGCCAATGGCAATTTTGTCGCCTTTTTGGATTAAGTTATTTTCTTTCATAGAATTGAAAATATAGGCCATTGCTGCTGTACCGCCTTCAACGGCAAACAGATCCAGATCATCACGACCAAGATATTGTGCCCCCATTTGAGTGAGAACATATGCTTTAACTACCTCTTCACTAAAGCGTAACATTCTATCTGGCACAGGATAATTACAACCTAAAATACCTTCTACCATCTCTTGTAAAAATGCATTTTCATCTAGGCCAAGCTGATCGCGAATATAAGAAAATGCTTTACCTAAAAATGACACACCCGGAGTTTGATAATTTTGACGAACAAAATGTTCAAAACGACCAGTTAAACCAGCCTTAATTGGCATACCACCGACACCTTCATTCATATATGAAAAAGACATTTCGGATTCTTGTAGCGCAAAAACACCAAGTTGAAAAAATGCTTGTCGTGGCCAGGTTGCCAAAAAATTAGGATTACCACGCCCTGCATTTAACATCACACGGTCAGTATGGCTTTGTGCTAGTTTAATTAAATTATCTTTCAATTCAAAAGGACTTAAATTCGCGTATTTCGCATATTCATTATTACTTTTCATAACCATGTATCCTTAATTTGAGATGTCAATTAAACAAAAGCAACAACTAATGGTCCTAATAATGTTAGGAAAACATTAGCTAAAGCATAGGTAATTGCAAAAGAGTTGGTAGGCGTTGAGTTACCGGCTTTATTTAGTACTTCACCAAAAGCTGGATTTGCACTGCGAGAGCCAGCTAAAGCGCCAGCAAATACCGCTGAATTTTTATAACCCAAGACATACTTACCAAAATAAATGCCTAGTAACATCGGCAATAAAGTCACCACAACACCGATTAAGAATAATGAAAGACCTTGATCTTTAATCGTATTAATTGCTTGTAAACCTGAACTGAGACCAACCACTGCTACAAAGCCAGCTAGACCAAAATCTTTAAGTAATTGCACTGCTCCGGTTGGAATATTTCCAACAGTTTGATGTAAGGAGCGATACCAACCAAACAATAATCCTGATAATAATGCACCACCACCTGCACCTAAAGTGATTGGAATATCACTGACTCTGATCACAATAAGACCAATAATAAGTCCAACTACCAGACCTAAACCATGGAATATCCAGTCAGTTTTTTCACTTTTGGTAATCGGCGCACCAATTCTGTCAACCACACGCCTTAAATCACCATCGGTACCATAAATGGTAATAACATCACCTAACTTAAATACCATATCATTATTTAATGGCAATGGTTGTCCATCACGATGAACAGCAATTAAATAAATACCATGCTTTAACTTCATCACTTCATCAGATGAAAGCACTTGCGTTAAATTTTGACCGACATATCGAGTATTACGCATTTCAACATCTTGGGTATTCATCACCACATCCATACCCTGTGCTGAATTCACTTCTTCACCCAATAAATCAGTTGCAGCAATCATGGCATCACGATGACCAACAACTAAAATAATATCTTTGGCTTTTAATAAGGTTTCAGGTGCAGCTTCAATAATACGATTGCCACGTTTGATTCGTTCAATACTAATACCATTAATCACCTTTTCTAAACTTTCAACGGTTTGATTAACCTTATTAGTAATACGGTATAAGCGACCAGTTACATCAGATAAAGCAAAGTTTTGACCACTACCTAATAAAAGCGAGCCATGTAATTGTTCAGCTTCAGCCTTAATTGCATCGTCGTTAATTTCTCGCCCCATAATTTTTGGCAAAATGTTAACACAAACGATAATCGCGCCCAGTGAACCAAAGATATATGTCACCGCATAACCAATAGTCACATTACCTTGTAATCTGCTTAACTCTTCTGGGCTTAAACCTAGCTGAGTCAGCGCATCTGATGCCGTACCCATAATAGCTGATTGAGTTAATCCTCCTGCGGCTAAACCAGCAGCAAGACCTTTATCTAAATGGAATAATTTGGCTAACACCACTACCGTTACAAAACCGGCAACTGCAATAAATAATGCTAAAAAGATTTCACGCAGGGTTTTTACCCCTAATGAACGGAAAAACTGCGGTCCGCTTTCGAAACCAACAGCATAAATAAATAACGCGAAAAGTACCGCTTTAACACCAGCATCGACAGTCACACCAAATACGCTTAATGCCACTGCTACCAATAATGAACCAGCCACACCACCTAACTGAAATTTGCCGATTCGAATACCACCAATCAAATACCCTAAGCTTAAAGAGAGAAATAAAAGTATTTCGGGTGAATGCTTAAGTCCATCTAAAATCCAATTTGAAAGCCATTGAAACATAATTATTGTCCTCAAGTGCTAAGATTTATGAAATAGAAAAGATAGATAAGAAAAGATTGGAACTTGAATAATATTCATACTAATTTATGAATATGGATATATTTTAAACTTCAATACCAAGAATAGATAGTTAATTTTAACGATTAATATTATTGTCAGTAAATAACATTATATTGTCTAAA
>CAMLIK010000046.1 GCA_946480175.1 uncultured Gilliamella sp.
CATTAAATGAAGTAAGAGCTAAATCAATTTGGTTACCTTTACTTAATCGTTTACGTGCGCCTGTAGAACAGGCATTAAGTGATGCTCGCTTAAAACCTAATGAACTTGAACATATTGTCTTAGTTGGCGGGTCATCACAATTGGGGGTGGTTCGTGAGTTAGTGACAAAATTATTTGGCAAACTCCCTTATCGTCATATCAATCCAACAACTATTGTGGCACAAGGTGCCGCCGTTCAGGCTGCTTGCCGTTTGCGTGATGCTGATGTCGAAGAGGTTATTTTAACCGATGTCTGTCCATATACACTTGGAATCGAAAGTAGTTCTGGCAATATTAATGGTTTGTTCTCACCGATTATTGAACGCAATACGATTGTGCCAACTTCAAAAGTAAAAAGGTTTTATACTTTAAGCCCACAGCAGAAAAATATTATACTTTCGGTTTATCAGGGTGAAAATCCTCGAGTTGAAAATAATGTTCTAATTGATAAATTTGAAGTGCCATTAACTCCTATGGATAAAATTCAAGGGATTGATGTTCGCTTTAGTTATGATTTAAATGGGTTGCTTGAAGTTGATGTTGTGTTATTGGAAACCGGTACATTTCATGGCAAAGTAATTGATCATAGTCCGATTGGATTAACCGATAAACAAAAACAAGAAAGCCATGATAGATTAGCTGCACTTAAAATTCATCCGCGTGATGAAATGCCAAATCGTACTTTATTAGCACGATTAGAGCAAGCATGGGCTCAGTCATTGGGTGATGAGCGACTACTCATCGGCTCATATATCCAAGTTTTTATGGAAGTCTTGGAACAGCAAAATCCAGAAGAAATCGAGCAAATACGTAGCGAAATAGAGGTAAATCTTAGCGAGCTTAATCGATAGTTTTGTAAAATTATCCCCTTTAATAATTAGAAAATAGCATTGTAAAGGGGATATTGAGATGATTTATCTTTTCTTCTTATTCTGTTATTGGTGGTCCGTAACGGTTGGTCTCATCGGCAGAAGGGAGCCAACACGGCAACAATAGAATTGGTAGTACAAGTGAGGCTGATACAAAAAAATAGATGCCACTATTATAATAACAGTCATTTAAGCGTCGTTTTATCGCAAAGCTAATATTGATTATTGCAACTCCCCATAATATATCAATAATAGAATTATCTAAATTTGTTTGGCTTGCACTTATTAGTAGTAAAAGAAGAAGTAAACAAGAAAAGCCCATCTGTTTTAAGAAGCCAATTAAATTGGTTCGACCGTTCCAACGCCAAATTTGCCACCACTTATTGGGTGGAAACGCTTTAGATTTAAGTTTTTTCTGGTGATCCATATTTTTGGCTAAAAGCAATGTTGAGCATAATTTAAGTGTAATATCATTATTTTGTTTAATTTCTACAAGTGTTTCGATATCTTCTTTTTCATATATCGCATCATCTTTATTGAGTTTTTGATTTAAATTTTTTAAGGTGTCTATTTTTTGCAATTCATCATTATTTTTTTTGAGAGATGATGGAATGGATATTTTTAACCTAAATGATTCGACGATTTTTTGTAACTGGGTATTATCACCAGCTAGCTTTTGTAGTATTTCTTTTAGTTTTGTTTTTTGATTGGCTTTGTCAAAAACAATTGAATACAGTAACATTAAACCAGCGACAGATTTGTTTGCTAGTTTATTTGCCCATCTTTGTTCTACTATTTGTTCAATTTCATCCCAATTAACCTCCGCGGGTAAGTTGATAAAAGCCTCAATTGAATTTGGATAATTAATTAAGAGACTACCAATCAGATCACTATCAATAAGATTATATAATTCAATATCATTTTGCCATTCGTTAGACTTAAATGTATCTATAAGCGATGTAAGCGGATCATTTCTAGGAAGTAAAAATAAGCTATTTTTTTCTCGAATAAAGTTGGCTGCTTTAATTGGTGAATTAGCAATGGTGATGACTAATAGACAGTAACGATACCAATGCCAATAAGCATTTTTATCAGTAGCAATAATTGATTGAGCAGGTGATTTGGGTAAATTGTAATTTCCTCTGAATTGACAATATACTGGCCAATCAAACATCTCCATATTTCGGTAAGCTACATTGTTATATAAATGTAATTTAGCGACAAATGGGATATCATCGAATCTATTGAGCCATAACCGGCTATAAAAAAACTGATTCTCCTCTTCATCATCCGGATCAAATTTAGCCGGAATAATTGCGTTTTCATCGCTTTGGTACAACCACTCTTTGAATTCTTGTACTGGTGGTAGATTGGTTAGCCATTCAAGGTGTTGTTTAGCTTGACGTTGCAGATTTTGTAAAATAAATTGTTTAAATTTATCTTCACTTGATTCAGCTAAGATTTCTTGCAATAGTGTTTTATTTCCGTGACGTAGCATGATCGCATGTCGATATAAGCGATATAACCGACTGTTACCATCATCACATAATAATGCATGTAACACTTGACGATAATTCCAGTTATTATCTAGTGCCCAGGTTATAATAGCTGCAATTTCATTGCTGTAATTTTCTTTTCTTAATTTTAGTAGTCGAGAAATTGTTAATGGTGTAAGTTGCGGAATACTATATACGTAATTTTCATGGCTTTCTGGCGTTAAACAATAAGATTGGTTTAATGCAAGAATTAATAATGGTAGATAATCAAACTGATTTTTGGCACACCATAATATTAACCAATTGATGCTTTTTTCTTGATATTGTGGTAAATGATAGAGTTCTAACCAAAGCAATAAGGCATTTTGTTCGTCTTCAAGCAGGGAATATTGCATTGCGGCGATCGCTTTCCATTGTTCTTGTATCTGCTGATCTTGATTTGGATCTGCTATACAAGTTAAAGCATAGTCTAATAATCCTCTATTTGGCATTTTAGCAAAATAATACCAATTGGCCAGCTCTTGCATAAACTCTGGATTATCAGGTAAGTAAACTACGGTATGAATAGATAAATATATGTTTAACTCAACTGATGTTTTTTCCCAAAAAATCCGTCTAGCACAATGGGCATAATCTATGGTTACATTTTGTAAGGCTTTATTCGTTTTTGGTAAGCTGTCATAATCAAAAAAGTCACCATGATCAATATGTTCGAAAAAATTCTGATATATATCAGCGTTGTTGGGAGAATGATTAATTACTTCCTGACGCCAGCGTAGATTATCTGCTAATATCTTTACACAAGATAGTGATATCGTTAGTGTGTCGTAACTGATGTCTAACATCTTCCATTTAGCAATCTCCAGAATGGACATTGGGTAATCATAAAATGACGCAACAAATTTATGCCACTCATTAACATTATGACATCGAGTAGGATCATCAAGTAACGCTTGATAATTATCACAGATTTCTTTGACTTGCCGTTCTTCTTCTGTAAGTGGTTTTACAATTTCTTCAGCAGGGTGTTCTTGATTTAATTCATCAGCCATTGACTCTGGTGATTTTGCATACTGCATAGCTAATTCATAAGCTTCGCGTAGTGCTTTAAAACCATCAGGATCGGTTTCCGGATGATATTCTGGTAGTTTTGTTCGATAAGCTTGTCGAATCACCGTTATATCAGTAGTTTTCTCAATTGCTAATAATTGCCAAAAATTGTTATTCATGACCAAGCATACTCCATTAATGATTCTGGTTTTTCCAATTCTTCTATTTCAATATACCAAGGCAAGTGATGATAAGGGGAATCTTCATTGTTATATAAATTAGTCATAGCCCATGTTTGCGATGAACGGTATAATTCACAACGTAATTTTTCTAAGTCTTCTTTGTTAGAGAGCGATTTCCAATATTGATAACCAATATACCAGCCAGAAAAATAACTTTGCCAAGATGAATAATAGTATTGTGCGCGCAGTGCAATTCGATAAAAAATCCAAAGGGCTTCTTGTTCAGTAATAAATTTATTAGTGGTGCCATTACGTAATATATAGCCCATACGAGCATAATCCCAACTACGGATGCCACCAACCCCACATTCTAAATAACTCTTTTCAACAAGTTCTAGTAAGACTTTTTGGTAATCAGTATGTTTCTCGGTGTATTTTAACCAGTCGATTGCTGATAGGCGTGGGTACATAAAGTAGTGTTTAGATAAAGCTGGTGCATGACCATCATCGACCATATTAAAAACCATTGCTAATAGTGTTTCTCGCGAATCAATACCCCAGTCTTTTTTCAAATCGGTATATTTATCCTCAGGAAAAAAAAAGGGTGATGTATAACTTGCGCCACACTCTTTATTTAAGGCAACCATTGGTGCCGATAGACCATATAACCAATCGATATAATCTTGATTCATAGCTTTATTCCATTAATTTTTATATGACTTTCTATTAAAAGATAGCAGATTTTTAAAAAAAATAAATGTTTGTACTAGCAAATGGAGTAATTTCTTTATTGATATTATGTTAATTAAAAACAATCATGTAATTTTTACATTACAGAAAATTATTTTGCAAATCATTATCTACAAGGCATAATAAAAAGTATTCATCAGTATTTGAACTTGACTTAGCTGTAAATAAAAGGAGTAATAATGAAAAAAGTTGTCTTAATTGCCGTATTAGCATCAAGTGCTTTAATGCTACAGGGGTGTGTTGCTGCTGTTCTTGGTGTCGGTGCTGGCGCTACAGCAAAAGTGGTTACTGATCCGCGTACAGCTGGAACGCAAGTTGATGATACAACACTCAATACCAGAATGAATAATAAGTTAAGTGAAAATGGTCCTTTCTTTATAGGCTCTCGTATTTCTTCAAGTACTTATAATGGTAACATTATTTTAACTGGCCAAGCGAATGCCGAACAAATTGAGAAGGCTGAGCGTCTTGCTTATGATGTTGTAGGTGTAAAGAAAGTTTATAACCAAATTCGTACCGGAGAGCCGGTTGGTGCAGGGACTATCGCCAATGATATGTGGATAACCACCAAAGTTAAATCCCAACTTACACTAAATTCCAAAACAAAAGCACGTAATATCAAAGTCGTTACGGAAAATGGCGAAGTATTTTTAATCGGTATTGTAAACAGTGAAGAAGGGCAAGAAGCCGCATCGTTGGCAAGTAAAGTTGCTGGTGTGAGGAAAGTGGTGACATTATTTACCCAACGATAATTATTTAGATTTGTTAATAGGGAGAATTAATTCTCCCTTTTCTATATCATTGACTCTTAATTGGTTCAATCAATTTATCCAGCCCTTGTAACCTAGATTGGTTCAATTCATCTTGCCGTAAAGAAGATAATAGTAATGCTTAATTAACTGATTATTCCGCTTTTTCATCTTCATCATCGTCTGAAGATGCCCATTGATACCTTCCATTCACACCTGCAATTGACTTTAATTTTCCTTTACCTAATACTCGATAACTATGAAATCCTTCAAACGACTCCCCTGTTGCAACTTCTTTTGGATAACGAAAAAGCTGATACACTGCCAGCTCTTTTACCCAGTCCGGGATATTCTCCAAATGATAGGTAATATACACATCACGCTCTTTTCCTCCCCCGACTCCATTAGTAACATCTTTAGTCCGATTAATAGAGTCCACCACTATCCGTCCAAAACAGAAATTAGTTTGGTTTCTAAACCCGTCAAAATACTGTCGACCTAAATCCGTCAAATCATAACGATATAGCGGTTTACCATCAGTTTCGCCTACCCATTCCTCGGTAAAAAAGCCTCGTTCAGAAAAAAATGTAGATTTTCATTTTTTAAACGATTAAAATATGCTCATTGTGTTTTTGATGAAAAAGGCAAATCTTCTCCTTCCATATAATAGTAAGGGCAGATGAGAATCCTGCCCGAAACATTAAAAAAGATAATAGTATGCTTAATCGACAGATTACTGCACTTTTTAATCTTCATCATAATCTGAAGATGCCCATTGATACCTTCCATTCACACCTGCAATTGACTTTAACTTCCCTTTACCTACTATTCGGTAACTATGCCTACCCGATAGTTTTTCTCCAGTAGTAAGTTTTTCAGAATAACGATAACGCTGATACACTGCTGGCTCTTTTACCCAGTCAGGAATATTCTCCACATGATAGGTGATATACACATCTCGAATTGTGCCCCCCCCTATACCGTTTATACTATCTTTAGTCCGTTTAATAGAGTCCACTACTATCCGTCCAAAGCAGAAGTTTGTTTCACCAAATGCCCAATCAACATATTGTCGACCTAAATCGGTCAAATCATAACGATACAGTGGTTTACCATCAGTTTCCCCTACCCATTCCTCGGTAAAAAAGCCTCGTTCAGTAAAAAAATGTAAATTCTCATTTTTTAGACGATTATAATAAGGTTTAAGTCTCTCATTTGAATAGGGCAAATCTTCCCCTTCCATATGATAGGTAGTATAAGGGTACATGTCTCGTTTAATATCACCAATCATCATACAAATCGCTTTATTGCCTGACTGATTATTCCAATCATAAATCTCTTGAATATCTGTCTTATAGGGATACGAGTCACACCCGGTTAACCCTAATACTATTACCCCCCATAATGCCATTACCCATCGTTTATTCATCTTTTATCCGCTCCCATTAATCTTTTTTATAGTGGTAAGTCAGTAAGTACGGTGTTATATCCTGACCATTTTCATCTTGCTTGCCATTTGGCCAATAATTAATAGATACATCTACTTCATGATCACCCTTGATTTGACCAACACACTGCTTAATTAAAAATAACCCTGTCTGTGAATCATTTGTTGGACTTTCAAAATCTGACGGATCTGTAGGGGCGGGTAAAGCCTGCCCTGTTGCCAGACTCATTAACGCATTCCATTGCTGTTCATCATTACTCATCTCTTTTACTTCCTTTTCATCCATACGATAATATTCGTTTTCCTTATCCAATGATTGTCTAATTATCGGCTTAAAGTTAGCTATTGACCCATGTGTAACAATTTTTAATCGGCTGTCATCGTGTTTAATACTTAGGATGATCACTTGCCGATTATTTGATGACATAACCATTATTGTGCCCTCAAACCACCCTTTTTTCTTATTAAAATCCGGTAAATTTAGCATTAAATAAAGATCATAATCGGTATTCATAAAATCATACCAACTTGAATCAGCCTCAACCTTACAAATACCACCATTTACCGCCAGATAAAAATCCTGCTGTGATAACCGCATGCAAATCGGTGTCGGTAAGTAATAAAGCGGATACTTGTCTTTATGGTCATAATTACCCAACATACTGCGATTTAACCACTTATCCAACTCATCCCAATCACTACCATCACTATAGTAAATAGCCTCAATTATCGTCGTTCCTATTACTATAATTAATGCTGCTATTTGTCCCCAGAATGGAATCACATTAAGAATGACTAAAGTTAAACTCACAGCCAAACTTAAAAGACTCGTTACCAATAACACACCTGACCCGGTATTTCCACTGTTGTAACTCCTAAATGCCACTAGACATGATAACATCGCATCGTAAACGCCAATCCAAGCAAGGGTCTTACTCCAAATTTTATATCGCCTTGCATATCGATAAAGGCTACTCGTACGGCTAAAATATAATTCTAATTTCCCTGACTTTGCTAAATTAGTAATATTCGCTACTATATCCATTGTATTTAATACTATTAAGCTTCTGTTAACAAATATTTTATATTTGATTGTTTCTTTCGTTATTGGGTCATTTAACGTATCAAGCTGACTTTCCAAATTCTGTAGCGTTTGTATCTGGAAGTAGATCCCTACTCCATTTAATATACTTGCTGCTAAGCTGTCGAGTTTTTCAATACGAGGCGCATTACGTTTATTGTGCGACAATGCCTTCGACAATTTTTCTATATCTTCGCTATCGTATACTGTATCACTCATTTCTATGATATAAGGAGCAAGCCTATTCATCGCCGACTGCGCCGGGCGCCCACCAGTTCGATGCAATAACGATTCAAAATTCTGTTGCTCTTCCGCTGATTTAAAAAACGCTAACAGACTTACTTTCACTTTATCCCGGTTAATACTTCGGCTATTAGCATTTTCTACCTGCCAAATACCATCAATATTTTTACTAACTTGTAGTGTTTGACCTCTAGCGGTTCTCATTTCTGAATTAAAAAAGAACGGCATCAATCCATGCATATTTTGCATATATTTGTTCAAGGCTCTGACTGTCATCTTCACTTCATATTGCAAAATACGTTCACTTTGGCTCCCCGTAAATAAATTCATTACCCTTAGAAAATGGTCACGCATCATTAATTCATTCAGCCTGACGGAATGCCTTGATGCCCTTATCACCCCTTCAAGACTGGTGTTAAGCCATCTTTTCAACAGCAACTGCAATACGGAAACATTCTCTTCTCTATCTAACTCTAGCGTTCCCTTCGCCGCGTTGAAAATAGTCTCGTTCGATATTACGCCGTCGGATTGTTGTTCCTCAGAAAGCGGTTCACCATCTTGCCTTGCCTGCCTATCTTTTACTTCTTGTCGTAAATAAAATTCCTCTTCATCCGCTATCGGTGATACGGTTGATTCGGTATCACCCAATAGGTAAAAATAAATCGACTGCTTATTTTCAAACAACATCGCCCATAGTGCGGATTGGATTGGCAATTCAATATTACCAATGCTACCACTATCAAATATTTGTAACACGTTTAATAAAAAACTAATATGCATATCAGAGCAGTTCGGCAAGACTTCATTACGCCAGAAAAATAAGCTGTTTAACGTCTCAGGTAGCGCTTCTTTCTTCGCTCCGTCCCCCACTTGATAGTATTGTTTATCTTCTCCCCATAACCAAATCAGATAGTGATAATAATCTTGCGAGCTTTCATTTACATATTGATATAAAGCCTGATAACCCGATTTTTCTAATGCTTCAAAATTATCTATAGATGGCTGATTCAGTCGTTTTTTATGCTTATCCCAGTGATCTGCCACCACTTTGTCGCCCAATTTATCTTTATAAGCACTTAAATTGTAAAAATGCACAACCATAACGCTGTTAACCTGGTTCGCTTCTTTACCGGTATGCGATTGATGATAGTGTGAAAGTAAAGCTGTTTGTTGTGCCTCACTTAAAGTGACGTTTCTATAATCCCCAAATCCATTATTATTCTTAGTTTTAGGAATGGATAAACCATACAAACTTAAACGCCGACAAAATAAATAATGATTGATACATTAAAAATGTCAGCATTCAACGACCGAATGCTGACAGACGAGTATCGTTACCAAAGATATAAAAAAGATAATAGCAATACTTAATCAACTGATTGCTGCGCTTTTTCATCTTCATCATCGTCTGAAGATGCCCATTGATACCTTCTATTCACACCTGAAACAGACTTTAATTTTCCTTTACCTACTACTCGATAACTATGCATACCCGATAGTTTTTCCCCAGTAGTGAGTTTTTCAGAATAACGAAAACGTTGGTATACTGCCGGCTCTTTTACCCAGTCTGGGATATTCTCCACATGATAGGTGATATACACATCTCGAATTGTTCCCCCCCCTATACCGTTTATACCATCTTTAGTCCGATTAATAGAGTCCACCACTATCCGTCCAAAACAAAAGTTTGTCTCGCCTAATGCCCAGTCAACATTTTGTCGGCCTAAATCGGTTAAATCATAACGATATAGCGGTTTACCATCAGTCTCACCTACCCATTCTTCAGTAAAAAATCCCCGTTCAGCAAAGAAGTGCAAAGTTTCGTTTTTTAAACGATTATAATACGCTTTTTGTGTTTTGTTTGAAAATGGCAAATATTCCCCTTCCATATGATAGGTAGTATAAGGATACATTGACTTTGTAACGCGACCAACCATCATACAAATCGCTTTATTGCCTGACTGATTATTCCGGTCATAAATCTCTTGAATATCTGTCTTATAGGGATACGAATCACATCCGGTTAACCCCAATACTATTACCCCCCATAATGCCATTACCCATCGTTTATTCATCTTTTATCCGCTCCCATTAATCTTTCTTATAGTGGTAAGTCAGTAAGTACGGCGTTATTTGCTGACCATTTTCATCTTGCTGGCCATTTGGCCAATAATTAATAGCTACCTCAACTTCATGGTCCCCCCTGATTTGACCAATACACTGCTTAATTAAAAATAGCCCTGTCTGTGAATCATTTGTTGGATTTTCAAGCTCTGACGGAATTGTAAGGGCAGATGAGTATCCTGCCCAAAACATTAAAAAAAATTATAGTAATGCTGAATTGATGGATTACTGCACTTTTTAATCTTCATCATAGTCTGAAGATGCCCATCGATACCTTCCATTCACTCCTCCAATTGACTTTAACTTCCCTTTACCTACTACTCGGTAACTATGCATACCCGATAGCTTTTCACCGGTAATAAGTTTTTCAGAATAACGATAACGCTGGTACACTGCCGGCTCTTTTACCCAGTCTGGGATATTCTCTACATGATAGGTAATATATACATCACGAATTGTGCCCCCTCCTATACCGTTTATACCATCTTTAGTCCGATTAATAGAGTCCACCACTATTCGACCAAAACAGAAATTAGTTTGGTTCCTAAACCCGTCAAAATACTGTTGACCTAAATCAGTTAAATCATAACGGTATAGCGGTTTACCATCAGTCTCACCGACCCATTCCTCGGTAAAAAAGCCACGTTCAGTAAAAAAATGTAAATTCTCATTTTTTAGACGATTATAATAAGGTTTAAGTCTCTCATCTGAAAAAGGTAAGTCTTCCCCATCCATATGATAGGTAGTATAAGGATACATCGTTCTTGAGACATTACCGATTATCATACAAATCGCTTTATTACCTGTCTGATTATTCCAGTCATAAATCTCTTGAATATCTGTCTTATAGGGATACGAATCACACCCGGTTAACCCCAGAATCATTAAACCCCATAATGCTATTACCCATCGTTTATTCATCTTTTGTCCGCTCCCATTAATCTTTCTTATAGTGGTAAGTCAGTATTATGTTGTAAAAGCGAATGCTGAGCAAATCGAAAAGGCTGAGCGCCTTGCTTATCGAGTCGAAGGTGTGAAAAAAGTTTATAACCAAATCCGCGCCAATGAGCCAGTTGGAGCAGGAACTATCAGTAATGATATGTGGATCACCACAACAGTTAAATCTCAATTGGTGATGAATTCCAAAACTAAAGCCCGCAATATTAAAGTTGTTACTGAAGATGGCGAAGTATTTTTAATCGGTATTGTAAACAGTGAAGAAGGGCAAGAAGCCGCATCGTTGGCAAGTAAAGTTGCTGGTGTGAGGAAAGTGGTGACATTATTTACCCAACGATAATTATTTAGATTTGTTAATAGGGAGAATTAATTCTCCCTTTTCTATATCATTGACTCTTAATTCGTTCAATCAATTTATCCAGCCCTTGTAACCTAGATTGGCTCAATTCATCAGTGATTTTTAATTGCTTTAATATCGCATGAAAATCAAGCGCTTTAATCTGTTCCGCTGTTTTATTATTGGCAATAATAATTAAAACTGCGAGTAGTCCTTTAACAATTCTACCCTCACTATCACCATGAAAAATAAAAGTATTATCGGATTGTTTATTGGCCGTTAGCCATACCCGGTTTTCACAACCATAAACTTGATTAGCCTCAATTTTTTTTTCATCAGCAAAATCCGGTAATTGTTTTGCTAAAGCTATCAATTGTCGATAACGATCTTGCCAGTTATGTTGTTTGGAGAATAATTCAAATAATGTTTGTTGTGATAGCATAATTAAAACCAGTTATAAGTTGGAGATTTGGTTTAAAGATAATAGTTATTAATATATAGTCGTTATTATAAGATAATCGTTAACGACTAACATATGAAGCTATGTTAATAACTCAATAGCATTTTGCAGTGCGCTAATAAAACTATCAATATCTTGCTGATTATTATATGGCATTAGTGAAATGCGCATAACCCCATGACATCCAAGTTTATCCATCAGTGGCTTGGCACATAATTCACCGGTACGGATAGCAATATTTTGTTCGCTCAATAAAATAGCGATATCATTATGGTGAATATTTTCTATAGTAAAGCTTATTATTGGGCTATTTTTAACTTGGTAGAACTCGATATGTTTTAATTGCGCTAATTTTGATTCGGCATAATTTACCAACTGTTTTAAATAACAATCTAATTGTGCTTCATCCCATTTTTTTAACCATGATAACGTCGCTTGAAAGCCAAGGATTCCGGCGATATTTTGCGTGCCGGCTTCGAATTTATAAGGCAGTTGTTCAACTTCAAATCCTAAAAATGAAGCATTTTTCAACATTTTGCCGCCACCTTGCCAAACGTCCATCTGCTCAAGCAAATGTTGTTTTCCGTATAGTACGCCAAGTCCCGTTGGGCCATATAACTTATGGGCAGAAAAAGCGTAAAAATCGATATTTAATGCGGTAACATCAATTGGCTGATGTACCACGCCTTGTGCACCATCTACCACTAAAATCGCATTATATTGGTGGACTAACTGACTAATTTTCGCTAAATCAGGACAAAAACCGGTAACATTAGACATTTGGGTGATAGCTACAATTTTGGTTCTGCTTGATAGTAATGATGAAAGTTCATTAACTTCAGCAGACCATTTAATGAGTTTTGCCCCAGTTTGTTTCGCGACGATGAGCCAAGGTAATAGATTGCTATGGTGCTCTAATTCACTGACAATAATTTCATCATCAACTTGCAGTAAAGGCCTTGCATAGCTTTGAGCAATTATATTTATTGATTCAGTAGTTCCACGTGTCCAGACAATTTGATGGCTTGATTGGCTATGAATTAAATCGGCAACATTTTGCCTAGCCTCATTAATAGTAGCCGTCACTTTTAAGGCGTCTTGGTGTAAACTGCGCTGAGCTGTTGCAGTGTTATGTGCATAATACTCAATGGTTGCATCGATCATGATTTGCGGTTTTAACGCAGTAGCGGCCGAATCAAGATACACATTGTTATCTAGAGCGGGAAAATCCGCTCTAAAAATTTCAGCTAGCGGATGTTTATTGTGTAAGTTCAAGTCCTGCAATCCCATTCCAATAACCATTACAGTCTCGTTTATGTTCAATATGTAGTGGGTTTGTGCCATCTTCATTGGCTCTAAATTGTTTCACGATATCAAGCGTCTGAATACCAAGTGGTGAAATACGCACAATATCGACTAAGCCATGCATATCCTTTAGATTGTTTCCTAAATTGTAACAATAACCACTTTGAGTTTGAATACCGTTTAATACAAACACTTTCTGTTGTTCTTGCGAAAACACTTCTCGTCCAACTGGATATTTAATACAGCAAGTTTCACATTTATCTTTTGGTCTATCTTCTGATCTGGCTGTAAAGCAGCGCGCAGAGTAAGCTAAGGGTAAATAGCCATAACTAAATACTTCGACCTCAAAATTACGATCAATTTTTAAGGAATCAAATTGTTTTAGCACATTACTCAGCCAATCACGAGACAGTTCAACAGGCATACACCAACGCACCATACCTTGTTTTTGTAATAATTTTAGCGTTAATGCGTTATAACAGTTTATAGCTGGGCCGGCGACAAACGGTAAGTTATTATCATGGGCAATATTAATTGCTGCCAAATCATTCGCTTCAACTAGAAAGTCCCCATTATTGACTAACTGTCTTAAATCAGTCAGTTCTGAAGGTGCTTCAAGTAACGCAAGAGTAGAAAGTACCACTTGCTTACCTGACTTAGCAATTTCTTTGGCTAAATCTAGCCAATTAGGTACCTTCATTTCACGGCGTTTAGTGCATACCGTTTCGCCCATATAAATAATATCCGCTTCACTTTCCTTAGCGGCTTGATAAAAGGCTTCGGTTTCGATTTTAGGCCAATAATAAAGTACAGGGCCTAACGCATATTTCATAGTCTTGCTCACTATATCTGTATTTAATTATTTTTAATAGTCAATGTTTGATAGCTATTTTCTAACGCTAATATCAAAAGCAATCTAGATTAGTATCATATTTATTTTATTGGTAAACATGAGTAAATATGTTTACACTTTATTGCCATTTACGGTGGTAAGCACCTAATGTCGTTTGTGTACCTTCTGACACTGATCCTAATGTATCCATCCAGTTCTTTTCTGCTTGGAATGTTTGAGGATTCGCTTTATAACGATCAATAGCTTGTCGCCAAACTTTAGTCACTTGTTCCACATAAGCTGGACTACGTTGCCGACCCTCAATTTTTACTGAGGCAATATTAGCCGCAAATAGTTCAGGTAACAGTTCAATGGTATTTAAACTTGTTGGTTCTTCAATAGGATGATACAGTTCATTGCCAACAAAATAGCGTCCTTTACATAAGGTTGGGTAACCCGCATTTTCCCCTTTTTTATGACAATCAATTAAAACATTGTTGAGTCTTGATTCAAGTCCTTTATCGGTCTCTTCCCAACGGACAAACTTGGCTGGTGAGCAAGCGCCAACGGTATTGGGTGATTCGCCGGTTAAGTATGATGATAAATAGCATCGACCTTCTGCCATAATACATAAACTACCAAATGCAAAAACCTCCAAAGGGACAGGCGATACTTGTGATAATTGTTTTACTTGATGCATAGATAACACCCGAGGTAACACAATACGATGTACTTGAAAGTTATTATGATAAAACTTAATTGATTCTTCATTAGTTGAAGAAGCTTGTACCGAAACATGACGCTCAAGATTAGGATGCTTTTGAGCAGCATAATCAAGCATCGCCAAATCGGCAATGATTAATGCATCAGCACCAATATTGGCAGCGGTATCAACGGCATATTGCCAACGTTCGAAGTTATCGGGATGAGCAAAAGTATTAATGGCTATGTGTAACTTTTTACCGCGTTTATGAACATAGTCTGATGCTTCAACTAGTCGCTTTTCATTAAAATTTAAACCAGCAAAATGGCGAGCATTGGTATCATCTTTCAAACCAATATAAACTGCATCAGCACCATTATCAATCGCAACTTTAAGGGATGGTAATGAGCCAGCAGGGCAAAGAAGTTCCATATTTATACCTTTAGATTCTGCATTTTATTCGCCGTGTATTATGCAATAATTCTGGCTGTAATGCGAATAGAAAGCAGGCAAAGTCA
>CAMLIK010000047.1 GCA_946480175.1 uncultured Gilliamella sp.
TAAAGGTGATGGTATAGAGCAAGATAAACAAAAGGCGTTTTATTGGTATACAAAATCGGCAGAACAAGGTAGGCTTGGGGCGCAAAACGATTTAGCCGTTATGTATGATAAAGGTGATGGCATAGAACAAGATAAGCAAAAGGCGGTATATTGGTTTACAAAAGCGGCGGAACAAGGTGGTGCTGAAGCCCAATATAATTTAGCGCTTATGTATGATGAAGGAGATGGCATAGAGAAAGATAAACAAAAAGCTGTATATTGGTATACAAAAGTAGCGGAACTACAATATGAATTAGCGGTTATGTATGATAAAGGTGATGGTATAGAGCAAGATAAACAAAAGGCGTTTTATTGGTATACAAAATCGGCAGAACAAGGTAGGCTTGGGGCGCAAAACGATTTAGCCGTTATGTATGATAAAGGTGATGGCATAGAACAAGATAAGCAAAAGGCGGTATATTGGTTTACAAAAGCGGCGGAACAAGGTGGTGCTGAAGCCCAATATAATTTAGCGCTTATGTATGATGAAGGAGATGGCATAGAGAAAGATAAACAAAAAGCTGTATATTGGTATACAAAAGTAGCGGAACAAGGTGATGTTTGGCTACAATATGAATTAGCGGTTAGGTATGATAAAGGTGATGGTATAGAGCAAGATAAACAAAAGGCGTTTTATTGGTATACAAAATCGGCAGAACAAGGTAGGCTTGGGGCGCAAAACGATTTAGCCGTTATGTATGATAAAGGTGATGGCATAGAACAAGATAAGCAAAAGGCGGTATATTGGTTTACAAAAGCGGCGGAACAAGGTGGTGCTGAAGCCCAATATAATTTAGCGCTTATGTATGATGAAGGAGATGGCATAGAGAAAGATAAACAAAAAGCTGTATATTGGTATACAAAAGTAGCGGAACTACAATATGAATTAGCGGTTATGTATGATAAAGGTGATGGTATAGAGCAAGATAAACAAAAGGCGTTTTATTGGTATACAAAAGCGGCGGAACAAGGTAGGCTTAGGGCGCAAAACAATTTAGCCGTTATGTATGATAATGGTGATGGCATAGAACAAGATAAGCAAAAGGCGTTATATTGGTTTACAAAAGCGGCGGAACAAGGTGATACTGAAGCCCAATATAATTTAGCGGTTATGTATGATAAAGGTAATGGTATTGAGCAAAATAAATCTTTAGCGAAAAAGTATTACCAACTAGCTTGTGAATGGTCTCATAAAAATGCTTGTAGCAAATTAAAGCAACTAACAGAATAATTAAATTATTTAAAAAAACGCTTTAAATCACTATTTTTCACAAAAAAGCACTCAATGAGTGCTTTTTCTTTTTTTCCCACAGAACAATAATGCGTTGATGCATTTTTAATTTGGCTCAAAATAGCCATTCTATTAATGATTTTTTATGAAAAACTCGTTATAGTTTTCTTAGATTTTTTATAAAAATCCTAATAATAATTTTGTATAAATTTTCTAAATACATTGATAGTTAATATCCCTAAAAATCAGTTAAAAAGCATAAGTAAGTTTTCGTTGTTAATATAAATATAATAAAAGGAAAATCATGAAAAAAGGATTATTAGTCATATTATCACTCTTAGTTTCTTTTGCTGGGTATGCAAATCAATGCAGTGAATATTGGTACAAGGAAAATTACAAAAAAGCCTTTACTCCCTGTAAGAAAGATGCAGAGCAAGGTAATGCTGAAGCCCAATTTTTTTTAGCCTATATGTATGATGATGGTGAGGGCACAGAGCAAGATAAGCAAAAGGCGTTTTATTAGTATACAAAAGCGGCCGAGCAAGGTAACGCATTGCACAAAAAAATTTAGCAAATAAGTATGAGATCATTATCATTGAAAGCAAAATATACCGTAAACGGTATAACGTTCTAAAGAAGTTAATTCCGTTGCGATTGCCATGTTTTACAGAAAAAATTTTACTGTCGGTGTAAATGTGAATGTTATTGTCGCTGATTTGATTTATATAAAAGTGGGGCAAAAATGGAATTATCTGTGTGTATTACTAGAATTCTCAGCACGAAAGATAGCCGAACAACATAAAACAGCCGAGCTTGTTATGCAAGTATTAAGCCCAATTAAAGCGCCATTATCCTCAATCGCATTATTTCATTCAGACCGAGGAAAAGAGTTTGATAATTGATAGTTGATTTGAGTTATTGGCTATCACTTGCTCATTGAGCCATAAAGCATGTCCTTACGATAATGCTGTTACTAAAGCGACATTTAAGACAATTACAACTTAATTTGTCAAAAATAAGGTATTCACCGATACCAATGAACTAAAACAATGAACTAAAACAAGGAATCCAGACAAGGTTTTTCTGCTTATGCATATTGGTACTACAACAATCCGCTACATTCCTCACTAGTTTTTTGATGCGACGGCATTTAACAAAACCTTATCCTTCAACTTTGTTGAATGAAGAAGTGTCGACATTGCAGTATGAGTTAAAATTGCCGATAAAGTATTTTCGATTCTGTGTGCTTAATATATCGTTATTGTTTAGAATATGAATTGAAGTTTATAACCAATTATTATGCAAGAAAAGATTTCCTTTAAAAAATTGAAATTGATGATAGTAAACGATTTGATCTAAATAAAATTTTAAAGGGTTATAGTTCTTATCCTGATAACAAAATTTGTAGTTATAAATCGAAAAAACAACGAGTAATATAAAAATAATGAACAATAAAGAAAATTGTCAAAGCTTTAATTTAGCTTGTTTAGATTCCAAAAATCAAAGCATAAAAGCCACAATCAGTTTATGGACACAAAAAACTGATGATCCCGAAATATATGATCTGATTTTTAATAAAAAATATAAATTTACAGGTGCTTATACAATATATTTTATAAAATATATGGATGAACTTGGTAATATTTTTGTGAATAGTTCAGATAGGCTGAGTAATGCTTTTTATGGTTTGTGTACTAAAGTTGAAAAAAATAGCATAAAAATGCTTATAAAAGGCTGTTCATATGGATATTTTATGATACCTAGAGCTAATTATTCACTTTATACTGT
Organism: uncultured Gilliamella sp.; assembly: GCA_946480175.1. Taxonomy (GTDB): domain Bacteria; phylum Pseudomonadota; class Gammaproteobacteria; order Enterobacterales; family Orbaceae; genus Gilliamella. The sequence goes on from CAMLIK010000047.1 coordinate 3,059, forward strand.
CAAATTAGATTTAGGTGAAAGATTATCAAAAAATCCTATAAAAATTAATATTTTTGCACCTGAAGAGAGTTCAGATAAAATTATAACTGTTAAGGAATTACATCAATACTATCAAAAATGGCTTGAGAGTATTAAAGGTATCCCCTATTAGGGCTTATATTGCAGACAAAATGGCATAATTTTCTCGTTGATTTATGTACTAACAATCGGATATTTACATAGTGAAGATGGGTGTTTAAATCTTATACAATGCAGATAAAAAGAATACAGAATAAAAAATATACCAAATATGAAACATTATTTGATGGGACATTAGAGTTATTGCATAAACAGACTTTTATCTATGATATAGATAATGAGCAAATTGAAATTATTTTTTCCGATTTCGCCAATAACTACCTTTCAACATTTTCATTATTTAGCCAATCTTTTTTGATAAAAAGAAATTTGATCAATATAGAAGATAAAAATTTATTTTATAATCAAATAGTAGACCAATTAAAATTGAAATTTAAAACGCCTAAATATAACAATCCTGATGAATTCAAATGTTATTATGTCAAAAATATGGATTTCTCGCCGTGTTTTACTTTTAAAAGTATAAAAAATAGTTGGTTATTATTTTGTTTTGCGGTTTCAGAACTGAATTCTGGTAGATACGTAATTTTATTTCTGAGGATAATTGAAATAATAAAATAAAAACTAACTTGATTAAAATGACTAAGCTATTTATGAGTTCAGCTTAGTAATAAGTTCAAGATTATCGCCAAGAATAAAAACGTGTAAATATTTGTAGCAATAAGATTTATAGTAATAACATTTATGGTTATCTTTGGCAAAACAATGTGTTTTTGCATATAAAGCAATACTTTGATATTTAAATCTAAACTAGGATAGACTGTATAGTTAGGAAAATAGAGTTTCAATTTAATGACATGCAATTAAAATTACAATGGTAGCGTTTAATAGGCACTAACTAGGTGGAATTGCAACAATATTGAGAATTCAATAATTGATGATATTAATAATAATCATAAAAAGATTTCAACTTTTGATGTAAAGGTTATAAAAGTATATGTCTATGATGATAATCAATACCGATAAAATATAAGTTATATCAGTACTGATAAATAGAAAAAGTAACATTATATAAACGCTAAATAAAAAATTTATAATGAGAGAGAAGTACTAAAATTTAAGGATTTAGATAATTTAGTCAGAGTAATATCTAATGCATGTCTTAGCAACTACACGTATTTCAATAATATAAAAAGTATCATTAAAGACTATCTTGATAGCGATGATGAAATGCAAAATTAAAGTTTTTCGTTAAATATCCAGCTTTGCTAAGAACCCCATTTCATTCTCAGGAATGAGTGAGTAGGATTGTTAGAAAAATTATGTAATAAAAATAATATTTATTTTATTATCGAAAATTCAAAATGATAGATTTTAATTAGGATGCTTTGGTAGAAGAATAGATCTAATTGGAACGAGATCTGCCAATACTAAGCATTGAATAACGGTAATAAAAGTAGTAAAAAACTATAATAACCGTTGCAAAGTAGCTCGGTTAACAAAGAATAAGACAGGAATATTATTAAAAGTTGCTGTAGTTTGAAAACTTTTATCATATCAATTGTCTAATTATTAGTGCAGAGATATAGGTAATCTAATAGCATCAAGATAATTTTAAAATTTATGGATAATTTAATAGAAAGTATTAATGAAATTTTGCTGAGATTTAAAGAATTTCAAAAAAAATATTTGAATGAACAGCCATTAGCTACTGATGGATATGGATTAGATGTATTAAATAATCTATCTCAAAAAGAAATTGATAAAATAAATTATGATGAAAAGCATATATTTGATGATTTTGTTAACAATTATACCCTTCAAATTAATAATTTAGAAAATGATGATACGATAAAAAATTACATATCAGGTCTAGCTAGAATCTATTTTGAAAATGGTAAGGAATTTGATATGGCGCTTTTTCAAAAGATGGTATTAGTAGCAGAAATAATTATGAAAAAACGAGGAACAATTAATATCTACAAAATTAAGAATCATTAATTATTTTCTCCAAACTAATATTTTCAAATGTTAACTTTTTATTCAATAAACCTGTTATATTATTTAATAAATTTAGATAAATAGACTACCGATTTAGGTTGGTAGTAGTAAGCACAAAGACTTAAATTTACAATTGTGCAACTGATTTTAATTGTTACACAATATTGTAACTGTAGTGTTTGTGCTCAACTCTTATCAACTGTCGTGGTTTAATAAAGGTTTTGTGGCATATCTTCTAGTAATTTCCTCAACACAATGAGTAAAAACATTCAAAATCAAACCTAAAATTATATTTATAAACTATATAAAGACACTGATTAATCGCCCTCTACTGCAATTTCAACGCTTGCACACTTTGCACTAAATCGGCAAGTTGGGTGACAATTTGCGAGCCGGTATTAGCATCATCTCCACCTAAACTTTTATTGCGCATAAAGTCGCTTTTTATTTGTTGCCAGCGTTTGGTCTGATCTTCCGTCATTACTTCACGAATTTCAGCCAGTTTCAGTAAGTTCTCTTCTGCACCATTGGTGAGTAATTGTGCCTCACCGAGGTAGTGATCATCAATAATTTGATTGAGCTCTGCATCATTCATGACGGATGACACTTTCTCAGCAAGTTTATTCATATTTCGATAGCTTCCTTGCAGTCTAAACGCAGGTTCAGTTCGATATTTGTCGGATTGAGCTGCGCTTGCAATATATTGCTGATTAACTCTAAATACCACTTCACGAATTTTTAATAAATGACGAATTACTGCGACAATTTCACTTATTTCCGCTTGGCTATAGCTATAACTCATCTCATTGGTATTAAGTGGTTTGCCTTGCGCATGATCAATAAATTGATAGAGATCATTTAAATCACGTAAGGCTAGTGGTGATAATGTTGCATTAGAGGTTAAGCAGTTTTCAATATAACTGGTTGCAAATACTTCATCCATACCGCCGAGTACTTCACCTAAATTATAGATATCTGCCCGGTTGGCTAGCATGTCAGGTATTTTGAACACTTCACCAGATTCTGTGTAAGGGTTACCGGCCATTATTACACAGAATTTTTTACCTCTAAGGTCATAGGTTTTGGTTTTACCTTTCCAAACCCCTTCAATACGGCGAGAACCATCACATAATGAGATGAATTTCTGTAAAAATTCTGGATTGGTATGTTGAATATCATCAATGTAGAGCATAACGTTATTGCTCATTTCCAGTGCTAAATTGAGTTTTTCTAACTCCTGACGAGCGGTTGCATTAGGTGCTTGTTCAGGATCAAACGACAATACACTGTGACCTAATGCCGGCCCGTTAATTTTCATAAAAATTAAACCTAAACGATTAGCAACATATTCCATTAATGTGGTTTTACCATAGCCAGGTGGTGAAATGAGGAGTAATAATCCCATTAAATCACTGCGACGCGTTTCTCCTACACTACCAATTTGTTTGGCTAGATTGTCACCAATGATTGGTAAATAAACTTGATTTATCAGTTTATTACGAACAAATGAGCTGAGTGGTTTAGCTTTGAATTCATCAAGATGGAGTGCTTCACGTTGGTTTACTAATATTTCTTGACGTAAACTTTGGTAGTGTTGGAATTGTGGAATGACCACTTTATATTGATGACGCATACGGCTAAAGAAGTCATCTAAATTAATATTTAACACACCTTGATTAATTGTTGGGTGTTCACCGAGTAAATCGGTAATCGATACTTCAAGCTCAACTTCACTGATTGTAAGGCTATCTGCATTATCCAAGATATTTAAAATTATTGCTTCAGCAATATAATTGTTTAGTTTGCTATATTGAGGTAATGTACAAAGCCCTTTAAGCCAACTTTCGATTAGATTCCAACGTTCTGCTAATCTTTCATTAAGATTATTTTGCGATTGATAAAAATCACCCCACATATTAGATTGTTCAAGTTGATTTTTTAATCCATCAAATAATTGTTTGCTGTATTTACTGAAAATAAATTGTTGAGGTATTTGAGCCAATACATAGCAAAGATATTCAGATGCTTGTTTAATATGGAATGGCTGATGAGCAATTGTATTAATATTGAAAAATTCCGTCAATTCGTGAGTGATTTCTGCTCGAAGATTAATCATACCTTCATCATGACCGAATAGCTTTTGGATATCCATACAAGTTTTCGCGCGTTCTGGCCAGAATTTGGCAATATCATTTTTTTGGTTATAGTGCCAATAAATAATGGCTAAGCTTCGTGCTAACGGATTATAGCGTAGTAAACCAGCTGTTTCACCAAGAGGAATCAATTTTGTTAGAATTTTTGCCGCATCGTGGTCATGAATCCCTTTTTCATAACCTTCACGATAGCGCATTGTGGCAAAATCACGCACTGTTTTAATGAGCACTTCAGGTTGATTTAACTGATTAACTAAATCGACATAAGTTAATCCACCCTCTTTTTGTAAAGCAGCAGTAATGATCGAATAGGCGAGATACTCTGCACGGTATACCGATGGCGATTCTGATTCTAAAGAAATCGTCCAAAATGGCTTATAGGCTTCTAATTGCTCATCGATAATTTTTTCTTGAAACTCAGTTCCGGTTAATTGCATAAACAGATGCTGATCTTTAGGTACTATGGTTAAATCAAGCTCTTGGGTATTAACACTAAATTTATGCCGTGGACCTAGTTTAATGACATTTCCACCAGATTCAAATATTTCCGATTTATCTCGTAAGGATCGTATGGCTTGATCTTGGGCACTTTTAAATTTGGACTCAATATCATCGGCTTTAACATTATCAAAAAGCGCTCTTAATTTTTCGACAATTTCACGGATTTTTTGCGCCAATGGATCAGCAACAAAGAAAGCGTTAAGTTCATTTTGATCGGCAAATTTAGCCGTTCTTCTTGGGATGCTGTCTAAAATACGTTGTGCAGCGGTTAGTAGAGCATCCGTCCGTCTGGTTCTATCCTCTAATAACGCTTGTTTATGTGTTTCGAATGATTCTAGGATTTCTTCACGTTTAGTTAGAATATCATTAAGAAATTCCTCACTTTCACTGAATTGGTTCTCAAGCTCTTCCAGTTGCAGTAAAAGACGAGATAACTCATCATCACATTTTTCTGGCGTGGTTGCCATACTTAGGGCATTGGCAATGCTTTGACCAAATAATTTAAATTGGGCGCCAAATTGTGCAACCATTTCAACATTGGCTAAATTTTTTCGTTTTTGTTGGATCTTAGCTTTTGTTTGGTTGAGTTTTGCATAGACTTCGGCTATGGATTCGATGATTCTGGTTTGTAAAGTAACATCATCAAATTTTAGGGTTGCAATTAATTGTGAAAGCATATCCAAATCAGCAGACATGGTTTCTGTAATTTCTACCGAGTTGAGTAATTTCGCTACCGTATCTGCTTTGCTAAGCTGCTGCTCAATATTGTCAATTTTAACGATGAATGGTTCTAGCGCTTTATCACTTCCTAAAAATTCAGCCGTGGCTAATGAAACCTCACTCTGTCTAGTTTTTAGTTCATTTTCCATTTTATCGATTTGATCTAAATCGATATAACGATAAGTTCTTAACGTGACTAAACTGCCCAGTTGCATTTTTATGGCATTTAATGCATCAACAAATTCTTGGGTTTCTTGCCAACTATCCGGATAAAGTTTCGTTAATAAATCTTTCTGATTAGAGAGCGCCTCACGCATCGCGCTTTCAGATTGACGACGAATATTTTCGACCTTTTCATATTCATCAATAACCAGTTCACTAGTTTGGATAATATTACGCAGAATAGGGGATAAGGCTAAATGTTTATCGTCATTGAGCCAAAAATAGTTATCGAAAAGTCTCTTGGTATCCTCACTAAGTTTGCTATATAGCTGTGAAGAGACGGTTTGATTATCGATTTCACGCGAAATAAAGTAAAGATCTGAAATTCCGCGAACCAGTTCAGCATTACCTATTTTGCCAAGGAAGCTGTTATTAGTTGGTTGCTGTGCGGCAAATTCATCACTATAAAAAGGTGTTTGCCAAACCTGCATTGGATGTACCCGAGTCGGTTCATCATTTTCACCTTCAAAGACCACCATTCGACCATCTTCAAAAACCGCATATCCATGTCCTAATATCGGATTATCCAGTTTTCGTTCGATCATATTATAATTAAATAATGCTAATCGACCATTAGTCGGATCATAGAAAATATATAACACATCTTCGCCATTTGGTGAACGGCGAATACGTCGAAAACGCATCCCTGACATCGAATGGTCAAAAGTTTTATAATCACCATTTTGCAAGTAATATCCACCAGGAAATATAATCCCGTGATCTTCAGGAAGTTGAATACATGCCTGTCCAATAAAGTCTATACGATGGACTTGTTGAGTTAAGGTGTTATAAACAAGATAACGCCAATTATCTTCACGGTAAGGTAGGACTTTTAATAGGATTAATGACCCTACTTTAGCATATTCTATTTTCGCATCATTAATTGATTGATTCTGATCAACAACTTCCTCTCGATAAATGCCTAAGCCATCATTGGTGTTATTTTCACATTTTATGGTTAAATCACCACCAATGGTTTCAACAAATACCGTATCAAGAACATTAACATGTGGAAATCGACCATTAACAATATTTTCACGGCTTGTTTCGATCCATTCAAAATCATAAGGAGGTGGTAATGCGATATCTCGTTCACCTCGGTTATCGATATATTCAATGGTTTTTTTGTCACTTGATATGGACCATCTAAAAACTCGGATATCACTGATTCGCTCACCAATTTGAAAACTAGCCAGTAGTTTTCCATCACGTTCAACAAGCTGGAGTAGTTGTGCATTTTTATAATAAGTATACAGCTCATTAAAATCTTGGATAAATCGATCTATATTTAAGAAAGTATTAGACAAATCAACTAGATCAGCCTCATAAGAGCCATCACGTTCTACTAATTGATAAAGGGAAAATACGTCCTCTATTTTGGTTCCTTTTTTTAATCCTAAATAGACCTTATAACCAAATAATAACCAGTCACCAAAACGAACAATATCACGTGCGACACAATTATTTTCAGTTCTAATCCGAATACGACTAATGATGGACATGTCACTTTTACCAAACTCAGATAGCCTTTCTTGATTCAGTGCTTCCGTCTTTTGATTCAGTTCTTGTCCTAAAGAGGTTAAACGTTTATGAAGAATTTCATAAGCTCCGCCTTCCGCGACGGCTTTATCAATTGATGTTTGTTGCTGGTCTTGGATTTCTGACATGTTTTACTCGTTGAAATGATACTCAAATACTTAATGTTTTAGGTAGGTATTTAATCCCACCTAAAACCGATTGGCCGATGAATAAAGAACTATCGAGATAGTAACTTACTCATTCTCATTATTGGATGACAAAAATTGTTGTGCTAACGCTTTTAAATCAGTGTTTTGCAAAGTCTCTTTTATATTGATTTTTTTGTCTCCCGATAAGCGAGCTAGTACTGATTGTAATGCTGATTGCAGTACTGGACTTTGGTTAACGGTTCCTTCAATCGCTTTACCAACGCTGATAGCTTTCGAGAAGCTATTGAAGAAGTTATCATTACCACCGACAATTTCAATATTTGCCTTACTGAATGCCGCAGCAAGAACATCAGCTTGTTCTCTAGCGATTTCTTTGTTAGCCGCAATCGCAGCCATAGCTTGTTCAAAGCCTTTTTCAAGTGCTAAGCGGAACTCTTCATGATTTTGTGATTGTTCATTCATGCTACCCATTGCTTGGAACTTCTCAACTAACCCATTAGCTTCGGCAGTTAATTTTTCACGAATGACTAATGCTTCAGCAAGACCTTGCTCTTTGGTTGACGTTGCTTTAGCAAAGGCAATTCGTTCATCACCACGAGCTTGAGCAGAAAGTTTTTCTTCCAGTACTTTTGCTTCAGTTAAACCTTGTTTTTCAATAGCATTGGCTTTGGCTTCAATTACTTTGGCTTCTGCAAAACCTTTTTCTTGATTACCTCTTGCTTCTGCTAATAATGTTTCAGCGGTAATATTGGCTTTAACTAAACCTTCTTTTTCAATAGCAATGGCTTTAGCTTCAATTACTTTGGCTTCTGCTAAACCTATTTCTTGATTACCTTTGGCTTCAGCTAATAATGTTTCAGCGGTAATATTGGCCTTAACTAAACCTTCTTTTTCTTCTGCTTCAGCAGCTGCTTTACGAACTTTGGCTTCAGCAAGACCAACTGCTGCTTCTTCGGCTTCGATACCTTGTGCCAGTTGTTTTTTCGCTTCGGCTTGTTTTGCCGCGGCTTCTAGTTCAGCTTGTGCCATAGTGCTAATTTCAATTGCACGGTGCTTTGATGATTGTTCATCTGCTTCAGCTTGTTTTACTTGTTTAACTAGCTCTTGTTCTGCTCTAGCTTCTGCTTCAATAATCGTAGTCTGTTTTTCTCGATCGGCTTTGGAAACTTCACGTACTTCTTTAATGTGTTCTTCTTCAACTGCAACTGTTTTTTCAACCGCTATACGTTCACGAATAACATTGGCTATCTGCTTCTTTTCTTCTTCTAGCACTTTGTCTTTTTCAATTCGTTGTAGCTCTACTTCACGTTCACGCGCTACAATTTCAAGTGAACGAGCGCGAGTTACCCGTTCTTCTTCAATCGCGATTGCTCTTAGGCGATTATTTTGGGCAACCTCAACTTCACGTAAGCGATTTTCCTCTCTTACTTCAATTTCTTGTTGAGTTTGAATTCTAGCTTGTTCCGCTTTTAAACGTTCTTCTTCTTGGACTTTCAGTGTTTCAGCTGCTTCTCTAGCTCGAATTGTTTCAATTTCACGTTTTTGACGAGCTTCAGCGTCAGCTTGTTGTCTTTCAAGTTCAAGTTTGGCTTCGATTGTTTCCGTATCTTTTTTTTTAAGTGCCAACTCTAAGTCACGTTCACGTTTATTAGTTTCATCTTTATGGACAGCAGTGATGGCTGTAATTTTGTTGATACCTTCAGCATCAAAAATATTATCCGGATCAAGCGATTTAATTGGGGTTTGTTCTAAATAATCGATAGCAACATCTTCAAGAGCATAACCGTTAAGGTCTTTGCCAATTACATCAATGATTCGTTCACGGAAATTCAATCGATCTTCAAATAGTTTTGCCAGTTCAAATTGTTTTCCTACGGTTTTTAATGCTTCTGAAAATTTAGCACTAAATAATGTACTAACTGCTTGCTGATCTGATGCGCGATCAACACCGATTGATTTGGCAACTTTAAGAACATCTTCGGTAGTTTCATTAACACGCAAATAGAAAGCGACACAAATATCAGCACGAAGGTTGTCTTGACAAATTAAACCATCTTTACCTCTTCGTTCAACATCAAAAGTGATCAACGAAATTTTCATGAACTCTTTTTTGTAGATGATTGGATAAACTAGCGCACCAGTAAAATGGACTTTAGGTTTTGACGTCATGTCATTAACGATAAGCGCTGTACCTTGGGGAACTTTTATGTAAAACGCTTTAAATAATACGAAGAATCCAACAATTAATAGGAATAAACTTCCAACAATTACCAAAAAGTATATTATAGTATCATTGTTTGTAAACATATTTTTTTCTTCTCCAAATTAACTTTTATTGTCCATTAAAATCTTTTAGGCTAATTATCTCATAACAATTAGTGTTTTCATCATAGTTGAGGATGACAGCTTTATCACCGCGATTAAATTGATAAGATTCATCACATCTTACTTCCAAAATAAGACCAGCACCGCCATCTTCACAGATAGCTTGTCCCTTAGTTTTGGTTACGGTACTTGAACGGATTTCGATAACTTCTCCTAATAATGATTTATGATTATGGGTAATCAACATCTTTTTAAATAGTGGTCGAATTGGTTTAATAATAAAGGCAGTCAAGTAGACGGCTAAGATGAATGCGATGATTAATAGTACTATGCCAGCTAAATAATAAAATAAGGTATGATCATACAATGGTAGGATTAATAGACGAAATGCGAAATAAGAAATTGACCATCCAATTAAAGAAATTAATGTAATAATGAGTGTCATTGGTACTTCATTGAAGCCAAATTTCATTAATAAACCACCGAATCCAGTCGGTGGAATATCACTATAGGTATCACTGAAACTAATATCAAAATCCAGACAGTCAATACTTAATAACCCTAAAGCAGTAACAAACCAATATAAGATACAGATTGTTAACAATGCACTAAAGATAATCACGGGAAAAGAAAAAAATATTCCCAAAAATAGTTCCATTATATTCCCTTCACCTCGACAACGATGTTTTAACTAATTAATTATTTTATACTTGTTCTTTGATATTTTAACTTAAAAATATCAAAAAGCGAAAAATTTAATTTGTCTGTTTTTCTTTTAATCTAGCTAAAATTGAAGCCGCATTTTGGCTGCCAACTTTAATACCTGCCGCTTCTAATTTGCTATCAAGTGAGTCAGCATTTTCAGTTGCTGCTAATTCTTTTTTTGCTTCAAAAGTAGCTGCTGTTTTCTCTTGGCGTTTTTTGATCCTGTCTAATGAATCAAGTGCGGTATGTAATTTAGCTGTTGAACCACCATATCGATGTGCGACAGCAGATTGCGCTTTTTGGACACTTTCCGTCGCTTTAACAATATCAACTTGTTGCTTTAAATTGCGAATATTAATTTCAGATTGTGAGATAGTTTGTCGCAAATTTTTAACACTATCTGCAAAATAATCAGCCTGTTTTTTATTATTAGCATGTTGATTTTCAAGGACTGAAAGTTTTTCAGCAACTTCCAAAGCTAATTCTTCATTGTTATTTTCCAGTGCTTTAATTGCATATGCTTCATATTCAGTTATTTGAGCTTGTGTTGATGCAACTTGTTTTTCAGCTAATTTTTGTTCTGCTAAGATACTGGCCAATGATTCTTTTGCTTGTTTTAATTCTTCATCAGCATCTCGAATTTCTTGATCTAATATGCGTAATGCTTGAGAATCAACGATTGATTCACCAACTTCATTTATTCCACCGCGTAATGCTGTTACCAATTTTTTGAAGATAACCATAATTAACTCCTTTTAGGATTTTTACTTTATTTATTCAATATTGAAAAAATGTTCATAAGCTTCAGTCGCTTTGATCACATTGTCAGATAAAGTTTCAAGCTCATAAACAATATTGTTTAAGGTTGATGATGAACTCAGGGCACCATACATAATGTAATTAACTTCACCATCGCCAGTTTTTTCAATTGCTATAGTTGATAAAGCAAATAGTTTTCTAGCACATAAAATTTCTTCATTAAATGATGAAGGATTTTTAATTAGTGAAACTGGCCAAAGGAGTGCTTCAACGATTATTTGTTGATTTGAAACACTTAAAAAAAGTGGTAAATCGCCATAATCATGCATAATGATATGTAAACAGGCATCAATACCATCGATCATTTCAACGCTAGCGAAACCTTGTTTGACTAACTCTGTTTGATTTAATTCTTGGAAAAGATCATTAATTTTCCAGACATCTCTATTTTTCATTTCATTGTTTTCCTTCACATGGTAAAAAAAAGATTTATTCGCTATAGCTGGTTGGCGAAATACTTTTTCAATTTCAAGTAACTGATCAGTATTTTTAGGTAAAATCCAAACTTCTTTTTTTATCAAGCCTTGTTCTCTTAAGCGTTGTCGGTATTGCTGTTGATAAAATGCTGAACTTTTCGTTTCTTTACTTTTTTTCATGAAAATTTAGTTATTTTTTAAATTATTATGGAATTTATATTAACATGTTTTTATTACATGTTAATATCACATGTAATATTTTTTGTTAAAAATTTCTGATGATAAATTTACTTAATATTTAATAATAATTTAAATATTTTAAAAGTTATTTGTAGAAAGAGATAAAAAATAAATAACCCGCAAAATGAAGTGACCCCATAAAGTTGGACACTTTGATTAAGCGGCTCGTAAGGCCTGATTTCGATATTCAACCGGAGTCAGGCCTTTTAA
>CAMLIK010000048.1 GCA_946480175.1 uncultured Gilliamella sp.
ATATTTTTAGCTTGGTCGTGGTACCAAATCAATCCTTCACAGTTTTCCCCTTGTAGTTCTAAATAACGCTCTGCATCAAAACGATAGATAACCTGACGTTTTTCACTTAAATAGTAAAATGAGCCTGTATCATGGCGGTCATTAGTTCGAATTGCATCTGGGTAAATAATTTCGTAACCTTGCCTTGGCTCTGGCATGGGAATATCCAGCCCCGTTATTTCTTCATATTTTTCCGGTAAATTCGAACCAAAGCTAATGGTAAAAACCCATAAACCAGCAGGAATAATAATGCAACAGATGAGCAGTTTAATTAGTTTCTTGTACATGCGTTGCCTCCTCTGAAACGCCTAATAGCTGGCGTAGTTGGGTTTGTAATTTAATCAGCGGCGCATAACGGTTATAGACGGTTATCGGTTGTTTTAAACTAGGATCACACTGCCATCGTTGCCAGCCAGAATAATTAGCCGGCATAGCCGGCATAGTTTTAGGTTGATCCGCCCAGCGAAGTCCCATATATCTTATACTGTCTTCAAAAAGTTTCTCGCTGGTAGCTGAAATTACGACCGGACGTGTACCGTAAGGTTTGGGTGACCGGTAAATACCTCGATTTTTATCTTTTAAGAAAAATTGATTATTCACTACCACAATGTTTTCTACCGTATTATAATCAGGACGATAATTTCCTATAAGATCCGTTGTTTTAAGATGAATAGAGGTGAAAGACCTTCCACCGTCTTGGGAAACATCTATAGCAGAATAATCACTTAAAGGGACAAAGATATAATCTTCCGGCATATGGGCAAAGGGTTCGGTTAAAACTTCTGCAGAGTGCCGAGCCAGTTCGTAATAGATCTGCTTTTGCTCATCAATATAGTACATTCGCCCTCGGCAACCATAGCCAGTAAGTTGGATAAAGCGGTGGTCATCAAAACGAAATACAACTTGGGTAGGGGCGGTATATTTTACTTTATCTTCACCCGGTAAAGGAATAATTGCCCAAAAACAGAGCAAAAAAACGCTGTAACTTAACCAACAAAAAAGATGCCAACGTTTAACAAAAGCAAATAGAAATAATAGTAAACTCACTAGTAAGTAACTAATCAACATCAGTAACTCCTTTTAAGTCAGGATCAGGAAACACCCATTGTGGTTTTTCGGTTAATTTTTGGTATTTTTCTTTAGCCAGCTCTAACTCTTTAGCTTGTTTAACTGCTTCATCGATCAATGCATCGTGGTAAAAATCATTCACTACCATACCATCATCTTTTGGCATATGTTTGCTAGGGTAGTTCATGGCTTTTTTTAACTCATCAGGCAGTATGCCCTTATGAACATATTGAAAGGTTTCGGGATCGGTATTTTCAGGGTGGCGCCAGTCAGCCAACACCCGCCAACCGTTTAATAAGGTTTGCTGTGTGGCACTGATATTTTCAATCGCCCCAATTGCTAAATCATAAGCCATAATTTTAGCAGGTGCTTCCAAACTATTGGTTATTCCCGAATGGTGAGAACTGGTATCCTCATCTTCGTCTACTTTTTTACCTACTTCGGTCTCAATTTGTTGTTGCGGTTTACGGTACTCAACGAATATTTTATCTTTCTCACCAACTTCGTATCTTGCGTACACTATTCCTCTATCCCATTCAGGATGCTCATCGAGCAATTTTTTTAATTGAAGTTCATCTTTGATAAATAACGATGAAATATTTTTGTGATCTAATGTATCGAATTTTTTTTCAGGTATATAATCGGGCCGATCAATGAGTTTGTGAAATGATTGTTGCTCTAATTTTTCAATAAATTGGTTATCCCTATTATAAATATCATTATAATGGATAGCCCGACTTAACTTTGTTTTGCCACTTGGCTTATCTACTGTGTAGATCATGGTTTCCGGAACTGGTTCACCATTAATCAATCTGGTGGTTAATATATAAGCTGCCGTCGATAAATCCAAACCACCTGTTGTTACTTTATTACATTCATTTATTGCTTTAAGTTTAATATCAGCTATTTGTTGTTTTGGATTTTCCTCTAAATTTTTATCTTCTTCATATTTTAAACAATCTGATTCTAATTGAGCTGAACTAATGTTTTGATAAATAAGTTCCGGATAATCACGTTTAATTTCTGCATCAGATGGGATATAACGCACGCGGATTGATTGACCTTCATTCGCATAACGACCATGACTAAAAGATCCATCATGCCCTTTGAATAAGGGTTCCTGTATTAATTTGGTTAACTGTTCTGAAAGTAACACAACCGGTTTGTATACTCCATTATATGTTTTATCTCCGTAACGTTGTTGATAATCCGTCACACTAATATAACTTGGGTAATCTTTTTCTTGTACTTCAATAAGAATAAGAGGAATTTCTACTTTTTTATTTTTAGTGTTATTACCAACAATATGGCCATGACTAAAAATTCGTTGTTTAAGGTTTTGATGTTTACACTGTTTAAAAATATTATCCGGAATACCTTGCCAACCCATACCCTGAACATTCCTTAACGACACCACATGATCATTGGGACTAAAGTATTGATAGACTTTGCCAAAATTATCGCGATAAAACAGTTCTTTATCATTGCCGAGTCTATCATACTGTTTTTGAGTTCCATCAGCTTGGGTATAAACTTCATTATCATCAACTACAGTATTAATTACCCCGGTTTCAATTAACTTATTAAAATCAAAAAATTTTGTCCGTCGATCACCCTGTAAATTATATATTTGATTAACAAAATTAATAAATGTCTGCTCACGCCCATATTGTGATTGGACACCCATAGAGAGATCTTTGGTGAGTATCTCCATATAGGTTGGTTCAAAAGCATAGGGGGAGTGCGCCAATATCACGCAATCAGCCGGTAGTGGTTTATCCTTATCATTGGCTAACATCAGATTGGCTAACATGGTAATAATGGTGCCTTGACTGTGGGCAACTATATTAATTGGAATATCTTGATCTTTTGTTTTTTCCCTAATAGTTTTGATTAAATTGGCTAAACGATAAGCGGCAAAAACATAGTAGATACGATGTGGATTTTGATAGCTTCTTGCGCCACTTGGTGTAAATGCCTTACCGATAGTTTCTAAATAACTCGCCATCCCTGGGCCATACATATCCGGTATGCAGGTGGTTGCATTGGCAAAAGGCCCTCCATTACGTCGATAAAGGTAATCGATCCAGTTACCAAATTTGTCGCAATTGAGTTTATTAAGCTCTATATTTTCGGTTTTTAGGTGGTAGTCACGATCCATCCAATAGCTATCGTACGGTAATTCAGGATCTTTAATATTGTTATCCTGCAATCTTTTATAGTAGTCGAGTTGTTCTTGTTTATAGGTCTCTTCATCAACCGGTCTGTATCCCCAAGTAAAGGGAATAATAGGTGAATAACTTTTATGTTTAACTGTTTTCGGTTTTAACGGTGGTTTTATTTGCCCCCCGGGTTCTTGCCATTCAGGTAACATCTGTATTCGTGGTGAAAAATCATCAGCAGTTGTTTGTGCCCATTGCCACTTGTTAGGCTTTAAATCTTTACGCCCTAAGCGGCGATTTAAACCTTCGCAAATCATTTTATCTTGATTTTCAAAAGCTTCGCCAACATCATTTACGCCATGAATTAATATGACAATACAGGGTAGTGGGCGTGATGCTTCTATATTACTTGTTAGCATGGCTCCCGATTCAGAAGGCAGTCCTATAGTACTAGCCGAGATATTGTTTCCTTTTAAGCTATCAAAATCAGGCATAACTTATTCCTTTTTTAATATTTCTATTTTTATCTGTTCTAATTCTGTCATTGGAATGATCTCTGTTTCGCCATTCTCATCGGTTATACCATCTTGTGAGCTTCCGTCATTAAAGTGGATACGATATGGTTGATTTTTTAGCACCTGTGAGGGTGAATCATTAAAGTGTAATTTGAATTTTCGAGCAAGGCTGCCTTTGTCAAATGATGGTACCGCTTCTTTTATACTTTCAGGGCCAGTGTAAGATAATACTGCCGTTTTTTGTAATATGCTGGTTGGTGCTATCATTTCGATAGTGCCATTTTTGATACGAATTCCGCTG
Source organism: uncultured Gilliamella sp. (assembly GCA_946480175.1). Taxonomy (GTDB): domain Bacteria; phylum Pseudomonadota; class Gammaproteobacteria; order Enterobacterales; family Orbaceae; genus Gilliamella. The sequence continues at coordinate 4,086 of CAMLIK010000048.1, forward strand.
CCACCACTAAGCAGCAGTAGTTCATTTTGGGCGTTAATGGTAATTTTACCGGCACAGCTAGTGATAAACATATTTTTTTGGGCAGTTAATTCCATTTCATCGGATTGGGCTTGAATTTGAATTCGTCCTGAAGCAGCAATCAGTTTTATTCCTAACTTATGAGCAAAAAGAGATATCATTTCCCCTGCTGCCATAGAGAGTTTTTTAAAAATATTGATGCTGGCATTGTTACCTGCGGTAGCAATAATATTTTCATTTGCAGCATGTTGAATGCTTCTGGGAGAAATTTGCGAAATTCCTTGCTCACCATGAATAACAACGGTTGATTCCTGTAATTGATTACTGGCATCGAATAATGCTTGCTGTTCGGTTATTTCGGCTAGTTCAGCGCCACTCACTTTGCCGCAACCGATCAAAGCTTGAGATATATCAATAGATTTTTCAATCTGTTTAATGGTACCTTCCATATCAAGCTGTTCACCAGTCGCTTTTTCTTGGCTTATTGTCGTAAGATAGACACCTTTACTGGCTCTTATTGCTCCAAACTCGTCTGTTCTTAGTTCAAACCCTTTGCCACGCCGTTGCTTTTTATTATTTACTAAATGCCCCATGTTAAGTTGAGTTTTACCGTATTCGGTGGCTAATTTGATGTGTTCTTGCTCACGCTTATCATCCATGCGCAGCTTATTATTAGCAGGTGTTCGGATAACATTACGGTGTTTGTTTTTGGTCGAAACGTGATCAGGATTGCTACTGTCATGCATTGCATGAGCAATATAAGGTCTATCTGGATTACCCGCAGTAAAACCGATCGCTACTTCCGTACCATCTATAAGCGGGAAGTGGAACCCATACGTATTACCAGCATAAGGTTTAGCGAGTCTAACCCATAAGCTTTCTTCACCTTTCTTCCATTCGGTTAAATCAAAATCGAATTTAACTCGATAACGTCCTTGGGTGTCAATATAACCATAGGTATCATTATCTGGACTGGTCACTCTAGCTGGCAAGGTGCCACTCACTTTTGGCCAAGCAATAGGAGCAGGGCGATAAGGTTTTAATTCTTCAAATGGTATCGCGGTAAAATGGGTTTTGTAAGATTCACTGCGGTCAGCATAACTCTGGGTCGATAGGATTATAATTCCTTTTTGAATATGACTAATAGGACTTTCATCAATGGTAATTATTTGTCCTGGCATTAATTGATAATCATTACACTCACCACGGATAATGATTTTATCACTGATGTAATATTCATGACGGATTTGCGCATACCAATCGCCACTTTCTATTGCGTTTCGACTCCCTTTTTGCTTATAGTGTTCACCATAGCGGTAATCATTGCCATAAGTCGTGGTGTCCTTAATTTGCGTATTGATATGAGATTTTAGGTTACTTTTTGCGGTGCGATAATTATAATCATTAACTGAAACTTGTTGTGGTTTGGTTTTACTGCTAAATTGGATATTCCAAATACTGTTTTCTTGAACATCATTCATGCCACTAGACGGTTTGAAAGGCAAATGCCCGGTATTATCAAATCCTTGTTCATAATCACTAATAACCATGACATCACAAGCGTGTTGTTGATGTGTTTCAAAACGAAACCATATCCCAACATCAGCCAAAATCCGCTGAATAAAAGCAAGGTCACTCTCTTGCCATTGAGTAATAAATTCACGAGCAGGATAGGCATTTTTCAGTTCCAAGCGATATCCAATACCGGTAAATCCATGGGAACGTAAAACCTCTTCGACAACATCAGTCACGCTTTTATTTTGATAGATAGCACATCGATGTTCATTGGCTAGTAGTGCTAAGCGTGAATTTAATATGACTTGATAACGAGCTTCGTCTTTACTAACTGATATTAAGCTAAATTCAGTAATAACCCCATATATTGTTCTATTTTGTGCTAGAGGGGTTAATGAACTGAGGTGAACAAGTTGTTTGATAGGATTTGGTGCATGAAAGGTAAGTGAGGCAGGTTGATTAAGTATTGAGTTAATATCGATTTGTTTATTGCTACTGGTGAATGTTATTTCGTAATGCCAGGGTTCATTCAATGACTCTTTGCCGATAATGGAGTAAATTGAGAGAGTGGTAAGTTCATCAAGATGATCAATTGACAGGCTATATTGATTAAGTTGGCTTCTATTTGCTAATGAAGCAATTCCATTTATTAAGGAGTTTATCCTATCCATACTTGCCTCTTATGTTTACTTTTTACATAAAACCATGTGCATTTTTATAACTAAGATACGTTAAAACAGGCTGTTGTCAATGAGTTGACCGAATAAATCTGATTAATTTCTGTAAAAAAATGGTTAATAATTGATAAAGCTTAGCTTTTTTTTTATCCATATTCTTATCCAGAGCATAAAAACATAGCTATAGGTCGCATTGTTAGAAAAAATCGGATCGATAAATGTTTAGTTTTAAAACTTATTGCAATGTAAAATTGATTTTAATTTAGGGTAATTACGGTTGTGATGCCGAATATTAAATCGAAACAAAAAGTCGATAAAGATTATTATGGGTTTAATAAAGTGTAGTGAGATTGATAGCCATTATATCTATCAAAAAACGGGCATATTAATGATAACCAGCATACTGGTTACTTAAAAATAGAGAAAGATGCTTTTGCAAATGAGATAGTATTGCGAAAAATCTCACCATGTTTTTATTATTTTGGGTGAGATTTTTATTTATAAAAGACGATTTATTTTTCCAGTCCTAATACCATTCGCCCATTTTTGGTTGCAACATTTACTACATTATCTAGATCCGTATAACGACAGCCAGTCACCAATAATTTAAGCTCTTCCCACATATTACCGGTTGAAAAAGGTAACATATAATCACTGACGTTATCAGTCCCAATTGCTACAGGTATCCCGGCGGCAGCAAGTTCATCGACTGGCGTTAATGAATTGCGGGTTGGGCCATGTTCTTCACGGCGTGGACTATCGATCCAAGCAAATGGACAAGCAATTACCATCATTTTAGCTTCTTTCATTTTTTGGTAGAGTTTTTGACGATATTCCAAACTATGAGCGGTAATTGAAATACTATGAATAGCCACCACGCGACCATGCATCCCATGCTCAATAGTTTTATCGGTTAGCTGTTCAGTTTCAATCTCGTCAGATGAATTAAATTGATCAACGTGAACATGCACCATCTTGTCTAATGATTTACCGGTTTGCATTAATACATCTAAATGTTTAAGCCCCATTCCTTCACCATGGTCACGTTCATCACGACGAGGCAAACCACCAATAATATCGACTAAATCTGCACCTTTATCAAACCAATAACGTGCTTCTTTATCAATTACCCCTTTGAGGGTTTGGTTAACTAATTTAATGATAATATCACTTTTATAGGTTTCACGCGCTCGCAGCGCTCCTCGAATTGCTCGCTCTTCAGCAATAGGGTCGATATCGACAAACGACCCCATGGCAGTTACACCTTGTTCAATCATACGCTCAACCGCCATGCTAAAATGCCGGTAATAATCATCTTCCGTCATTGCTGCTTTCACTTTATCAAGCGTATCCCATTTTTCAATTAATGTCTGTTTTTGATAGACATCAAAGCTATCAACAGTGATTGTAAAAGCACGATCGGCATGCATATGTGAATTAACCCAACCACCGTTTTGCTTAATTTTATTCATTAAATATGCTTTTAAGCTTTGATCTCGACTGGTTGATAACATGGTTTTATTATCGGTCATAATGTGCCTCTACAATTTAGTTACTATTAAGATTTAAATCGACAAAAAAAATCCCCCAAATAGGAGGATCAATATAATTTACACTCATTATTGTTTAGGATTACAAAATTACAATTTGTCATAGAATATTTAACTTTAAGTTTCAATAAATTGCTGAGAATTCTAATGATTTTACTAATAAGATCAAGCACTTTAATTTAAAAAATATTTAAACAAATGAAATAGTTAAAGTATTATTTTTGAGATTTTTAGCCATAAAACTCATCGCAAATAGCCAACTTTTTTTAATGAGATAACTTAAACCTAGCTAACTAGTTATTTAATAATAACTAACCAGAGTCGCAAAAATGAGATTAAAAATCACCTGTAAAAATAATTGAGGAGTCTATACCACTTCAATAATTTGTTTGTTTTAAATTCATTTTTTTGCCAATTATGCTGAATTAAAACTAATAAGTGTGTGAATTTCATAGTTGAAAAAGCGGGATTGGTAGCAACTTCATTTTTTAATGATAGGATAGAGGGGGGGCTTAGGATGATATTGAAGGATTTAAAGCAAGTTTATTCAAAGAACAACTTTTCAACCCTTTTATCTAATAAAGATACACCACCAATACTCAATAATATCGGTGGTGTATTATATTACATCTTCTCAACGGTTTTAATGCCAAGCATATCTAAGCCCGTTTTAAGGGTTTTCGCGGTTAAAGAGGCTAGTTTTAAACGACTAAGTTTCAACTCCTCATTTTCAGCCGCTAAAATAGGACAGTGCTCATAGAAGCTGGAAAATAAGGTCGCAATATCATACAAATATGCACAAAGTATATGTGGCGTCCCTTCAGCGGCAACGTTTGAAATCGTTTCATCAAATTGAATTAATCGTATCGCTAATGCTCGTTCTTTATCCGTTTCGAGATAGATATTACCACTTAAGCTATCTTCACTAATATTTGACTTTCTAAATACAGAAAGCACGCGAGTATAGGCATATTGCAAATAAGGCGCCGTATTGCCCTCAAATGACAACATATTATCCCAATCAAAAACATAATCGGTAGTACGATTTTTGGATAAATCGGCATATTTCACAGCGCCAATTGCCACTGCATCAACCACTTGCGCCAATTCTTGAGCTGAAAGATCAGGATTCTTACTTTTAATTAACGCCTCTGCACGCTCTGTTGCTTCATCCAGCAGATCATTTAATTTTACCGTATCGCCTGAACGCGTCTTAAATGGTTTACCATCTTTACCTAACATCATACCAAACATATGGTGCTCAAGCTTTAATGATTCTGGCACATATTTCGCTTTATGGACAATCGCCCAAACTTGTTCTAAATGTTGGTGTTGGCGTGAATCGGTATAGTATAAAATACGATCAGCATGTAAGGTCTCGTAACGATATTTGACACAGGCAATATCAGTTGTTGCATAGAGATAGCCGCCATCACGTTTTTGGATGATAACGCCCATAGGTTCGCCTTCTTTATTTTTATACTCATCCAAAAACACCACAATTGCACCGTCACTCTCAACAGCTAACTTTTTCTGTTTTAGATCGGCAACAATTCCTGGTAGCATGCTGTTATAAATGCTTTCACCCATAGTATCTTCAAGCGATAATGTCACATTAAGGCGTTTATAGGTGGCAATATTTTGTGTCATGGTTATATCAACTAATTTTCGCCACATATCGCGGCAATACTCATCACCACTTTGAAGTTTAACCACATAATTACGGGCTTTTTCGGCAAAGACTTCATCTTCATCGTAATGTTTTTTAGCGGCACGATAGAACGATTCTAAATCTGACAGTTCCATATCGTTGGCATGTTCATTTTGCATTTTTTCAAGATAAGCAATTAACATCCCAAATTGAGTACCCCAATCGCCAACATGGTTAGCTCGAACAACATTATGACCAAGGAAGCTTAATACTCGTACACTCGCATCTCCAATGATGGTAGAGCGTAAATGGCCAACGTGCATCTCTTTTGCAACGTTCGGCGCAGAATAATCAACCACAATAGTTTGTGGTTTGGCGGGTAAAGTGATATTCAATTTATCGTTACTTAACGCCACTTCGTTCTGTTCGGCAATCCAACTATCTTTTAAAAAGATATTGATAAAACCGGGACCAGCAATTTCCACTTTATCGGCAATGTCATCAATATCCAGATGTTGCAAAACCTTTTCAGCTAATGCTCGTGGCGGCATAGCCAATTTTTTAGCGGTAGACATGATGCCATTAGCTTGGTAGTCACCAAATTGAACCTTAGCTGATTGCTTGATTAAAGCGTCACAGTTTTTATCGGCACCGGCCATAATCATTGCTTGTGAAACACGTTGCGTTAATAATTGTTGAATATTCACACTATACCTAATCGATAAGAAATAAATGGGGCATATCATACCGACAAACGCAACAATTGTCACTGATCGGCTGATATCTACATCGCACAATTATCTCGCTATCAACAGATCGACTGTTTACAATTCTACTCGCCCACTCTAAACTACCTATTGTTCTCAACGGGGTGCCCTAAAGGGCTGAGAGTGTCAGACTGACATAACTCGTCGAACCTGAACTGGATAATGCCAGCGGAGGGATTTGAGTTAATATATCTGCTCAAACCTTTTGTCTTTTACTTATAACTTTGGAGGCAAAATGTTTCGTAAAAACCTTTTACTATCTGTTATTTTTTCTTTTTCACCATTTAGCCAATTAGTTAGCGCCGAACTACCCACCTTAACGGTATATAGCTATAACTCATTTATGTCACAATGGGGGCCGGGCGAAGCTATTAAAAAAGGGTTTGAAGCGCAGTGTAACTGCCAGCTTGAAGTTGTCACATTAGGTGATGGCGTATCAGTTTTAAACCGTATTCGTCTTGAAGGTGACAAAACTAATGCTGATGTTATTTTAGGACTAGATAACAACTTATTAGAACAAGCAAAACAAGCAAATATCCTTATTCCACATCAAATCGCTAAACCAGACAACCTCAATACCAACTGGTGGGACGATAGTTTTATGCCTTATGATTTTGGTTATTTTGCCTTTATCTATAACAAAGATAAAATCAAAAATCCTCCGCACTCATTACATGAGCTGGTGGATAATCAAGCCGATTGGAAAATCATCTATCAAGATCCAAGAACCAGCACACCAGGACTTGGTTTACTATTTTGGATGAAAAAAGTGTATGGTGACAAAGCAGCAGATGCTTGGCAACAAATTGCTAAAAACACTGTGACTGTCACTAAAGGTTGGAGCGAAGCTTATGGTATGTTCTTAAAGGGGGAGGCCGATTTTGTGCTTAGCTACAGCACTTCACCTGTGGCGCATATTATTAATGAAAACAATCACCATTACGAAGCAGCTATTTTTGATGAAGGTCACTATCGCCAAGTTGAACTGGCTGGCATCATCAAATACAGCCAAGAAATTGACCTAGCTCACCAATTCTTACGTTACTTACTCACACCAGAAGTGCAACGTCAATTTGCTGAAAAAAACGTAATGTATCCAATTATCAAAACTGATTTACCTAGTGCTTTTGCGCAAATCAATTCAGTAAACAAATCGTTAGAATTTAAGCCAGAAGAGATCGAAAAACATCAAAAAGCATGGATTCGTGAATGGCAAACGGCAATCAGCAAATAGGCCAGTATCGCCAATGTTAAAATTCAAATCGTTTTTACCAGGAATCAGTGCTGCCAGCTTAATACTCATTGTATTAAGCTCGGCACTTATCGCTATTTGGCGATTTGCCTTACAATCAGGAAATGTTACGATCTATCTTGATAGCTATGTTCTGCATATTATTTGGATCACCTTTTATCAAGCTATATTATCGACAATACTCTCACTTTTATCAGCCATTTTAATGGCTAAAGCGCTATCCTTAATTGATTTTAAAGGTAAACAATTACTAATAAAAATGATGCCGATGACCTTTATTTTGCCTGCCTTGGTGGTAGTGACAGGATTATTATCAGTATATGGCCAACAAGGTTTACTAGCATATGTTTGTCAACTACTACATATCCCGTTCCCATTTCATATTTATGGATTGCAAGGTATTTTATTGGCGCATATATTCTTGAATTTTCCTTATGCTTGTGCATTATTTTACAAAACACTAAACAGCGTTCCTGTTGAACAAAAACAGCTAGCTGCGCAACTTAACTTCTCAACATTCACGTATTTCAAATTACTCGAATGGCCATTACTTCGTAGACAAATACTCCCCATGACTGCACTTATTTTTATGCTCTGTTTTTCGAGTTTTGCCATTGTGCTTGCTCTCGGTGGTGGTCCAAAATATACCACGCTTGAAGTTGCAATATATCAAGCTGTGCGGGATTTTGATCTTCTTCAAGCAGCATTACTTGCGTGTTTACAGTTGGTTTGCTGTGTGACTTTTATCGGTTTAATGCAAAAAATAAACAAAACGCAAAGCACGCTCAGTGTCAAATTTAGTCACGCCAACTATCGATTACCGACAGTAAATTGGCTAAAAGTTATTAGTGTAATAATTATCGTAATAGGGGAGTTATTTATACTCTTACCGCTGTTTTGTATACTCTTTCAAGGCATCTATTTTTTTAGAATTTCATTGCTAACATCAATGTTGCAACAAGCCTTACTTTCTTCAATCATTATTGCCACTGGTTCAGCTATGATTGCCATGTTACTAGGCTTATTATTGCTATGGACAAATAGTCGACTACTAATAAATCGACAACGACAATTAAGTAATCGACTTATGCTAATTGCTTCACTTATCTTGGCTATACCGAGCATGGTATTGGCGTCAGGATTATTTCTATTACTTTTTGGTTATAGTAACAATATGGCTTTCATCTGTTTATTAATCATGTTATGCAATGGATTAATGGCATTGCCTTTCATCCTCAAAAATCTAGCCATGCCAATGTATGACATCACAGCGCGCTATTGGCAACTAAGCCAATCTCTCAATATAAATGGGTTAACGCATTTTTATTTGGTTGATTTCAAGGGGTTAAAGAGCCTTATGTTAATGAGTTTTGCTTTTGCCGCCATATTATCATTGGGTGATTTTGGGGTAATAGCATTATTTGGTGGGCAATCAGTTATCACCTTACCTTATTATTTATATCAACAGATATCGCATTATCATTATCAAGAAAGCGTAGTGACAGCTGCGATTTTATTACTTTTATCCTTTAGTTTATTGGTTGTGATGGATTATGATCGAACTTCAAAAAATTGAATATCAATATGACAACTTCAATATGCACTTTGCGTTAAATATTGCCGCTAAAGAGCGGGTTATTATTGTTGGTCCAAGTGGTGCAGGCAAAAGCACTTTACTGAGCTTAATTGCAGGATTTATCTTTCCTAACTCAGGACAAATCATCTTAAATCATCAAAACGCCACCACAACCTTACCAGGCAAACGCCCAGTATCAATGCTATTTCAACACAACAACCTTTTTAGCCATCTCACGGTTGAACAAAATATTGCCTTAGGCATAAAACCTGCATTAAAACTCAGTCAAACCGAACAAACCACCATTGGTGACATGCTTGTTCGTGTTGGGCTTGAAGGCTTTAACCAGCGCTATCCCGAACAACTATCAGGCGGGCAACGCCAACGAGTGGCATTAGCACGCTGCCTTATACAACATCGCCCAATATTATTATTAGACGAGCCTTTTTCCGCGCTAGATCAAGCATTACGTTTTGAAATGCTAGCACTTGTCAACCAAATCTGTACTGAATTTAATCTCACGCTAATGATGGTATCGCACTACTTAGATAACTCACTCAACCATTTCTCACGTTGCCTTGTTATCGAAAATGGCAACATCATCTTTAACGCAGCACCAAAACAACTTACTGAAAACAAGAGAATAACAAATTTATTGGGAATTAAAAGCTAGAATATTGACTTAAAAAAGTTGAGGAACGAGGTTTTTGAAGTGCAAAATCTCTTCTAAAAACGATCACAAAATTGTCAAAATAAAAGTCTAATCTCTAAATTTCTAACGTTGAAAATGGTGATTTTTAATAGGTAAGGTAAAGGTGTCATTTTTTTATAAACAACAAATAACCGATCCTGTTTTCCATACTATCAGTATTCCTTAACAAAAGTTAACAATTAACCGTGAAAAAAGTGTTGCATCGTGTTTTTTCAGTCATTATACTTTTGCGCTGTTTAGTGTATATAAATAACGGCTAAACAGTTAATATAAAAATCAAATAAATCAAAAATTTAACTGACAAGGTAGTCAAAATGTATTGTAATTTTAAACAAGAAATTTGGCTAACCTATAATTTAGCTTCGCCAAAATTAAGTGCTTACCGTTCATTTTTCACGAACGTTTGTTTTTTATCGAGATTGCGTGAAATTCCGCGAATCTTATCGCAATCCTTGTATCGATCCTCTTTATCTCGACAGATCATCATGTTAGTGTTAACGGCTTTTTTGATAATTCCTTTTTCCAGCCATGCATTAACATCAAAAACGGTGAATGTTATCAATGGTAATGCGCCCTATTTTACCTTCGATGGAGGTCGCACCCGTATAACAGATGGTGACGATTTACTCGTGATAACTTTATCTAATGGGGATAAATATACTTCCGCAACAAATACTTCAAGTGAGACAAATCCGATCATTTTACCAAATGTGGGTCAGAGTTTTGCCGATATTGGTATGTTGATGCCAATTGATACTGATGATATCTTATTAGATTATCTTGTTCGTGCACCTTATCATTATTGGAATGATGATGATGGTGATGGTGATGGACAAGATCCTGATCGAATCAGATCTTCAGGCAATTTGCACTTATCCATCGTTGATAAAAATGAACAATTTGTTGGGCGTAATGAAGTACTTAACATCTGTAAAGCGCCTTATGAATTAACCTTATCAGCTTCTACTGGAGGCGATTTAACAACATTTTATGGTGTGCCTAATTTAAGTCGTTTTAGACCGGGTCATGTCACTTATTATATTAGTCCTAAGATATCCTCACCAGTGATTTGTTTTGCTAAAGTTCACCCTGAACGTGATGAAGATTTTGCCGGTCCTTCTTCAATGTGGGACATGTTTGATGGGTTTCTTCCGCAGTCATTTAGTCCATCAGATTATGAGAAAAATTTCC
>CAMLIK010000049.1 GCA_946480175.1 uncultured Gilliamella sp.
TCCGCTATTCGTTATGATGGCAACGTCGAAGCTAATCCAAAATGGCAATACCAAACGCCAAGAGAACTAACCAAAGATGAAATTGCTAATATTATCGAAAAATTCAGACAATCAACTAAACGGGCAGTAGAAGCAGGCTTTGATGCAATTGAAATCCATGGCGCACATGGTTATTTAATCCATCAATTTAGTTCACCAAAAACTAATTTAAGAACCGACGAATATGGCCAGGATAAATTATTATTTGGTGAACAGGTGATCAAGACAGTAAAATCAGTTATGCCAAATGATATGCCACTGATTGTTCGTTTTTCCGCCCAAGAATATGGCGCTAATGGTTATGATGTTAATTATGGCTGCCAAATTGCCAAACGTTTTGCGCAAGCTGGTGCCGATATTTTAGATGTCAGTGGCGGTGGTGATGGTTTGTTAGATCCAAACCATTCGCCACAATTCCATGCTGGGTACCAAGTTTATTTAGCACGAGCAATTAGACAAGTTACTAATTTGCCGATCATCGCCGTTGGTATGCTAGAAGATCCTTATGTTGCTGATTATGTACTAAGCACAGGTGATGCCGATTTAGTCGCGATTGGTCGTGGTTTATTGGAAGATCCTTATTGGCCATTACGAATCCCATCATCTCCATATATACCTACATCTTATCAAGTCGCGTTTAAATAAGTTAATGATTAAATAATTAACCTGTAGCGAAAGCTACAGGATTAATCCACAAATTAAATCTGCATGGCGTATTTGATTAAGTGTTTCTTTAATGGTGAAAAGTTATTAATAGTATTCATGCCAACCGTTCTTACCATCTTTTTAAGGGCGTTATCACCATTAAACATATCTTGGATAGTCCGCATTGCAGTCAACATGACTAAAGCATCTTTACGACGAGTAAATTGAAATGATTTCAAATTTTCAACCAAACCGATATCTTTCTGTTTATCAATCACATTTTTAATTGTTACTACCAACAATGCAGAATCTTGAAAACCTAAATTAACACCTTGTCCAGCTAATGGATGAATAGTATGAGCAGCATCACCAATTAGTGCTAATCGATGTTTGATAAATTGTTTGGCAAACCGCGCTTTTAATGGAAACACCATTCTTGGATTAACTAATTTACATTGCCCCACCTTATCACCCGTTAATTTAAACAATTCTTGGCAAAATTCAGATTCAGTCAACGAGGTTAAAATTGCAGCTTGTTCTGGTTTAGTCGACCAGACCAAACAACTTTTATTGGTTTGCCAAAGTGGTAAAAACGCAACAATGCCGTTGGGGTAAAAAATCTGTCTGGCACAGGCCCCATGAGGATATTGTGTTTCAACTGTAGTAATCACCGCATGATGAAGGTAATTACGTTCAAGTAGAGAAATTTTTTCATGCCTACGCAGCCAAGAGTGGGCACCATCAGCTCCAATGATCAGTTTGACTTGTAACCGAGTATTATCCGCTAAAGTTAAAAAGGCATCATCTTGATTACAATTATTATCTATAGCGGCTAAGTTGAAAATAGTGATATTAGGATTTGTTTGGGCATGTTGATAAAGATAGTAAGAGATGAGATTATTTTCGATAATATAACCAAGATTTGGATAACCATAATCTTTTGCATGTGCGGTAAGATGAGCTAAACCGTTTTTTTCCCAAACATCGATCTCACTAAATGCGCGAACGCGTTTGCTGGCGTACAAATCGTTCCAAATACCAATTTGAGAAAAATATTGCTGACTTGCACAATTAATCGCAGAAGCTCTTATTGCTATTTTGTCAAAAGCAAAATTTTGGTAATCATTAACCTTAGTATCTACAATTGCTACTGTTAAATTGTTTTGACTAAGCGCACATGCGGTTGCTAGACCAACTAATCCGCCCCCAACAATAGCGACATCAAATTGCGTTTTCATATTAATAAATAGGATTATTGCTTATCAAGCTTATTATCATTTTCAACTTCATCATCATTCATCGCTTTTTTAAAACCTTTAAGCGCTGAACCAAGATCGGAACCTAGATTACGTAATTTTTTTGTTCCGAAAATGAGAACCACTACGGCAAGAAAAACTAAAAGATGTGGAATGCTAAATGACATAATTAAAACCTCATTTAATGATGTAACGCTATTTGAACAAGTTAATTGAACAGATAGATTATTAAATAATGGGATTGATTATACCCTTTTTATGGTGGGATTTCATGACAAGTTAATTTTAGATAAAAAAAGACCCGCATAAAATATACGGGCCAACATGAAATATAAGGAATATAAGGAAAGAAAACAATGAAAAATCCTTACGCTGCTTATTATCCACTTTTTTTCGTTTTAGTCAACGTTTTTATTTGTATTTTAGCAAATATAGAAAAATTAACTAAAAATATCTATTAACTAATATAAATCAATATATTAAATATAATATATGTGCACAAAATGGAATAATTGATATTTAATTAATATCAAACTAACATTAAAAAAAACTTATAATTTATAAATTTACTCGCAATTTTCGCAGAAAAAAACAGAAAACAAAACAGAAAAAACAGCAATTATTTTTATTAACAACCCTCATTTGTTTTTGTTTTTACACGAAAACAGAATATTTTTTCTTGTAATAAAACGATTTTTAGCAAAAAATCATATTAAAAGTTAATAAAATTAGGAATATTCATTTAAACTCATATATAAAACTCATAAAAAATACACTATAATTATCAAACGGATGAAAAAATAAAAACGAGACATAAATGAATATGATTAAAAATAAAAATGTCAAAACTTTTAAAGATAGGCTACATACGTCAATGCAAGGCTTATCGGTTTCAGCCTTTGCAAAAAAATGTGATATGTCTGAAACGGTAATTCGAGATTATTTATCGGGAAAAACCTATCCTTCACTAACACGATTAGAAGTGATTGCCGAAAAATGCAATGTGTCATTCAATTGGCTAGCAACTGGTTATAAATTAGAAGTGTTAGATCCTAAAGACGATGATAATAATGAAGTTTATAATGAAAATATCTATCGTATTCCGGTTTATAAAAAACAATTACCAACTAAGGAAGAAGCACAAAATCAACGTTATGTACGTGAAACACCACCAGTCATGAATTACCCTATTGTTGAAGGTTGGGCTTCTCATCGTGGTCTAGATATTAAAAAACTCATTATCTATTGGGCGAAAGGTGATTTAATGGCACCGGATATCGAAAATAACAATGGATTAATTATTAACACTGATACAAAAGAAATAATTGATGGTGCAATTTACCTATTAGAATACGAAAATTCTACGCTATTAAGAAAAATACGCCTATCACTGGGGAATTGGATTTTGATCTGTAATAATGAGCAATACCCAACAATTGAAGTCCCTAAAGCCCATTTTGAAAAATATAATATTGTTGGGCGAGTAGTACAAATTATCAAAGACGTTTTTTAACACAATTATTAGTAATTAAATACTATTGAATATATAATTTGTCTTGAGGGAAGCTCAAAAACCCCTTTCCTCAACTTTTTTAACTTTTCACAATGTTGGTTTAATAGGTATTGAAGTGATGTCTTTTTTAATTTAAAAATATCATATTTTGCTTATAGCACTCAGCGTTTATAACACTCACTTTTTTATATCATTGATAAATCAATGAGTAACCTTATAACTAATAGGTTTATTATGTATCGATTTTTTGAAAAATTGGTATCACCTTATCCAAAAGATGAACCACAACCAATGGCCAAAGGCTTTTTTAGCTTTATTTGGCAATCTACGAAAGGCACACGCTCTTTCTTACTATTATTAATCATACTAAGCTCATTAGCTGGTGCTTTTGAAGCCTTTTTATATGCAGCACTGGGTAAAGTTGTTGATTGGCTGGCGGCTGTTTCACCAAATCAATTTTGGCAACAGGAAAAATCAACCTTAATCGCATTTACGGTTATTATATTAGCTAGTACGATTATTATTGCGCTTCAAACCATCATTAAACATCAATGTTTGGCCGGAAACTTCCCAATGCGACTGCGTTGGAATCTGCATCGATTAGTGCTAAATCAGAGCATGCGCTTTTTTCAAGATGAGTTCGCCGGCAGAATATCGGCAAAAGTCATGCAAACTGCACTTGCTATCAGAGATACCTGCTTTTTAGTTGCTGATATTTTTATCTATGTTTTGATTTCGTTTATCACTATGGCTACGATCATTGGTCAGTTAGATCTTCGGCTTTTAGTTCCGTTTATGATCTGGTGTTTTGTTTATGGTATTGCAATGTATTACTTTATTCCACGATTAAGTAAAGTGGCAAGTATGCAAGCTGATGCGCGTTCAACCATGACAGGCCGAGTAACTGATGCTTACACAAATATCATGACAGTCAAACTGTTTTCTCATGCGGGTAATGAAGCAAAATATGCACAAGAATCGATGGATGAATTTTTGGTTACCGTTAATAAGCAAATGCGTTTAGTCAGTAGCTTTGAAATTGTTAATCACTTACTGTCTATTTTTCTGGTACTTGGAACAACAGGTTTATCGTTATGGTTATGGACTAATAATTTAATTGGTGTTGGAGCTATTGCCACCACAACCGCTGTTGCGCTTAGATTAAATGGTTTTTCACACTGGATTATGTGGGAAATGGCAGCGCTATTTGAAAATATTGGTGTGGTTAAAGATGGTATTAACACCTTCTGTGTCGCTAAAACCGTGGTTGATAAACCTGATGCACCAGCACTTAAAGTGACCGACGGCAAAATCGAGTTTAAACAGATAAATTTCAGTTATGATGCGCAATTAAAAAATGCCATTATTGATAACTTAAATTTGACCATTAAACCGGGTGAAAAGATTGGTTTAGTCGGCAGATCTGGCGCAGGAAAATCAACTTTAATCAATCTATTATTACGTTTTTATGATTTACAAAATGGACAGATTATTATTGATGGTCAAGATATTACCAAAGTCAATCAAGAGAGCTTACGTGCTCAAATTGGTATGGTAACCCAAGATACCTCATTATTACACCGTTCAGTAAAAGATAACCTTTTATACGGTAACAATCATGCCACTGAACAAGAGATGATAATCGCCGCTAAAAAAGCCCATGCCGATAATTTTATTGAAACCCTAGTCGATGCAAATGGAAGAACTGGCTATGATGCTTTTGTTGGTGAGCGTGGGGTAAAATTATCAGGTGGACAACGTCAACGTATTGCCATTGCTCGGGTCATTCTAAAAAATGCCCCAATTCTGTTATTAGATGAAGCGACGAGCGCGCTTGATTCTGAAATAGAGCAGGCCATCCAAGAAAGCTTGTATACCTTAATGGAAGGTAAAACCGTTATTGCTATCGCCCATCGATTATCGACGATTGCAGCAATGGATAGATTAATTGTGTTAGACCAAGGAAAAATTATTGAACAAGGAACTCACCAAGAGTTGCTTAGTAAAGATGGGCTTTATGCTCAACTTTGGAAGCATCAAAGTGGTGGTTTTTTAGCTGAAAATTTCTAACGTAAAATTAAGGGCGATGATAATAAATAACATCGCCCTAAAATCTCAACGGATTAATTAGCAAAATCTAATTAATAAAATTCTTATAAAATTCAGATTCGAACTTCATAATTGCCCCATTTTTAGGCTCGCCTGTACTATCAGCTCGGTATCCTGATAATAATTGTACAAAGGCAACATAACGTCCGTCTGATTTTTGAATAAATCCAGCTAAATTGTAGCTACCTTGAATATAGCCAGTTTTTGCTTTAACTGCTTCTTTAAAAGGGGCTTGACTAAAGCTTTTACGATTTTGCAACGTACCATCTACACCGGCAATCGGTAATTTTTCAATGAAAGCAAGTTGGTTATTATGCGCTGAAATATATTGCAATATTTCCATTAGTTTGTTGGCACTAACTAGGTTAAGACGCGATAAACCCGAACCATCAGCAATCACTAAATTTTCTAAGTCAATATTGGCTTTTTTACGGAGAATTTGTTTAACCGCATCACCACCATTACGCCATGTACCTGAAGTACTATAATAACGGGCACCTAATGTTCTAAAAATGGTATCTGCATACAGGTTATTTGATTTTTTAAGCATAACTGTTAATAACTCAGAAAGCGGTGCTGATTGACTTGAGGTAAGTAAGGTTAATGAACCTGTTGATTTTTGTTTTCTTTCAAAAATCCGTCCACCATAAGTTACTTTTTGCTGTTTGAGTTCATTTTTTAAAGCGGTTGAGAAGTACGCAGTTGGATCCATCACCGCAAACTTTAATGGCATTTTGCCAGCGTTAGAGGCAATACATCCAGATAAATAGTAGCGATTTTTATCAGCACTAACATCAAGCTCACAATATTTGTCATTTGCATCTTTACTACTCGCTGAAATAGTTCTGACATCGCCTGAAACCATAACAGGAATATTAGATGAAACCGATATAGAGGCTTTACCCCCTACCTTACCAGGTGAGATTGTTGCGTAAAAACAGTTATCATCGATTGTCGCGGCCGATGCCGGCGCATTATAACAAGCCGTCAAATTATTCCACGACCATCCTTCTGCTTTATCATGACTAGCAAAAATAGAAGTGTCTAAAATAACATTACCAGAAATCTTTTCTACCCCTTTTTGCCGAAGGGCGCTAACCATATTTTTTAATCTGTCACGGCTGAAAGTAGGATCACCGCTCAATTTAATAACAAGATCGCCATTGAGTTGTTTGTTACTAACTGAACCATTAGCGTACATGCCAGTAACAAACTGAAAATCACTACCCAGTCCAAGCTGTGCAGCTAATGCGGTGATTACTTTTTGCGTGCTGGCTGGTTGTTTAAATTGATCGCTTTTATATTTGGCTAATGTTTTAGGATTGCCATCAACAGTTTGCACCAAAATTGATAAATCACTACCCTTAGGTAAAGATGAAATATATGGTTCAACTGATTGTGCTTGCAATAAACTTGAAAAAAAAGCAGTAATGAATAAAAAAGACACCCTTATATTTGTCATGAATATATGCTCAAATGATTATTAAATAATATTAGTGAAATAAAGGTAACAAATATATCTTTTTTTGATAAGCCTATCAATATATACTCAACCACTTTTAAAATTATGTTCAGTCTGTTATTAATTGTAATATTTTTTAATTTATTCCTAGAAATAACTAAATATAGGTAACAAAGCTATGATTCATCATTCTGGCTTTAGCTGTAATTATAATTGATTTATACGCTCATCATGACGATAAGCCCATTAGTTTAAGTAGCGCAATAATATAGACATTATTTTGGATTATTGTTGCTTTGGGTTCTGCACTTTATCTCTATATTCATTATGGCGGTGAAAGAGCGAGTTTATTTATCACAGATTATGTACTTGAAAAAGTACTGCCTGTAGATAATTTATTTGCCATTATAGCACTGTTTTCTTGGTTTGCCATTCCCAACAATTATCGGCATCACCTATTTTATTGGGGCGTGATTGGTGCAATTATTTTCCGCGCTATTTTTGTTGTAATAGGTACAACTTTATTATCATTAGGACCTTGGATGGAACTGATTTTTTCCGTTGTAGTTGCCTTAACTGGATTTATGATGCTGAAAAATCAAGATTATGATGAAAAGATTAAAGATTATTCAGAACATTTTGCTTATCGTCTCGCCAAACGTATTTTCCCTTCTTACTCTAAAATAGTCGGTCGTCACTTCTTATTAACCCAAACACAACTAAACGTTGAGTTAGCTAAGCCAGAAAATAGTGATCTGATTAATAAAAATGCCTAAAAGTGTCTGATATGCAACGCCTCTATTTTTATGTGCTATGGTGATTGTATTGAGTGATGTTTGCCTTTGATTCTGTTCCTGCAGTCATTGCCGTTAGCCAAGAACCATTGATTGTCAATAGTGCCATGATTTTTGCTATTTTGGGACTACGAACCATGTATTTTGTTTTAGAAGCGATGCAACAATATCTTGTTCACTTAAATAAAGCTGTCATTAGCTTACTTTTTATCGCAGCAAAATTGGCCTTGAATGCTAGTTATCATCTATTTGGTTATGGTGTTAGCCCAACAGTTAGCCTTTATGTAGTGTTAGGCATTTTATCTTTGGGGATTGTAGCGAGTTTTATTTGGTCAAATAAAATATCAGGGAAAAAATATTTGAGTTGATAACCGGCAGGAAATCCTCCTGCCGATTGAATATGGATGTTATTAGCGTTTTGAGGCACGAATATAATAACTAATACCTAAAATAACAAACCATAGCGGCGTTGCAATCAACGCTTGGCATGTATCGGTTTCAAACGTTAATAGTACAATTACAAAAGCAAAAAAAGCTAGACAAACATAACACATAAAAACTCCACCTGGCATTTTGAATTGCGAATCTTGATGTAATTTAACTTTTTTACGACGATAAGCGATGTAAGAAATCAATATCATCGACCAAATAAACATAAATAAAATAGCCGAAATAGTCGTAACAATAGTAAATGCTTCCATTACATTAGGCACTAAATAAATCAGTACTACTCCACCAAATAGGCAAGTACACGAAAATAATAAGCCATTAGCAGGAACGGAGCGTCTTGATAATTTACCAAATGGTTCAGGTGCATCTTGTTTTTTAGCAAGACCAAACAACATTCTACTGGTTGAATAAATACCACTATTTGCTGAAGAAGCGGCCGACGTCAATACCACAAAATTGATTATACTTGCAGCAGCAGGTAAACCAATTAGTGTAAAGAGTTCAACAAATGGACTTTTAGTTGGTGAAATAAACTGCCATGGTGTTACGCTCATGATAATAATCAAGGCAAAAACATAGAAAAAGATAATCCGTGCTGGTACTGAATTGATTGCCCGCGGTAAATTTTTGTTTGGATCTAATGTTTCAGCAGCGGTCGTACCAACAAGCTCAATTCCAACAAAGGCAAAAATTGCGATTTGGAAGCCTGCAAAAAAGCCCATAGTACCATGAGGGAAGAAACCGCCATATTGCCAAAGATTAGAAAAAGCAGCCGTAGTATTGGTTTGTTCCGAATGATAGGCGGTAACAACTAAAACAAGGCCAATAGCAATTAAAGCTAAAATAGCGACAATTTTAATCATCGAGAACCAAAACTCGGTTTCACCAAACATTTTTACCGTCAACAAATTCAAGGTTAATAGAACGATAACCGTAAGCAACATCGGGATCCACGCTTGCAACTCAGGAAACCAGTGCTGTGCATATCCGGCGATAGCCACAACATCAGCTATTCCTGTAATAACCCAACAAAACCAATAGGTCCAACCTGTAAAAAAACCTGCCCAAGGACCTAATAAATCATTAGCAAAATCACTGAAGGATTTATAATTCAAGTTGGACAATAAAATTTCGCCCATCGCTCGCATAACAAAAAATAAAATAAACCCAATAATCATGTACACAAAAAGAATAGATGGTCCAGCAAGACTGATTGTCTTACCTGAGCCCATAAATAACCCCGTACCAATAGCACCACTAATTGCTATTAATTGAATATGTCTACTGGAGAGATTTCGCTTAAGATCACTATTTGAAGACGTACTGTTCATCGTGTCGATTACCTGTCGTTTTTACAATTTTCGATTTTTTATAAGGAATGAAGGACTATAAAGTCTATAGTCTTAAATCGCAAGCTCAATTGCATGAAAACTTTTTATGACAATATAATAATTATTGGTAGTTTCTTATAATAGAATTGTGTAGCATAACCAATCATATTACCTAACTAATTACAATAAATTATGAAAGAAAACAAACTTCAAATTCGTATTTATCTATTATCATTTGCATTTATTCTGTCACTCCTTACCGGCTGCCAGAATGATTCAAATTCACAAAGTAAACAATTTAAAGATGGCAAACTACCGTATGACCTTAATATTAGTCGTCCAAGTTTAACTGTTCCTGTAAATATTTCAGATTATACGGTTCAGATTGAAAAATTAAAAACCACATCCCCTTCTTTGTATCGTAAAAATGAACATATTTATAAAGCGGTTGACGCTTGGATTAATCGTTCATTAAGCTCGGCAGAATTTCACAAAGTGGGACTAAAAAGCTATGAAATGGCAGGTAAAGATGGATATGGCAATGTACATTTAACCGGTTATTACACCCCTGTCATTAAAGCAAGGCACCGGCCAACTGGTAAATTTAAATATCCAATTTATAAAATGCCAACCCAATCTAAAGGTCGTATGCCAAATCGTGAACAGATCTATAACGGTGCATTAGCAGGAAAAGGATTAGAAATCGCTTATAGTAATTCATTAATGGATAACTTTATCATGGAAGTTCAAGGTAGTGCTTATATTGATTTTGAAGATGGCAATCCGTTAGTTTTTTTCTGTTATGGTGGTAAAAATGGTCATGGTTACTCCAGCATCGGGCGTCTATTAGTTGAACAAGGTGAAATAAACAAGGAAGATATGTCCATTCAAGCCATAAGAAATTGGGCTAAAAATAAAAGCGAAAATAAGGTTAAAGAACTACTAATTCAAAACCGATCATTTGTGTTTTTCAAACCGCAATACAATGCCGAAGTAAAAGGCGCTGCGGCGGTACCATTAATAGCCAATGCATCAGTTGCATCAGATAAGTCATTAATTCCGACCGGATCGGTTATATTAGTTGATGTACCACTTCTTGATAAAGATGGTCAATATCGTGGTAGACGAGAAGTGAGATTAATGGTTGCACTTGATGTTGGCGGGGCAATTAGAGGCCATCACTTTGACCTTTATTTGGGTATTGGCGACAAAGCCGGTAAACAAGCGGGTTATTACAATCACTATGGTCGAGCTTGGGTGATCAAACCTTAATCTACCAGCATCGACGCCAACAAAAGAACCTGTTAGAATAAGATAAAAAGCGGAACGAAGGATAACTTATGAGATTATGTGATCGTGATATTGAAGCATATTTAAATAGTGGTAAATTAAAAATCACGCCACAACCTGCATTAAGTTGTATCAATGGAGCAACAGTTGATGTTCGATTAGGTAATCAATTTCGTACTTTTAGAGAGCATACTACTCCTTATATTGATTTAAGTGGACCAAAAGAAGAAGTTGCAGCCGTTCTTGAGCGCGTTATGAGTGAAGAGATGATATTAGCTGAGGGTGATGCTTTTTATTTGCATCCTGGCGAACTTGCTTTAGCGGTAACACTTGAATCGGTTACTATCCCTGATGATTTGGTCGGTTGGTTAGATGGCCGCTCATCATTAGCTCGCTTAGGACTTATGGTACATGTTACTGCTCATCGTATCGATCCAGGCTGGCACGGACAAATTGTTTTAGAGTTTTTCAATTCAGGAAAAATACCAGTAGCACTTAGACCTGGCATGACCATTGGAGCACTAAGTTTTGAAACACTTAGTGGCCCAGCAGCTAGACCATATAACAGAAGACAAGATGCAAAGTATAAAGACCAACATGGCGCTGTCGCCAGTCGTATTGATAAAGACTAGTTCATAACCTTAATACAGGACATTAATATGATAAAAAAAATATTGGTTGTTCTATTTATCTTAATTTTGGTCATTGTCATCAGTATCGTTTCACTTATTGTATTTGTTGATCCTAATAATTTTCGCAGTTACATCTCACAAACAATAAAAGACAAAACAGGTTACGAGCTAACTATAGAGGGCGATCTGCGTTGGCATATTTGGCCTCAAGTTAGTATATTAACTGATTCAGTTAAATTAACGGATACAGGTGCAACAACCCCTTTATTAACTGCTGACAACATGAGGCTTGATGTTGAGCTTCTGCCTCTATTTTCAAAAAATTTAGCCATTAAAAATGTGTTTATTAAATCAGCAATAATTAGCATTACTGATGAAAGTAAAGGTGAAAATGCTAAAAATAATTCTCATGCAATAACAGACACTTCTGAGCAAAAACCAACGGAAGATAAAAAAAATCCATCTAATTGGAAATTCAGTTTAAATAAATTTGAAATAGCTGACAGTACTATCGCATTTCAGCATAATCATGATTTGATAAATTTCAGAAATATTAATCTGTTATTAGAAAAAAATAACGATAAAAACCTTTCTATTGAATTAAACGGAGACATCAATAAAAACCAACAAGACCTATTTTACTCATTAAATGCCAATATCGATTTAACGCAATTTCCTGAAAAAGCAACGATTGATCTAAAAAAATTAGATTACACCTATAACGGCATAGCTAATGTAAAAAAAGAGATAAAAGGTAGTGCAACTGGTGTATTTAATTACCAAAAAACACCAATGGAGTTAAATAGTCAAAATTTGGTTTTTTCAATTAATAATAACGATTTTACCAGTAAAATTAATGCCCGCTTTGATAACAAACCTACAGTCAATTTGCAATTAGATTCGAATAAATTTGATTTAACGCCTTTCCTTCAAAAAAATGAAAAATCAAATAAAAACACAAGCACGCAACAAACTCCACCGGTTGTTTCTAATGTTGCACCAAATAATAATGAATTAAGTGCTCTTAATTCATTTGATGGAAAAGCAAAAATAAATATTAAAGAAGTTAAAGCAGATAAAATCACACTTGGTAATCTAAATATTGATGTTGATAACCAAGATGGCATTGCAACTTTAAAAGACCTTAGTTTTAATTTTGCTAATGGACAGATAACAGCAACAGGTACCGCAAATGGTAAACAAAAAGCGCCTCAAGTTAAGCTAAACACCAAAGTAAGCAATATCAATTTGAATTCATTTTTCACCCAAATGGATATGGCTTATGATCTTGATGGAATATTCAATGCTTCTGGAGTATTAGAAACCAATACGTTATCAACAGCTAAATTATTAGAAAACATAAAAGGTAATGCAAATATCATCATTACCAATGCGAAATTAAATAATATCAACATCCAAAGTATTATCGAAAATGCTGCAGCTAAGTATGGCGATAAAGATGCAAGTTCTGAAAATCATAAAAAATATACTGAGTTTCATAAGATTACGACCAATGCTTATTTAAACCAAGGTAATATTCAACTTAACTCACTTAATGCAAATTCTGAAACCTTAGATGTTATAGATAGTTCAGGAAGAGTGGGGATGGTTGGCCGCGATTTAGATGTTAATTTAAACATAAAAATACTGGGTGGTTGGAATAGTAAAAGTGAAACTATTGCGAAATTACAAAAAGTTACCATACCATTACGCATATATGGTCAATTTTCTAATTTACATTATCAATTAGATATCGCTAAAATAATTTCTGATGTATTTAGTGATAAAATACAACAGCGTTTAGACAAACTACGTGATAAATTTGAAGATCATGATTCCAAAGATAAAGATAAAGATAAAGATAAAGATAAAGATAAAGATAAATCAAAGCTTAAACATAAAGCTGCTGATATTTTAGGTGGATTTCTTAAAAAATAGTCACGAATAAAATAATTCATTGATATAAAAAAGGTGAGTTAAATAACTCACCTTTTTATTTAAATAGTATATTTGATTATAAAATGAACTTGCTCAAATCTTCATCTGCAACAAGTTTATCGAGATGATCGCTAACGTATTTAGCATCAATTGTAATAGTTTGACCACCTAATTCACTAGCCTCGAAAGAGACATCTTCCATTAAACGTTCAAGTACAGTATGCAAACGACGAGCACCAATATTCTCATTTTGTTCATTAACTTGCCAAGCTGATTCAGCAATTTTACGAATTCCATCAGGTGTAAAGTCGATATTAACCCCTTCTGTTGCCATTAACGCTTTATATTGCACGGTTAATGACGCATTAGGTTCCGTTAAAATTCGTTCAAAATCTTCGCTAGTTAACGCTTGTAATTCAACTCGAATTGGTAAACGTCCTTGCAACTCAGGAATCAAATCTGATGGATTAGCGGTTTGGAATGCACCTGATGCAATAAACAAGATATGATCAGTTTTTACTGAACCATGTTTAGTTGAGACGGTACAACCTTCAACAAGTGGTAATAAATCACGCTGAACACCTTCACGTGAAACATCGGGGCCAGATGAGTTACCACGTTTACACACTTTGTCTATCTCATCGATAAACACAATACCATTTTGTTCAACCGCTTCGATGGCTTCGTGTTTAAGATCATCAGGATTAACCAATTTAGCCGCTTCTTCTTCAATTAGCTGTTTAAAGGCATCTTTGATCTTCATTTTACGTGCTTTAGTTTTTTGACCACCTAAATTTTGAAACATCGACTGTAATTGGTTGGTCATCTCTTCCATACCCGGTGGAGCCATAATTTCAACACCGATATTCACGCCAGCTATTTCAATTTCAATTTCTTTATCGTCAAGTGCACCTTCACGTAATTTTTTTCTAAATGCTTGTCTAGCAGTTGAATCATTATTGTTTTCAACTTGCCCCCAACCATCTTTTGCAGGAGGAACAAGCACATCTAAAATACGTTCTTCAGCTAATTCTTCCGCTCTATTACGATTTTTTTCCATCGCTTCTTGGCGAATCATCTTAACCGCAGAGTCGGTAAGATCTCGAATGATAGAATCAACTTCTTTACCTACATAACCAACTTCAGTAAATTTTGTCGCTTCGACTTTAATAAATGGAGCGTGAGCCAATTTGGCTAATCGTCTTGCGATTTCAGTCTTACCAACCCCTGTTGGTCCGATCATAAGAATATTTTTTGGCGTAACTTCATGACGTAATGCTTCATCAAGTT
>CAMLIK010000050.1 GCA_946480175.1 uncultured Gilliamella sp.
TCGCCCTTTTGGTGGTATTGTGATGGCTCATTTTGGTGATATATTTGGCCGCAAAAGGATGTTTACACTTAGTATTTTGTTGATGGCTTTACCAACATTATTTATTGGTTGTTTACCGACTTATATCAATATCGGTATTTTTGCGCCATTATTACTGTTAATGATGCGCTTATGCCAAGGGCTTGCCGTTGGCGGTGAAGTACCTGGAGCATGGACATTTGTTGCTGAACATGTGCCAAAAAATAAAATTGGTTTAGCTTGTGGGATTTTAACCAGTGGTTTAAGTTTAGGTATTTTATTAGGTTCGCTAGTGTCGACAATAATGAGCAAAAGTGTCTCGGTAGAGCAAATGAATGAGTGGGGCTGGCGAGTTCCATTTATTATTGGTGGTATTTTTGGTTTAATTGCCATGTACCTTCGTCGTTGGTTAAAAGAAACGCCGATTTTTCTGGATATTCAAAAACGTAAAAACCAAGAATTAGCTAAAAAATTGCCAGTGATCACCGTCCTAACCCAATATTTACCGCAAACTATTTTATCAATGCTACTAACTTGGGTTTTATCAGCCGGTATTATGGTGATAATGTTGATGACACCAATTTTATTACAAAAACAATTTGGATTTTCAGCGATTGAAGCCTTGCAAGGCAATATATTAGCTATCATTGGACTTATCGTTAGTTGCACATTTTACGGCATGATGATGGATAGGTTTTCCATGGGCAAAGTACTGGTTATTGGTTGCTTCATTGCCGCTATCATGATTGCTATATTTTATCTATCACTGGATAATTCGAATCTTCTTTTTGTCACTTATTCATTAGCGGGCTTTAGTGTTGGAATTGTTGGTTCTTTTGCTTATTTTATGGTTAAAGTGTTCCCAACTGAGGTGCGTTATAGTGGTGTGTCGTTTTCATTTAATATGGCTTATGCCATCGCTGGGGGCTTAACGCCATTATTAATATCCTTTTTTAGTGATTTTGTTAGTAAAATGGCTCCTGCCATTTATGTTATTGGATTATTTTTATTAGGTGCATCAATTGGGCTATTTTTATTAATTAATAATAATCTCCAAAAATACCTAGCAAAAGATATTTCGTAAAATTCAATAGACAATAAAAAAGTTGAGGAACGGGGTTTTTTTAAGTTCCTCAAATAAGTGTATTTAGTCAATTTTACTTTTTTACTGTTTTTTCCCCAGTTCAACGGTTCGAATTACTCCCGCTTTAACACTTCGTTGTAATCCAGCTGCGAAGTCACTACTATTCAGTTCATATAAACTATGTATTCCAACACCTCCTGGTGAGTTATTAATATCAAGTAATTGTCTTGGGTGTTTTTGACTTAATTGAAGCATTGAGGCTGCACCATGTAAATTCTCAATTGCAATACGTTTTGCCATATCGCGTGGCAAACCAACTAAAACTCCAGCATCAACTAAGGATTCATAAAAATAATAGATATAATTAGGCCCGGCAACCGCATAACCAGTAAAAATATCAAGTAGTGATTCATCTATATATTCAAGTTTACCAAAGCTGTTGAAGAATTGTATGACAGATTTCTGTTTTGCAACGGTCTGATCATTAACGTCGGTAGCAATACCAGAATAACCAAACCCCGTATCGGTAAGAGTATTGGGAATCGTTCTAATAACAGGAACATCAATTTTTAATGATTGTTTTATTTGGGCAATTGTCACACCAGCAATGATTGAAATAATAATGGTTTTATTCGCTTTTAATTGTTGAATAATGTCACTCCATGTATCTTGCGGTCGAACCCCTAACACAATAATATCTGCATTGACGATTTTGTCAGAAGGTGTAACACCGTAAGTTAATTGTAGATAGTCTAAACGAGATTTAACGATATCGTTTACTAAAATATTTTGTGGTTCATACGTTTTATTTTTTATTAGTGCCCTAATAATCGCCTCAGACATATGACCACTACCAATAAATAAAATTTTACTCATACTGGTAGTCCTTATTTATAATTGACTAAAAATCATAACAACACCATATGTTTCGCTGGCAGGTACAATAATCTTATCGTTTTGTAAATTGAACTTAATTTTCCCTTTTTCAAGTGCTTGCTGGGTTTGTGTTAATGATTTTGTTATCAATCCTAAAGCAACTTTACGATCATCGTCATTATTAGCTTTACTTAATGAAGCTCCAAAAAGACTCTCTGTTGCGTTTGGTGTAAGATAATCAATATATTTGTCATCAGCTTTTAGGCGTACTCCTCCGTCAATATCGATAATTTTTGCCGATGGGAAGGTGTTTTCAAGTAATTTAATTGAGGAATGGGGTTTTTGAGCCTCAATTATGACTTGATTAATATTGATTACCCCATTTGGATGTGTTTGCCACTCTTTTCGCCAAACGAGTTCTGGAGTGAGCTGGTCGCAAAAGAAGATCTGCCCATTTGGTGTATAGGAAGGATCTAATCTTACGGTTCTAAAACGCGCTTCAGGTTTTGTACCATCATTTAATTCAACAGGTCTAAAAAAGGATCGAGGACCTTCACCCTCAACTTTTATACCATTATTAACTAGATGTTGATAGAGTTCATTGGCATTTTGGGTTTTGAACACCAGTCCAGTTAGTCCATCAGCAAAACGCCAACTTTTATCTACTTTATCTGCATTTTTGGATTCGAAACCCAAAAGCTCAAGATAGGTAGTGGTAAATATTGCTAAATTGTTACTGGTTCCGAGTGAATGGTGTCCACGAGGCGTTGTTGTGAACCCCAATTTTTGATATTGAGCATTTGCTTGATCGAGCTGATCGGATACGGTTATTACAACATGATCAATTTGTGGAATAAGTGTTGTCATTATATTCACTCCTTAAATATGAATAGCGGGAGACATGTCGATTAATCGATGTGGATTCCATCCTTTACCAGGAACCGCATCTATTAGATCTTTGGTGTAAAGTACAGTCGGATTTAGAAAAATTTGTGAGGCAATACCTTGCTCAACGATTTTGCCCGATTTCATTACAATAATATGATCACAAATTTGTGCTGCAACTCGCAGATCATGGGTAATAAATAGCACCGTTAAACCGAGCTGTTTACGTAGTTGAGTTAATAATTCCAGAACTTGAGCCTGTACTGAAACATCAAGCGCAGATACAGGCTCATCAGCAATTAATATTTTGGGCTCTAATGCTAATGCTCGAGCAAGACCTATTCGTTGTCTTTGTCCACCTGAAAATTCATGAGGATAACGATTTAACGCCTCACTTTCTAATCCCACCATGTTGAATAACGCTTTTGCTTTCTTTATGGCTTCGTATTTAGTGGTTCCATGGAGTATTGGTTCGATAGTCACTTGATCGCCGACTTTTCGACGTGGGTTTAATGACGCATAAGGATCTTGAAAGACCATCTGAATATGGCGTGAATAGTGTTTAAGTTTTTTCCCTTTTAAATTGGTAATATCAACATTTTCAAAGTTGATTTGGCCGCTATCTATTTCTAATAATTTAATGATGCATCTGGCTAATGTTGATTTGCCTGAACCGCTCTCTCCCACAATACCTAAAGTACTACCTCTATGTAGTTTGAAACTCACATTATCAACTGCATAGGTCGTTCGTCGATTTTGCTTAAAAAAACTATGGTTGTGATAGGTTTTTGATAGGTTGTTTACTTCAAGTATAATCTCTTTGTTAATTCGACGAACATCACCGGGAGTAAGAGGAGGAACTGCGGCTATTAATGCTTGGGTATAAGGATGTGTTGGCGCGTTTAATACTTCATTAGCAAAACCCTGCTCGACTAGCTTTCCTTGTTGCATTACCGCAATGCGAGTAGCAATATCGGCAACCACACCAAAGTCGTGAGTAATAAATAATACCGAGGTACCTTTACGTGATTGTATTTCGCGAATCAATGCTAAAATACAAGCTTGAGTTGTCACATCTAAAGCCGTTGTTGGTTCATCAGCAATTAAAATAGCGGGTTCTAATGCTAACGCCATGGCAATCATGGCACGTTGACGTTGACCGCCAGAAAGTTGATGCGGATAAGCTTTAGCCACCGACAAAGGATTGGGCATTTGTACATCCGTTAATAATGAAATAACCTTTTGGTTAATTTCTTGTTTGTTTAACTTGGTGTGTATTGTGAACATTTCACCAATTTGGTTGCCAATGGTTTTTAAAGGATTTAATGCCGTCATAGGATCTTGAAAAACCATACCAATATGCGCACCACGAATTTTACGCATTTGTTCCTCATTGTAAGTGAGTAAGTTGTCACCATTGAAATCGATCTCACCTTGAGATGCAGTAACACCATCAGGTAGTAATCCCATTATTGCATTAGACAATAAAGATTTACCCGAACCACTTTCACCAACAACACATAAGATCTCATTAACGTAGAGATCGAGTGATACATCATTAACCGCAAATTTTCGATCGGAACCCTGAGGTAAAGTTATAGTTAAATTTTTAATAGATAGTCTTTTTCGATTCATCGTTTTTTTAACCTCGGATTGAGTGCATCGTTTATTCCTTGACCAACTAATGAAGCTGATAATACGGTTAATAATATTGCGATGCCCGGAATAGCTGAAACATACCATTGTTGGCGTAATACTAGCCGTCCATTGCCAACAAGATTCCCCCATGATGAGATATTGGGGTCGGAAAGACTCAAAAAGGCCAACGCGCTTTCCATTAATATCGCGGTTGATAAAATAACACTGGCATACATAATTACTGGTGGTAGTGCATTAGGTAAGATCTCTTTAAACATCAGTCTAGTTGAGTTCATGCCTATGGTTTTTCCAGCCTGTACAAATTCACGATTACGTAATGATAAAAACTCGGCTCGAGTTAATCTGGCAACTGGTGGCCAAGAAACCACACCAATTGCTATCACCACAATATTAATTGTTGAACCAAATATCGCAACAGCAACTAATAATAGTAAAAAGTTAGGTAGAATCTGGAATGCCTCTGTAAGGCGCATCAGTATGTCATCAATCCATCTACCATAAAATCCCGAAATAGCACCAATCACCACACCAATAATAATTGCAATTAAGGTAGAGAAAAGTCCAATAATAAGTGATACTTTTGCACCATGAAATAGCTGCGTAGCAATATTTCTTCCCGCTTGATCGGTACCCAGTATAAATTTAGGATTGGCGAAAGGCCATTGCAATGGTCGGCCAGCTAAGCGAAGGGGATTGCCGGGAAAAAACCAATCGGCAGTTAAGGCAATGATAATAATTAATAGTAGTAAAATTGTACCAATTCTAGCAATTGGACTACGAAAATAATCTTTTAATATCGCCATCTTTAATGTCCCGTAATGCGTGGATCGAGTTTTGCATAAAGCATATCGACAATAAAATTAATCATGATAACAAGTATTGCTGAAACAAATACTACGCCAAGTAAAGTGTTTAAATCTCTTTGGACTACGGAATCATAGGCAAGACGCCCTAATCCCGGAATAGCAAAGATTGTTTCAATAACAACTGAACCACCTAACATGGTGCCGGCCTGTAAGCCGATTAAGGTTATCATTGGTAACATGGCGTTACGTAGAATGTGATTTACTAATATTTTGCGACTACTTAATCCTTTCGCTTTAGCTGTTTTAACAAAGTCCAGAGTTGAGACTTCTAGCAATGAAGCGCGCATAATGCGTAAGTAGATAGCTAGATAGACCAAGGCTAAGGTAGTAGTTGGTAGAATTAAATACCATGCAACATCGACAATAGCTGCGATACCGGTTAGTGATTCGCCAATACTGCCAAATCCACTGGGCGGTAGCCAATTCAAATAGATTGAAAAGACGACAATTCCCATTAGTGCCAACCAAAAAGAAGGTGTGGAGTAGAATATGAGTCCTAATATTGAAATTAAAGTATCTGGCCAACAGTTCACTTTTTGGGTGGATAAAATGCCAAGAATTGTTCCAAAGGTAAATGCTAATAGCATAGCGCAACCCATTAATAATAATGTAGCCGGCAAACGTTCTAGAATCATATGACTTACTGGCTTGTTATATATGGCTGATTGCCCTAAATCCAGGTGAACTAATCGCCATAAATAATTAATTAATCTTGAACTTGTTGATTGGTCAAGTTCATAATGATGACGCATTTCATCAATAACACTTGATTCGGCGCCACCAATTTGGGCAAGCAATGCGTCAACCGTATCGCCTGGTGCCAATTGTAGTAATAAAAATAGCGCAATTAGAATGATAACCAGTGCGGGAATTGTGGTTAATAATCGTCTAAGTGCTAGATTAAGTAAATGCGTCATCATTTCACCTTAACTTAGTGTTCTATCCATACATCAAACCAGCTACTTGATGGCCAACGCGCAGTATTATGATGATTGTGTACTTTGGTATTAACTACAGAGATGAATTCGCGCTCTGTGGCAAACCACAGTGGCAGTTCGCTATTAACAATATCCACTAATTGAGCATAAAGCGCCTTACGTTTGTCAGGATCTATTTCTGTTGCAGCATTATCGATTAATTGGTCGACGGTATCTGATTTCCAGCCATATTGATTTGTCCAAGGAGCACCATCAGGGCTACCAGAACGTAACCAAACAGTTGTCGATACTGCTGGATCACCTCTATATTGATGCCAACCGGTTGCAATATCAAAATCTTGAGCTTTATAAACGGCATTTAACGCGCCAGCAGTGTCAAGATTAACTATAACTACATTAATGCCGACTTCAGCTAAAGATTGTTGGATGAAAGTTGCAAAAAGTGGTACATCTTCACCATTATTAATGTGGACTAATTTTAAGGTGAAACGCGTACCATCAGCTTTTCGTTGATAGCCAGCTTCATTTAGTAATTGTTCAGCTTTTTCTCTGTCAAAAGAGTAAACAATTTTACTATCCTTAGGATAAAAAGCGTTTGAGGATGGAATAATACCGGTTGCTGGCTTGCCAAAGCCGTATAAAAAGTCATCAATAAAAAAAGGAATATCAAGTGATTGAACAATTGCTTTGCGGACATTTAAATTAGCAATGATCGGATTGCGGAAGTTAAATTCTAATGTGTTATTGAAAATATTAGCTTGAGAACCTTTTGTTAATACTTCAAATTTTGAGTTTTGTTTGAATCGATTAATATCGGCAAGGCTTAGTTTTGAGTAAGCACTTAAATCAATTTGTCCACTTTCAAGTGCCGCCGACGCTGAAGAATTATCGTCAATAATGCGCCAGATTATTTTATCTAAATAAGGATAACCTTTTCGCCAATAATCAAGATTGCGTTCAACGATAATATGTTGTCCACGTTGATATTCTACGAACTTGAATGGTCCAGTTCCAACTGGTGCTGTGTTATAAGGATTATTTAATACATCGGTTCCTTCATATAAATGTTTGGGAACCACATAACCAAGATCCACTAAGGCTCTTAATAGTAAATCTAATGGCATTGGTCGAGAATAATTGAAGACTACGGTATAGTCATCAGGCGTATCGACAGAGGTTAGATTAAGCTGTAAGGCTGTTGAAAAATTTAATCTTTTTTTCCAAAATTCAAGTGCATTATATTTAACATCTTGTGATGTAAATGGTTTGCCATCATGCCATTTAACTCCTTCACGTAATTTGAAGGTTATTGTTTTTCCATTAGGTGATGATGTCCATGATGTTGCAAGCACAGGAACAACGTGACCATCAGCATCAAGATCGACCAATGATTCAACTATTTTCCCCGACACTTCGTAGACACCAGTTGAGGCACGTAAAGCAGGATTGAGCACTCTTTGCTCTCCGGAGTAATGAACAATTAATGTTCCTCCGCGTTGAGGTGTTTTATCATCAGCCAGTGAATAAAAGGGCAACAAAATTGAGAGTAGTCCTATAATAAATGTCTGTTTGATATTAAATAATTTCATGCTTGCTCCTTACAATTGTTGTCACCATATTTTAGGTATTTATAGATAGGAAAATTTTTTAGGATTTAACTATAAAAATTTTTAGTAAAGATGAGAAATGCCGATATCGCATATTTATATTACTTTTAGTTATATATTATGTGGTCAATTTGACGGGTTCTTATAATTATCTGTATTTTTAATTTTTGTTTAAGTCTAATAAAAGCGTATAGATAGAAAATAAAAAATAATTCTCATTTTTATTAATAAATGTGAAATAACGCATATTTTTTCCAAATAAATAGGTTAAAATAACATCAGTTGTGTTTTTAAATTGTAATTATCTTAGGAGAAATAAATGAAAGCTGCAGTTATTAGACAAGAATGCGATGGCCAAGTCGAAATTAAAGATATTCCTGTCCGCCCATTAGAGGCCGGTGAAGCTTTAGTTGAGGTTGAATA
Organism: uncultured Gilliamella sp.; assembly: GCA_946480175.1. Classification (GTDB taxonomy): domain Bacteria; phylum Pseudomonadota; class Gammaproteobacteria; order Enterobacterales; family Orbaceae; genus Gilliamella. The sequence goes on from CAMLIK010000050.1 coordinate 8,357, forward strand.
TTGTGGACTTTGTCATACCGATCTTCATGTTGCAGCAGGAGATTTCGGTAAAAAACCTGGTCGTGTAATTGGTCATGAAGGTGTGGGTATTGTGACCAAAATTGCGCCTGATGTAAAAAGCTTAAAAGTTGGTGATCGGGTCAGTATCGCATGGTTTCATGCTGGTTGTGGTACTTGTGAATATTGTATTTCTGGTAATGAAACGTTTTGCCGTAGTGCATTAAATTCTGGTTATACTGTTGATGGAGGTATGGCTGAGCAATGTATTGTTAAAGCTGATTATGCAGTAAAAGTACCAGATGGGTTAGATCCAGCTCAAGCAACTAGTGTGACTTGTGCTGGTGTAACTACTTATAAAGGAATTAAGGTTGCTGATACTAAACCAGGACAATGGCTCGCAGTATTTGGAATTGGCGGTTTAGGAACTTTAGCTATTGAATATGGTAAAAATGTCTTTAACAACAAGGTTGTTGCTATTAGTAATAGTGATAGCCAATTAGAATTATGTAAAAAACTGGGTGCTGATTTAGTGGTTAACCCTAAAAAAGTAGCTGATGTCGGAGCTTATATTAAAGAGCATACAGGCGGAGGCGTTCATGGTGCAGTTGTAACTTCGGTTACTAAAACAGCATTTAATCAGGCTATTGGTTCTGTACGTCCATTAGGTCGCGTTGTTGCACTAGGCCTTCCTTCTGAAACAATGGATTTAAGTATTCCTAAGACAGTTCTAGATGGCATTCAAGTTTTAGGTTCATTAGTTGGTACACGTGAAGATTTAGCCGAAGCATTTCGCTTCAGTGCTGAAGGTAAAGTGGTACCAATGGTTGAAAAACGTCCACTTGAAGATATCAATGACATGATTGACGAAATGAAAGCCGGTAAAATTCGTGGTCGTATGGTTATTGATATGAAAATGAAGAAAAAATAAACATTATAACCCAGTCGTTAAAAGTCAGCTTTATGCTGACTTTTTTATCAAGAAAATTACCAATTATTCTATCATTTGAAAGGCTTTTTAAGATTAAGGTTAATCTCCCTTGTGTTTTATAAATAAAGTCCTATCATAAGCCAATTTTGCTCACTTAGTTATTAGGTTTAAGGAGTTGTTTATGTCTGAGCATAATTTAGAGAATAATTTACGAAAAGATCTTGGCTTAGTTTCTGCATTATCATTGGTTGTTGGAATGGTTTTAGGTGCGGGAGCGTTTATGAAACCTCCAGCGGTATTAGAAGTAGCTGGAGATTATAACTTAGCATTGTTAGCTTGGATAATTGGTGGTGTTTTTTCTATTTGTGGTGGTTTAACACTATGTGAATTGGGCGTTATGTTTCCAAAAACTGGGGGTATGCTGGTTTATTTAGAAAAAATTTATGGCGCAAAAGTTTCACATTTATATGGTTGGATGATTACTGTTTTATTTGCGCCATCATTAGTTGGTGCATTGGTTGGTTATTTTAGCTCGGTTTTTTGTTTATTATTTGATATTAATGATTCCTATCGAATGGCAGTTAGTGCTGGTGTTTTGGGGTTTATTGCCTGCATTAATTCAATTGGCGTAAAGCAGGCTGGATACCTGCAAACAATGGCTACTTTTTGTAAGCTCGTTCCGATCTTATTGCTAGCAATATTCGGATTATGGAAAGGAAATGGTCAAGTTGCATTATTTAGTTCAAGTGGACAAGGTATTGAAACTACTGCTCCGTTTGCAGTAGCAATCTTGGCGACGCTATTTGCATATGATGGCTGGGCACAAGTTGCATCCGTTGCGGGTGAAATTCGTAATCCATCAAAAGTATTACCTAAAGCAATTATTTTAGGCATAATATTTTTAGTTATTGTTTATGCTTGTATTAATATTGCACTATTCAAGATATTTCCGGTACAAGAAATGGTTACGCTTGGGCATGATGCATCAGCAGTTGCTTCACAACGAATGTTTGGCCATTTGGGTGGTAATTTAGTTGCGGTTGGTATTATGGTTTCAATTCTAGGCGGTATTAATGGCTATATCATGACATTATCTCGAACTATCTTTAGTATGGGAGAGAGAGGAACCATTATTGGAGCAAAATTCCTAAGTACAATTGATGACGATAGTCGTTCACCGGTGAATGCAATTATTATCCTAGTTGTGTTTTCCTTCCTTTATTCAACCCTACTTGATGCTGATCGTTTATCTGAAATTTCGATGTTCTCAATTTGGGTATTTTATTTGTTAACCTTTATTGGGGTAATTATCGCTAGGAAAAAATTTGCTGATATACCAAGACATTATAAAGTAATTGGTTATCCAATTATTCCTATTATCGCTATTTTAGGTGCAGGTTATGTTATATATGGTATGTTAATTCACCAAACTGTAAATGGGATTGCCTCAATTGTGTTAACCTTGATTGGTTTGCCTCTTTACTACTATTTTGATAATAAAAATAAACATATTGAACTCTCACTTGGTGAAGTGAAGAAATATCAATTCAAAACCAAGTATATGATTGCGATATCTTCAATTATTATTGTTTCTGGTTTAATCACCTATGGTTATTTTGCGATCAAATAATAGTTCATTTTGATTATTAGAGAATTATTAATGAAAACCGACTTAGGTCGGTTTTTTATCAGTAAATAATTAAACTTAATCAACAATCAAACCATAAATATTTTGATCATGAAAAGTTTCATTAATATTTTCAGCTTGTTTTAATGTACCTTCATAACTAAAACCACAGCGTTTGGCTAAAGCATTACTTTTCTCATTATAAACAGTACACTTAATAACAAATCGCCTAATTATTTTTTGCATAGCATAATGCTTTATTAATGCATTGAGCGCCTCGGTCATTACTCCATTGCCTTGCATTGAACCATCTAACCAATAACCGATATAAGCTGTTTTGTTATTTTTATCAATCTGATTAAAAGAGAGTAAACCAATAGCTCGATGTTTTAGTAGAATAACATAGGTTTTGCTTTCATTCTGTTGATGTTTTAGCCAACAAGAATCTAAAAACAGAGCGGTATCTGCTTGGTTTTTCACAAATTTAGGCCAAGCCATAAATTGGCTAAAGTTCTCTCTATTGGCCACAATAACTTCATAAATATCTGATGTATATTGATTATTTGCTGGTACTAAACAAAGATGTTGATTGACATCAATCGTAGTATTTAGACTATTGGTCATTATTTATTCCTTTAAAAAACCACATTTGTTCAATGATTTTAAACCTATTAGCAAGTCATGTATATTGAATAAACTTTATTACCGATAATTGATTGACTAAGTTGTAGCGTGATGAAGGGATAAAATTGCCAGACTAGCAAGTCTGGCCTTTATAAAAATAATAACTTATTTTTATTCTTTATCTTGTTTAGTTTTTGTTAACACATTATGTACAACTAATAGAGCAAAAATAGCAATGAAGATACCCATAATAATATCTTTATTGAACCATTTTGCCATGTTGCCAAGGATAATCCCAACACCACAAAAATCTACATCTGAGAAAGTTGTATTAGAAAAACCAAGTGATCCTAAAACAGGTAATAAAAGTACTGGTAAGAAGGTAACTAATAAACCATTGGCAAAAGCACCAAGCATTGCACCGAGACGGCCACCCATTGCGTTACCAAATACTCCAGCAGTTGCGCCACAGAAGAAATGAGGGACAACACCAGGTAAAATAAGCACGGCGTTTAGCTGTCCTAGTACAAATAATCCGACTAATCCACCAAGAAAACTAAATAAAAAACCAATCAATACTGCATTGGGTGCATAAGGGAAAACAACCGGGCAGTCTAAGGCAGGTTTTGCATTTGGTACTAATTTTTCTGAAAAACCAGTAAATGCTGGGACAATTTCGGCTAAAATAAGTCTAACCCCTTGAAGAATAATAAATACACCTGCCGCAAATGTGATTGCTTCAATAATCGCATAAACTAAATAATTATCGCCATTACTTAGGTTTGCTTGAATATACTCAGGACCGGCAAATATTGCTAGAATTAAGTAGATAATCATCATAGTTAATGAGATAGAGATTGAACTATCACGTAAAAAACTTAAATTTTTCGGTAAATTCATCTCTTCAGTAGAACGAGAACCTTTACCAAAAGCACAACCCAGCCAACCAGCTAATACATAACCTAATGTACCAAAGTGACCAAATGCAACATCATTGTTTCCAGTTATTTTACGCATTTGTGGTTGTGCTAAAGCTGGGAAGAATGCCATGATCAAGCCTAGAACCAATGAACCAGTAAATACTAATTGCCAACCTTCAAATCCAGCAACGGTTAAAATAATACTGATCATGCATGCCATATAAAAAGTATGATGGCCGGTTAGAAAAATATATTTTAAGCAGGTGAATCTGGCAACCACAATATTGGCAACCATACCGAAAGCCATAATTAATGCTGTTGCGGTACCATATTCATTCAGTGCCATTGAAACGATAGCTTCATTATTAGGTATGATACCTTGAAGTTTAAATGCCTGTTCAAACATTAATCCTAAAGGCGTAATTGCGCTGATTAAAACCGTTGCACCACCACCCAATACTAAAAATCCTAAAATTGTTTTAACCGTTCCTTTTACTGTATCAGTGAATGATTTTCGTTGTGCTAATAACCCAACCATGGCAATTAGACCAACAAGTATTGCTGGCACTTTTAAGATATCAACAACGAATTTAATTACTTCTTGAATCATAGCAATACCTCATAATTAGGCTTTGTTGAAGTGCTCAACGAGTTTTTCTTCTAAATCGTTGATATCAATAATATTATTTAAAACCACCAATTTATCTTGCGGAATGCCAGAACTTGCCGCCAAATCTTTAGTCATCACAAAAAGATCTGCTTGTTCTGGTGTTGCTGAGGCAAGATCAGCATGTGTTACCTCTGCATCAATATTTAATTTTTTGAGGACTTTTTTGATATTCATTTCTACCATGAAACTACTACCAAGACCTGAACCACAAACTGCCATAATTTTCATATTATTTATCCTTTTATTAGTTTAATTTGATTTAATAACGATTGATCACTGTTAAAATTTCGTCACTATTTTTTGCATTGAAAATTGTCTGAATATCTTTTGTTTCAGCGAACAGTGTTGCTAATTGGGTTAACAATTCGATATGACTCGTACTATCACTAGCGGCCAATAAAGTAATTAAATAAACAGGGTCATTTTCTTCTGAATTGAAATTAACGCCATTTTTGACAAGTAACATTGATAACCCCAATTTGTTTACTCCTTGTTCTGGTCGAGCATGCGGCATAGCAATGCCAGGAGCTAATACATAGTAAGGACCAATTGATTTATGTAATTGAAAAATAGCGTCAATATAGTTAGAAAAGATTGAATTGTTATTCAGTAAAGGGGCTGCACAAATTTTTATTGCTTCTTTCCAATCTTGGACTGAATCAATAGTTTTTACAGTTTGACTAGTTAACCATTGATTTAACATTTTTCCTCCGAAAACCGATTTGGTATATTGTCAATATTACGATGATAGAAAATTAACACATTGGCTAACAATAATAATTTAAAAAAAATAAAAATGTGATAGCGCTATCATTTTTTCATCAACAATTTTTCAATTTTGTGATTTGGGTAGCATTTTTGATATATAGTTGTAAAAAATTTGCACAGCATAATATTATAATGTTTTCGTTTTATGCTTAACTCTTTTAATTAATGATTTAACATATTGTAATTATTGGTTTTATGGAATTTAGGAGTATAAATTTAACTACTGGTTAGTTTTACTTGAGATCGAATATGTCGGATACAAAAAAACGCAGGAGTACAGGTCAAACCACTTTATTTGACGTCGCTAAATATGCTGGTGTTGGTACCATGACTGTTTCGCGAGCATTGCGAACGCCAGATAAAGTATCGGATAAACTGCGTCAAAAAATTCAACTAGCCGTTGAGACATTAGGTTATAAACCTAACATTGCCGCCAGTTTGCTAGCCTCAGCTTCTGCCAATAAAGTTATTGCGGTCATTACTACAAAAATTTATGAAGATTCAATACGAATCGCACTCAATGCACTGCAAGCCTATTTACTTAAAGAAGGTTATACCACGATTATCTTTGAATCTTACTTTTTCTATAAGCGTGAATCACAACTGCTGGAGACTATCTATAGTAATAATCTTGAAGCGATATTACTCTTTTATATTGAAGATGAAGATTTTATTGAAAATATATTAAACAATAAAACTATTCCTACTTTCAATATTGGTAAATCGTATGATGAAGTGGCAAATATACATATTGAAGTGGATGATAGTTTAGCAATGTGTATGTTGACTGAACATGTAATAAAAAAAG
>CAMLIK010000051.1 GCA_946480175.1 uncultured Gilliamella sp.
ATGTAAAGAACTTGGAATTAAAACTGTCGCTGTTCACTCTTCGGCAGATAAAGATCTCAAACATGTTTTACTTGCAGATGAAACCGTTTGTATAGGTCCAGCAGCTTCAGCCAAAAGTTATCTTAATATCCCTGCATTAATCTCTGCCGCCGAAGTAACCGGCGCTGCAGCTATTCATCCTGGATATGGATTTTTATCAGAAAATGCAGATTTTGCTGAACAAGTTGAACGTTCAGGCTTTATATTTATCGGTCCAAAACCAGATACTATTCGCTTAATGGGTGACAAAGTGTCAGCCATTGAAGCGATGAAAAAAGCAGGTGTGCCTTGTGTTCCAGGTTCGGATGGTCCACTTGGCAGCGACATGGACACCAATAAGCAAATTGCGAAAAAAATTGGTTATCCAGTTATCATTAAAGCGTCTGGCGGCGGCGGTGGTCGCGGAATGCGTATTGTTCGAGAAGAAAAAGACCTTGAGCAATCAATCAAAATGACTAAGCTTGAAGCAAAAACCGCGTTTAATAATGACATGGTTTACATGGAAAAATTTCTTGAAAATCCACGTCATATCGAAATTCAGGTTTTATCTGATGGACAAGGTCACGCCGTTTATTTGGGTGAACGCGATTGTTCAATGCAAAGACGTCACCAAAAAGTACTTGAAGAAGCGCCAGCTGTCGGTATTACACCCAAAATGCGTAAATTCATCGGCGAACGTTGTGTTAATGCATGTATCGAAATCGGATATCGTGGTGCTGGTACTTTTGAATTTTTATTTGAAAATGGCGAATTCTATTTCATCGAAATGAATACTCGTATTCAAGTAGAACACCCTGTTACTGAAATGGTTACCGGTGTTGATCTTATTCGTGAACAAATTCTGATTGCAGCAGGACAACCTTTATCAATTAATCAAAATGATATTAAGATTAAAGGTCATGCAATTGAATGCCGAATTAATGCCGAAGATCCAAAAACCTTTATGCCTTCTCCGGGCAAAATAACTCGCTTCCATGCTCCGGGAGGATTTGGTATTCGTTGGGAATCACATATATATGCTGGCTACACTGTACCACCATATTATGATTCAATGATAGGTAAATTAATCGCCTATGGTGAAACTCGTGAAGTCGCCATTGCTCGCATGAAGAATGCGTTGGCAGAACTGGTAATTGATGGAATAAAAACCAACATCGAACTTCATTTAGAAATCTTGAATGATAAAGGCTTCATAAAAGGTGGCACCAATATTCACTATTTAGAGAAGAAATTAGGTATTTATGAGTAAAAAAAGCCCTCAATAATTTGAGGGCTTATTGCTCTATAGTAGTAAATAAAGTATAGGTAAGACATATGAAAAATTGGAAAAAAAGCGCTGAAGAAATTTTAACATTAGGTCCAGTAGTACCAGTTATTGTTATTGAGCGTTTAGAAGATGCGGTCCCTTTGGCTAAAGCACTAATTGCTGGCGGTGTAAAAGTGCTTGAAGTGACTTTAAGAACAGCTTGTGCACTTGACGCAATTAAGAAAATTATTAAAGAAGTTCCTGAAGCTGTGGTCGGTGCAGGCACTGTAACTACCGTTGAACAACTTAAACAAGTAACTGAAGCTGGTGTAGAATTTATCATCACTCCAGGTATTACCGATTCTATTTTGAAAGCAGCAGTTGAAGGTCCTGTACCAGTTATTCCGGGTATTGCAACTATTTCAGAATTATTAACTGCACAAGAATATGGCTTAACTGCATTAAAATTCTTCCCGGCTGAAATTAATGGTGGTGTTGCTGCGTTAAAAGCGTTTGCTGGTCCTTGTGGTTATATGAAATTCTGCCCAACTGGTGGGGTAAATCCGAAAAACTATCGTGACTATTTAGTGCTTGATAATGTACTTTGTGTAGGTGGAACTTGGTTTATCCCTACTGATGCAATTGCTAAAGGTGATTTTGCTAAAATCACTGAAATGGCAAAAGAAGCCGTTGCTGGTGCAAAATAAGTCTTACGTTACCGCCGACATTTGTCGGCGGTTTAGTTTTATTTGTTTAACTTCTAAGCCCTCTTCCACTTTCAATTACTCTCCATGCCATAAAATATAAGATGCTGACAAATAGTAACAGCATTGAAAAAGTAATCACTAAAGAGACATCACTGATTCCTAAAAATCCATAACGAAATCCATTAATCATGTAAACAATTGGATTAAGTTTAGAAACCCATTGCCAAAAAGTAGGTAACATAGTGATTGAATAAAAAACACCACCTAAATAAGTTAACGGTGTTAATACAAAGGTGGGAATAATACTTATATCATCAAATGATTTTGCAAAAACTGCATTTAATAAGCCTGCTAATGAAAACAAAATAGATGTTAGTAATAAGGTAAAAATGACAAAAGGCCATGAATGAACTTGGTATCTTACAAAAAATAACGATACAACGGTCACCAACACACCTGTTAATAAACCGCGCATGACTCCTCCTCCAACATATCCCCAAATAATAATATGAGTCGGAACCGGAGCAACAAGTATTTCTTCAATATTACGTTGAAATTTAGCGCTGAAAAATGAAGAACAGACATTAGTATATGAATTGGTAATGACCGACATCATAATTAAACCTGGTACAATAAATGCCATATAACTAAAGCCCCCCATATCACCAACTCGAGAGCCGATTAAATTACCAAAAATAATAAAATATAGTGACATCGTAATGACCGGAGGAATCAATGTTTGGATCCAAATTCTTAGAAAGCGAGTAACTTCCTTACGCCAAATACTTTTTAAGGCAATCCAATATAAATTATTCATCAATAGCTCCTTTAGTATCATTGCGCACCAAATCTACAAATAATTCTTCTAATCGATTAGCTTTATTACGAACACTAATTACTTTTATGTTTTGTTGATTAAGTTGTTCAAATAACTGATTTAAACCATGTTGTTTATCAACACTTACTTCTAACATGCCCGATTCGACATCGGTATAATGATAACCTTGAAGAGAAATTGGGGTTGCTGTTGGGACATAATCAATAATGATTGTTTCAGATTGACTCTTTGCTAGCAGATCACGCATTGATGAGTTAGCGATTAATTCTCCATGCTGGATGATACCGATGTGACGGCAGAGCATTTCAGCTTCTTCCAAATAATGCGTCGTTAATATAATGGTAATGCCTTGTTTATTTATTTCTCGTAAAAAATCCCACATGGAACGACGTAACTCTATATCAACCCCTGCTGTAGGTTCATCTAGAATTAATAATCTTGGTTCATGAACAAGTGCTCGCGCTATCATTAACCGTCTTTTCATTCCGCCTGATAACATATTAGCTCGACTATGCCTTTTATCCCACAAATCTAAAATACGCAGGTACTTTTCAGCTCGTTGCAAAGCCAATTTGCGTGGCAATCCATAGTAACCACCTTGATTAGTAACGATTTGAATTACTTCTTCAAATTGATTAAAGTTAAACTCTTGAGGGACAAGTCCTAATTGTCTTTTCGCATTAACCATATCAGTGTCTAAATCATATCCAAAGATTTTAACTTGACCTGAGGTTTTAGTAACTAAAGAGCTAATAATACCAATGGTGGTTGATTTACCTGCTCCATTAGGTCCAAGCAAAGCATAAAAATCTCCTGCTTGTACGGTTAAGTTAATTCCTTTTAATGCTTCTACACCATTTTTATATTTTTTCTTGAGCGCTATAAGTTCTAGTGCGGGCGTTGATGACATAAATGAATCCTAATTCCATAATTTACTATTTATATAATATGATATCATGTTTAGCCTGTCGGATATATGATTTCACTATTTACCCAATTATTAACACTATGAATTTTAGATGAATATAAATTAAGGAATAAATGTTATGATCAAAATTGGATTAGTTTCAGTGTCAGATAGAGCATCACAAGGCGTTTATCAAGATGAAGGTATTCCAGCTTTATTGTCATGGTTACAAACCGCATTGAAGACAGCATTTACTACTGAACAACGTATCATCCCAGATGAACAACCGATCATTGAAAAAACGCTATGCCAATTGGTTGATGATTTGCAATGTAATCTAATTTTAACTACAGGTGGAACGGGTCCTGCAATAAGAGATGTAACACCGGATGCAACTTTAGCTATTGCCGATCGACTAATGCCTGGTTTTGGCGAACAAATGCGGCAAATTAGTTTACATTTTGTTCCTACTGCAATTTTGTCCAGACAAGTAGGAGTTATTCGTAAGCAGTGTTTAATTTTGAATTTACCCGGTCGACCAAAATCAATTAAAGAAACCCTTGAAGGAGTTAAGGATAGCGAAGGTAATACACTTGTTACTGGCGTATTTGCAAGCGTTCCGTATTGTATTGATTTATTAGAAGGCCCCTATATCGAAACGCATGATGACATCGTCAAAGCTTTTCGTCCTAAAAATACCAGCAAATCTAATCTTTAATTTTATGCAAATTTCATGCATAATTATGTAGATTGTATTCACTATTTAAATGGTAAGATTGATAGGCGAACCACTCTAATTACCAATAATTGCAAGATTGCTAACTGAAATCATGCAATTTTAGTTAACCCATTAATATGACTGATTCATTCAATCGGCTTCATTAGTCATAAATTAAATTTAAAGGAACAGTATGAAACAAAATGATCTCACTAAAACTTTTAAAGAAATGCTTTTACAAGAAAAGTTTAGTTCACAGATAGGTATCGTACAGGCCTTACAAGAACTGGGATTTGATAATATCAATCAATCTAAAGTTTCCAGAATGCTAACCAAATTTGGCGCAGTAAGAACTCGCAACGCAAAATCTGAAATGGTTTATTGTTTACCTGCTGAAATGAGCGTTCCCACAACGAGTAGCCCATTAAAAAATTTGGTATTAGATATTGATTACAATAATTCAATGGTCGTTATTCGCACCAGCCCCGGAGCGGCTCAACTTATTGCGAGATTATTAGATTCAATCGGTAAGTCAGAAGGGATTTTAGGTTCGATTGCTGGCGATGATACGATTTTTAGCACACCTACTAAAGATTGTTCAGTTAAAAAACTGTATCAAACTATTATTGAATTATTCGAACGAAGCTTATAAAAAAGAGTTTATTTAAAACCAAACCAATAATTTTTTAATAATTAACCTATTGACACACTTGGCAAAATCGTTAATCCTATATAACACTGATTTTGTTATTATAAAAAAAGAAGAGGCGCATTACTCAGGTAGATCATTTTAGGCGCTGGAGCCGTAAAAAGATGATTAAGGGGGTGTAATGCCGAGGTTCGATTGTTATTCCAGAAAGCAATTGAATCGGCTGCAAGGGCTGAATCCCTTGGGTTGTCACCCTAACAGGTGGAGCGCTTCACGGTATGTATTTTTAGCTGTATTAGGACATGCCCGCTCTATCTCTGTTAAAAATAAAAATTTTTAATATGAGGAATCCATGGAAACATCATTTATAATTGCTAAATTTGGCGGTACTAGCGTTGCTGATTATCCCGCAATGGTTAACAGTGCCAATATTGTTATAGCTAATCCTAACGTTAAAGTCGTTGTATTATCTGCTTCTGCTGGTATAACAAATTTACTGGTAGCCTTAGCCGAAGGCCGTGATGCCAATGTTAGAGCTAAACATATCGCTAAAATTCAATCCATTCAATACAGCATTTTAGAAAATCTACCTGAAAATCCAACATTACGCGCTGAAATTGAACAAATAATTGCCAATATTGCTTCATTGTCGGAAGCAGCAAGCTTAGCTACATCTCCTGCTTTGACCGATGAATTAGTCAGTCATGGCGAAATCATGTCATCAAAACTATTTGTCGAAATATTAAAAGAAAAACAAAAAAATGCCATTTGGTTTGATGTACGAAAAGTAATGCGAACCGATGATAAATTTGGTAAAGCAGTTCCCAAAATTGACGAAATTAAGCAACTTTGTTGTGCACATTTAAAATCATTAAATCCAAAAACTATTGTCGTTACTCAAGGATTTATTGGCAGTGAAAGTTCAGGCAAAACCACAACTTTAGGTCGCGGTGGTAGTGATTATACCGCAGCCTTACTTGGTGAAGCATTAAACGCCACACAAATCGACATCTGGACCGATGTTGCCGGTATTTATACTACCGACCCACGCATCACTTCTGGTGCGAAACGTATTGACGAAATATCTTTTGCTGAAGCAGCAGAAATGGCTACCTTTGGAGCTAAAGTTCTACATCCTGCAACACTTGTTCCAGCTGTGCGTAGCAATATTCCAGTATTTGTCGGTTCAAGTAAAGCACCACAAGAAGGTGGAACCATTGTTTATAATGCACATAGCATTAAATCTGCATTACCTTCTTTTAGAGCGTTAGCTCTTCGTCGTAAACAGACATTATTAACCTTAACTAGTTTAAATATGCTACATGCACAAGGTTTTTTGGCTAACGTATTTACTATATTGGCTAAACACAATATTTCTGTTGATTTAGTTACTACATCAGAAGTGAGTATTGCTTTAACCATTGATACCACTGGCACAAGTACTAATGGTAATAGCTTACTAACTAAAGCGTTATTCGACGAATTATCAACGGTTTGTCATGTTGAAGTTGAAGAAGATTTAGCATTGATTGCCATAATCGGTAACAATCTAACCACAACAAAAGGCATCGCTAAAGAAGTGTTTGGCGCATTAGATGACTTTATTATTCGACTTTGTTGTTACGGTGCCAGCACCCACAATCTTTGTCTGCTAGCAAGAAGTAACGACGCTGAAGATGTGATAAAAATTTTACATAAAACGATTTTCGAATAGTTGGATATTAGGGGCGATTGCATTATCGCCCTGTTAATTTATCATCAACATCTACAATTAAACAAAATCCCTAGAATATTTGAAAAAATAATTGTAAACTACGCTTAGTATTTGTATGAAGTTGTAAATCATACATCTATCGCTTCACACAGTTCATAACAACAATCATTTTCTTCATATTTAGATAACAATTTTTTTTAAAGTTGTAAATTTTACGTTTTATTAATATCTATTCAACATTGTTATTTTAAGCTATACAAGTAAAGTAACTTTTAACTTAATTATACGAAGGAAATTATTATGGGTATTTTAAGCTGGATTATTCTAGGATTAATTGCTGGATGGATCGCCAAGTTTTTTATGCCATTAGGACGAGTTGGAGTGATCAAAACAATCCTACTTGGTGTAGCTGGCGCATTAGTTGGTGGTTATATCAGTACTTTCTTCGGTTGGGGTAGTGTGACAGGTTTTAACTTTCCAAGTTTGTTTATTTCTGTGCTTGGTTCTATTTTACTTATTTACCTTTACCGACTAATCAAATAAATTCATTTCGTAATAAAATGACGAGTTTATAACTCGTCATTTTTTTGTATCAAATTTCACCTTTTCATATTGATAGTTAATTATACTTAATTCACCATTCATCTAAATCAAATTGCCATTTGCACTGTTTTTAATCTTGAAGATTAGAATAAGTCATTCCGCCATACTCAGATTTTTGTTATATTAAGCGCTAATTGCAATCTGACATGAGCAACTAATAATAATGCTAAAAATATTTAATACACTAACTCGAGAAAAAGAAATATTTCAACCAATTACACCCAATAAAGTTGGACTATATGTTTGTGGTGTTACTATTTATGATCTTTGCCACATTGGTCATGGACGTACTTTTGTTGCATTTGATGTCGTTACGCGTTATTTACGTTTTTTAGGTTACAATCTTACTTATGTTCGTAACATCACCGATGTCGATGACAAGATCATTAAACGTGCACTTGAAAATGGTGAAACTTGTGATGAATTGACTGATCGCATGTTAAAAGAGATGTATGCCGATTTTGATGCACTTAATATCAAACGCCCTGATGTTGAACCACGTGCCACACATCATATGTCACAAATTATCGAGTTAGTAGAAGAATTGATAAAAAAAGAGCATGCTTATATTGCTGATAATGGTGATGTCATGTTTTCGGTAGATAGTGATCCTAATTACGGTATTTTATCTCGCCAAAATTTAGAACAGCTGCAAGCGGGTGCTCGAGTTGATATCGTTGATGTAAAACGTAATCCAATGGATTTTGTGCTTTGGAAAATGTCAAAACCGAATGAACCAAGTTGGGATTCACCATGGGGTAAAGGCCGTCCTGGTTGGCATATTGAATGCTCTGCAATGAATAGCCATCAATTAGGTAATCATTTTGATATTCACGGTGGTGGCTCTGACTTAATGTTCCCCCATCATGAAAATGAAATTGCCCAATCAACTTGCGCGCATGATGGTCAATATGTAAATTATTGGATGCATTCAGGCATGGTGATGATTGATCAAGAAAAAATGTCCAAATCACTAAATAATTTTTTCACTATTCGTGACGTATTAAAACATTATGATGCCGAAACCGTGCGCTACTTTTTATTGTCAGGTCATTATCGTAGTCAACTTAACTATAGTGAAGAGAATCTCAAACAAGCTCGTACCGCGTTAGAAAGACTTTATACCGCTTTGAGAGATACCGATGCTAACTATCCACATAACACGCTAGATAGTGATTATCATCGACAATTTTGTCAGGCGATGGATGATGATTTCAATACACCAGAAGCCTATTCAACCTTATTTGACTTGGCTAGAGAGATCAATAAAGCTAAAGCAGAAAATGATATGCCATTAGCTAATGAACTTGCGGCTGAGTTACGATATTTGTCTTCCGTGCTTGGCTTACTTGAACAAGATCCCGTTAAATTCTTACAAGGTAACAATCAAGATGATGAGGATACCCTGCTGATTGAAGCGTTGATTAAACAACGCAATGATGCACGCGCAAGTAAAAATTGGGCTTTAGCTGATGAAGCTCGAGATAAACTCAACCAAATGAATATTATCTTAGAAGATAGTGCTAACGGCACAACTTGGCGTAAAAAGAGTTAATTCAAGAAGTATCAATCCTCTAGATTAGCAATAAGCTAGGGGATAACTTTTACTGCCTTTTGTCGACTGACGTTAAAATTCCCCGTAAAATATTGAGTTCTTGTTGCTCAATACGAGCCCGAGTAAATAATCTTCGTAATCGCCCCATAATTTGCCCTGGATGGTTAGGGTTAATAAAACCCGTCTGTAATAACGTTTGCTCTAAATGTTGATAAAAACGCTCAATATCTTCATCTTTAGGATACTCAATTACATCTTGATGATCTAGCTTTAATGATGAGTTTTGGGTTGACAACATAGACATGCGAATTTCGTAACTAAGAACCTGAACTGACATCGCTAAATTTAAAGAACTATAGTCAGGATTAGCTGGAATACCAACATGGAAGTGGCATTTTTGTAACTCATCGTTAGTTAATCCGACTCGTTCACGACCAAAAACCAAAGCAACTTGAGCATGGCAAGCAGCTTCAGCAATAATTTTATCACCGCACTCTTTCGGCGTTAAATTGGGCCATTGTAAACTACGAGGACGCGCACTGGTACCTATAACCAAAGAACAATCAGCAACCGCCTCTTCCAGAGAAGAAAAAATTTGTGCTTGTTTAATAATATCACTCGCGCCAGCTGCCAGTGAAATCGATTGGGAATCTGGTTTTATTACTGGATTGACTAAGCAGAGATTGGTTAATCCCATGGTTTTCATTGCCCGAGCTGCCGACCCCATATTACCAGTATGAGAAGTTTCGACTAAAACAATCTTAACATTATCTAAATAACTCACATCTTCCTCATTAAATAACTAAACTTATACTTTAAACCAACTTCAATAAACCACAGTATATAATAAAAAATAGTTTAAAAGCAGCTTTGTACCACCTAATAACTAATAGTGATAAATTATTTTAGATAAAAGTCACAAAAAGTTTAATCAAAATGAAATAACCTATTGACGAAAAGCAAAAAATTTGTCAATGTAATCAATAAAGTAATTGTATTAGCTCAATTTGTAAGTAAACATAGTGGAGGTCAATTATGACTTTAAGTATTACCAGTAAACAAATGGATATTACCCCTGCAATTCGTAGCTATCTTGAAGATAAGTTTTCGAAATTAGATAAATGGAGAGCGCTACTAATCAACCCTCACTTTATTTTATCTAAAGAGCCAGATGGATTTATTATTGATGCAACCATTGCAACCAAAGGCTCACCACTCGTTGCTTCCGCTAAACACAGTGACATGTATGCTGCAATTAATGATTTAGTTGGTAAACTCGAAAAACAACTTAATAAACTTCAACATAAAGGCGAATCACGCCGTGCATTTGACAGTATAAAAAGTGCAGTCATTGAAGAAGAATATTAATAGATAATTTCATAAAAGGGCACTTTGATAGTGCCTTTATTTTTTTGCTTGCTATAATATGGCCCATCTTTTTTTAATCTAGTAATAAGTATGACAACCAATCCATTATTGCCTTTACGTGACAAAATTAACCAGCTCGATCATAAATTGATTGAAATCATCGCGGAAAGACGCCAAATTTCAACCGAAGTTATTCAAGCTAAAATAAATGCAAACATCCCTTTGCGCGATTTAGCGCGTGAACGCGCTTTGATAAAGGCATTAATCGAGCAAGGTAAACAATATCATCTTGATGACCTATTAATTAGACGCTTATATCAAATTATTATTGAAGATTCAGTCCTACTACAACAGAAGTTTTTACAAGAAAAACTTAATCAAGGAGCTATCGCTTCAGCTAAAATAGCTTTTCTAGGACCAAAAGGATCGTATTCACATTCAGCGGCTCGTCGTTACGCTAGTGCTCATTTTGACCAGCTGACAGAATCTAGTTGTAATACCTTTAAAGATGTTTTTGAAAAAGTTGAATCGCAAGTTGTTGATTATGGGATGTTACCGATAGAGAACTCTAGTTCAGGATCTATCAATGAAGTATATGATTTATTACAAAAAACCAATTTACATATTATTGGCGAGCTATCCTTACCAATTGATCACTGCGTTTTAGCTATTGCTAACGCTAAACTTGAGCAAATAGATACTATTTATAGTCACCCACAACCATTCCAACAATGTAGTAATTTCTTAGAAAATTATCCTCATTGGAAAATCGTTTACTGTGATAGCACTTCATCAGCCATGGAAACTGTTGCCAAATTAAATCAACCTAATATTGCCGCTATGGGAAATAAAGACGGCGGTGAATTATACGGTTTACAAGTTCTTGAGCACAATTTTGCTAATCAAAAAGAGAATATCACCCGCTTTATTGTGTTAGCGCGTGAACCTATTGAAGTGTCTGATCAAATTCGAGCTAAAACCACAATCTTAATGAAAACTGGCCAGCAAGCTGGTGCTTTGGTTGATGCGTTATCGGTCTTACGTAATCACAATATTGTCATGACCAAACTTGAATCACGGCCTATCCATGGCACACCTTGGGAAGAGATGTTTTATATTGATTTACAAGGCAATATTCACGATTACGAAATGCAAATCGCACTTAAAGAATTAGCTACAATCACTTTATACACTAAAGTGCTTGGCTGTTATCCAAGTGATTCAATTACAGCTATTATGTAATGGCTAGCATTCGTTTTTCAAATGCCGTACTAAACTGGTATGAACAGTACGGCAGAAAATCCCTACCATGGCAAATTGAAAAAAGCTCTTACCATGTTTGGTTATCAGAAGTCATGTTACAGCAAACACAGGTCACGACTGTTATTCCATACTTTAAGCGCTTTATTAAGCAGTTTCCGAAAATTACCGATTTAGCTAAAGCGCCAATTGATGATATTTTGCATCTTTGGACAGGGCTTGGTTATTATGCGCGAGCTCGCAATCTACATAAAGCTGCACAAGTTATCGCCGATAAATTCAATGGTAACTTCCCCACCAAATTTGATGATGTTATTGCCTTACCGGGAGTTGGCCGTTCAACTGCTGGGGCCATTTTATCTCTGTCGCAAAATCAACATTATCCAATATTAGATGGTAATGTAAAGCGGGTGTTAACCCGCTCTTTTGCTATCGAAGGATGGCCGGGCAATAAAAATGTTGAGAACCAACTTTGGCAATTAAGTGAGCAAGTTACACCTAAACATGAGATTGCAAAATTTAATCAAGCCATGATGGATATTGGCGCGATGGTTTGTACTCGCTCTAAGCCTAAATGTAGTCTATGTCCTTTGCATCAATTATGTGTAGCATATAAAACTGACAGTTGGCAACAATATCCAACGAAAAAACCGAAAAAAACGATTCCTGAAAAAACCGCTTATTTTCTAATGCTTGAACAGGATAATATGATTTGGCTTGAAAAAAGGCCTCCAGTTGGTATTTGGGGTGGATTATACTGCTTACCGCAATTTACCAGCGAGCACGCCTTAACAGATTGGCTAGATAACCATGGTATTAAAACCAGTAAACTCAGACAATTAGTTGCATTTCGACATACCTTTAGCCATTTTCATTTAGATATTGTGCCCATTTACTGTAAGATAACAAATAACACAAAGTGCTTGGATGGGTCAAACGGTTATTGGTATAAGCTCAATTCAGAGAATGCGAAAATCGGCTTAGCCACGCCTGTATATAATTTATTAAATCAATTACGTTAATCATGACAATTTATCAGTATCTAATAACCGTTTGATATATAATTACCCATCATTTATTAGCTAACTTGTTTATTATGAATAGCAAACAGGCACAAGGTTTATCGGCATGGCTAGTATTCCTAATGGCATTTGCAATTGGGGTAACCGTTGCAAGTAATTATTATGCTCAACCACTATTGCACTCAATAACTGATGATTTACACATTGCGGTTAAACATGCTGGTTTTATCATCATGGCTGCGCAATTTAGTTACGCTGTAGGTTTATTATTTATCACTCCACTGGGGGATAAAATCGAAAGGAAACGATTAATACTAACCTTGATGATATTATCAACTTGTGGTCTGATTATTAGCGCAACATCACAAAGTTTGTGGATGCTGATGCTAGGTACGGCTATGACAGGTCTATTTTCAACTGTTGCCCAAGTACTCATTCCATTTGCGGCAACACTATCAAATCCCGAGCATCGAGGCAAAATTGTCGGCACGTTAATGAGTGGAATGTTGCTTGGAATTTTATTAGGACGAGCGTTTGCTGGTTTTGTTTCGTCTATGACTGATTGGCATTATGTGTATTGGATTGCCTCGACGATTATGACCATTGTCACTTTGTTGCTTTGGTTATCACTACCTACTTATAAAAACACAATTAATATCAATTATTTCCAACTTTTATTATCGATTGGTTCGTTATATAAACAAGAAGCTGTTCTACGTATTCGATCATTGTTGGCAATTATCTCCTTTGCGCTATTTTCGTTGCTATGGACACCACTTGCTTTTTTATTAAGCAATACGCCTTATCACTATTCCGATTTTATAATCGGATTATTCGGCTTGGCTGGCGCAGCTGGTGCACTAGGTTCACCCATA
Source organism: uncultured Gilliamella sp. (assembly GCA_946480175.1). Classification (GTDB taxonomy): domain Bacteria; phylum Pseudomonadota; class Gammaproteobacteria; order Enterobacterales; family Orbaceae; genus Gilliamella. The sequence continues at coordinate 13,502 of CAMLIK010000051.1, forward strand.
GTTGGCAGATTATCAGACCAAGGAAAAGGCTATTTAGCAACCACCATTGGCTTAATCTTACTCCTAGCCTCTTGGCTACCGCTTTCACTTGCCGAGTATTCACTTTTAGCCTTAATTTTAGGGGTGATTTTATTAGATTTTGCGGTGCAAGTTACCCATGTATCAAATATGAATGCCATTTATCAAATTCGCCCAGAAGCACGTAGTCGTATAAATACTGGTTATATGGTAAGTTATTTTATTGGTGGCATGTTAGGATCTATCGCTTCGACTTATTTATATAGCAACTACGGTTGGATCGCGATAATTATTTCTGGAACAGTCTTAGGATTATTAGGTTTGTTATGCTGGTTACATTATCTAAAATCAGCTCACCACACTAAAACAGCTTAATTACCAAAAAAGTTGAGGAACGGGGTTTTTTAACGGTTATCCATTTAATTTTCCGATTTTAAACACCATATATCATTTATCAGTTAATATTTGCACTATCATTGAAAACAGGAGTCACTCATGGCAAAAATATCCTATCTTAATACGCCATTTAAAGTAAAAAATCTATCACTCAAAAACCGCATTGTGATGCCGCCTATGTGTCAATATCAAGCAAAAGACGGTTTGGCTAATGATTGGCATTTTGTTCATTATGTTTCACGCGCGGTTGGTGGGGTAGGCTTGATTATTTTAGAAATGACCAATGTTGCACCAAATGGGCGAATATCACCAAATTGTTTGGGATTATGGAATGATGAACAACGCGATAAGCTAAAACGTA
>CAMLIK010000052.1 GCA_946480175.1 uncultured Gilliamella sp.
TCTATCTCAGTACTGTTTTTTGAAAGCCACTGGATGGGATTTTCCGCGTTAGCCGTGTTTAATAGCTTTGTTTTTCGAATTGCGTTAGCGAGTTTTGCTGCTTACTTAGTTGGCCAATTAATGGATATCACCGTGTTTAATTATCTACGTAAAAACAGAGCATGGTGGGTGGCGCCCTCAGCATCGGCAGTACTAGGAAATGGTATTGATACCATTGTCTTTTTTGCGATTGCATTTTATAAAACTAATGATGAGTTTATGGCAACGCATTGGATTGAAATTGCGACTATTGACTACAGTTTTAAAATTATTATCTGTGGCTTATTCTTTTTACCGTTATATGGCATTATTTTGAATTTCATCTTAAAAAAATTAATTATAAAGTCACAATAAAATAAACCAATATTTGTCTAATAATCCATAAATTATAGACATTTAGCGCTTATCGGAATCATGATAAGTGCTAAGTGTCAGTATTCTCTCCTTCAAAAACCTCGTTCCTCAACTTTTTTACTAAATCGAAAATTTTATGAATCTGAAAATAAATTACTAATCTAGCTAAAGATTCTTTGCTAAAGTTAAAGTGACAGTGCATAATATTTGCAAAAAAATACTCTGTAAATTAATTTGGAATAGCAGGAATTAGGTGAAATAATGAGATTGATAAGACACTTGGCTGTGTTAAGTTTGTTTTTGACGTTATGCGCTTGTGACGATCAAAAAAATAAAACGGCGGATTCAGACAATACTAATAAAATTGAGTTAGCTACGGAAAATACGGAAAATACGGATAATACAACTTATGATTCAAGTGTTAATTCGCAATCTCGTAATCCATTTAATCCAACACCTGAATTAATTGAAAAATATAAAGGTAAAGAGCTAAAAGTAATTGATAGTTCAGAAGTTATTCTGGATGGTTCAAGTACTTTAGTCGTGACATTTTCTGTTCCTATTAATCCAAAATTGAATTTTTCTAATTTATTGAGATTGGTTGACAAAGACAGTGGTGTGGTTGATGGTGCATGGGAATTGTCTGATAATGGTCTTGAATTAAGACTTCGTTATCTTCAACCAAATCGTAATTTGGTTTTAACTATCGATAAAATGTTATCAGCAATTAACGATAGCCATTTACCATCTGTATATCAATCCGAAATAACTACTCAAGAACGTCAACCAATAGTTGGTTTTGCTAGTACTGGATTATTATTACCAAGTAAATCCATGGGTGGGTTGCCAATTACCACGTTAAATGTCAATAAAGTTGATATTAACTTTTTCAAAATCAAACCAGAAAAACTGATTTCTTTAATTGAAAATTATGGCTTTATTGATATGTTATCAATTTGGCGCTCGCAATCGATGAACGAATATACCGACTTAGTTTATTCATCAAGATTCGATCTTAATCCTAAACCGAACACACAAGAAACCGTTATTGTTAACCTTTCTAAAGTTGCAGAGCTTAATCAAGAAGGTGTTTATATTGCAGTAATGAATGAAGCGGGAACTTATAATGAATCGAATCCTGCGACCATATTTTCAATCAGTAACATTGGGGTTTCACTTCATAGTTATGAAAATGGTAAATTAGTAGTAATGGCTCATGGTTTAGATAATGGAAAACCACTTGCCAATATCAATTTGTCACTACTATGCCAAACCAGTGACAGTAACAAAACATGTAACAATATTACAGCAACGACAGATAAAGATGGTTATGCTGAATTTACTAAAAATAAAGGTGTTGTATATAACATATTGACTGCAACCGATGGAAGACAAACTTCATTTGTACCACTTGACAGAAATGCGCTTAACTTAACCGATTTCAATTTATCTGGTAAACCGTTCTATAAAAAACAATTGTTTGTTTTCGGACCTCGTGATCTTTATCGTCCAGAAGAAACTGTTTATTTTAATGCACTCTTACGTGATGCTGATGGCCAATCATTACCTGATCAACCAATCATTGCAGAAGTGATTTCTACTCAAGGTAAAGTCGTTAAAACTTTCCAATTAAAAAGCATCGCTGATACCAATGGTTTATATCAACAACAGTTTGACATTCCAGCTAATGCAGACACAGGTAATTGGACAATTCGTTTCAATTTAGGGGATGATAACTATCAGAAATGGAATTTTAAAGTTGAAGAATTTTTGCCAGAACGTATGGCGATGGAAATCAAAAGTTCATCTGATGGTCCCATGTTAAATGATGAAAATGTTTGGTTTAATATCAAAGGTTGGTATTTATACGGTGAGCCTGCATCAGGTAATCGCTTAGATGCTAATCTTTATTTGAAGAAAGTGGACACGGTTCCCGGATTAAATGACTTTAAAATTGGATCGGTTACTGATGATGATCCATATCGTGAACTTGATTCTTTAGAGTTGAAGTTAAATAACGACGGTTTTACTGAAATTTATGCTGATAAAGATTATTGGTCTGGAATATCTTCACCTGTTAAAGTAGTTTTACAAGCTAGTTTGCTAGATTCAGGAGGTAGACCAGTTAACCGCTATGCAACGCAAACTATTTGGCCTGCATCTAAATTGCCAGCAATCCGTCCATTATTTGAAGATTCACCATACTATGATTGGAATAATGATAATTATTATGAACGTCCTACTGTGGATATAAATAGTAATGCAGAGTTTGAAATTGCTTATGTGAATACAGATGGGGATAAGTTAGGAACTAATTCACTAAAAGCTAGACTTATTCGTGAGCGTAATAATTATTATTGGGTATGGTCAGACGAAGATGGCTGGCGTTTAAATTATAACTCTAAAGAGTTTGTGATTTCGGAAGAACAACTATCTATTGAGTCTGATAGTACCACTAAAATAGCATATCAACCAACCGATTATGGTTCTTATCGTGTTGAAATTGTGGATACTGATACTAAAGTTATGACAAGTTTCCGATTCTGGTCTGGTTATGATTGGGAAGATAATACTCGCGGTACTAAATCCATTCGGCCAGATCAAGTTAAATTGAGTATTGATAAACCATCTTATAATCCTGGTGATATTGCTAAAGTTAATGTTCAAGCGCCTGTAGCTGGTTCTGGCTATATTTCACTTGAAACCAATGACGGCACTATTTGGAAAAAAGCAATTACAGTTGGCGAAGAAGGTTTAGATGTCGAAGTTCCTATTGAAAACTGGAAACGACATGATATTTACATTAGTGCCATGATTATTCGTCCATCGACTGATGCTTCATTACAAACAGTTAAACGAGCAATTGGGCTGCTTTATTTACCAGTTGATTCGGCTAATCGTCAATTAAACGTTTCAATCGATACACCAATACAAGTAGAACCAGAAAGTGTTGTGCCGATAAAAATCAAAATGGATAAGCTTTTTGTCCAAGATGATAAAAAAGTGACTGTATTGATTTCAGCAGTTGACTCAGGAATTTTAAATATCACTGATTTTGTTACCCCTGATCCTTATGCCGAATTCTTAGGCCGTAAACGTTTAGATATTGATATTTACGATGTTTATGGCAAATTAATTGAGGCTACCGGTCGTAATGTTAACATGAGTTTCGGCGGTGATGCGATGAGCGCAGGAGGTAAAAAACCGTCAAATGAAGTCGAAATTGTTGCACAACAGCTAAAAACCATTCAATTAGACGATAATGGTGAAGGTATTATCAATTTACCATTACCTAACTTTAATGGTGAACTTCGTATAATGGCGCAAGCATGGGATGATAATCGTTTTGGTAAAGCAGATAAAAAAATGAAGGTTGCAGCTCCAGTTGTAGCTGAATTATTAACGCCACGATTTTTGTCTGGTGGAGATCGCTCGGTATTAGCCTTAGAACTGCATAATTTGACTGATAGTACTCAAAATATGCAAGTTGAAGTATCAACTTCTGGTTTGGTTCATCAAAATGAAGCAAAAACCATATCGGTTAAACTTGATAGTAAACAAAAAGATATTATTCAAATTCCTGTCACTGCTGATTATGGGCATGGTACCGGTAAGGTAACAATAGGTGTTAAAGGGATTTTACTTGAAGACAATACTGACTTTAACATTGAACGTTCATGGACAATTGGAGTAAGACCTGCATATGCAGGAACAACAAGATCTTATGTGACAGTACTAGATGCAAATGAAAGTTGGCAATTACCCGATCAAGCTTTGACAGACTTAGTTGAAAATACCATTGAAGGACAATTGGTTGTCTCTAATCAACCACCATTAAATATAGCTCAATATGTAAAAGAGTTATTTGCTTATCCTTATGGTTGTTTGGAACAAACGACGAGTGGGTTATTTCCATCATTATATGCCAATAGTGAACAACTAGCGCGATTAGGTATTAAAACCGATTCAGATGAAAAGCGACGTGAAAAAGTTCAAAAAGGTATTTCACGTATCTTATCCATGCAACGTAGTAACGGTAGCTTTGGTTTATGGAGTAACCAAAGTTCAGAAGAGCATTGGCTAACTGTTTATGCAACTGACTTCTTATTGCAAGCTAAAGAACGTGGTTATCAAGTTAGTGACAAAGCACTTGATTTTGCAATGACACGTTTAGGTCAGTATATCTATGATGCGTCTGCATTTAACAATCTTAATAATTACTATAGTGATTCAAATATTCTTGAGTTTGAGAAATTCTCTATTAAAGCTTATGCTTTAATGGTTTTAAGTAAACAAAATAAAATTACCTCAGCAATGCGAAATGAGATAAATTATTTATCAGATAAGATTAGTAGCGATCAATCATTTATCTATTCGCCGTTGCCTTTAGCTCAATTAGCGGTTACTGCAAAATTAAATGGTTTTCAATCTACCTATGAAAAATTATTACCTTTAATTTTCATAACTTCATATCAGTACAATTACTGGTTAGGTAATTACGGTAGCGAAATACGTGATAGATCATTAATTCTATCTTTATTAATAGATAATAATATGGCTGAGAATAATCAAGGTAATTATCTAGTTAATTTATCGGATTTATTATACGATAAACGCTATTTCTCAACACAAGAGTTAAATTCATTGTTTATTGCCGGTTGGTCATTAGAACAGCATAAAAGTGGTAATAAATTTAAAATGTCGGTAAATGGAAAAATAAACGAAGTTAATTCTGTATTTTCTCATTCTTATGATTATGATAATTTAGCGCAGGGGTTACTAATTAATAATTCTCAATCAGATGAACCAATTTATATTAAGTTCTCTGTTACAGGTTATTCTAAAACACCACCAGCACCAACCTCACCTGATGGTTTCTTTAATATTAGTCGAACCTATTACGATTTACAGGGTAATAAAATATCGCCAACAGAATTAAAGGTTGGTTCAATGATGGTCGTGGTGCTAGATGTAACAGCAAAAGAGCCTGTTCGAGATGCGTTGATTGTTGATTTTTTACCTGCGGGTTTAGAACTTGAAAATCAAAACCTTTCTAATAGTAGTGTGAATTTATCATCAATTCCTGGTGTAGCTGATTTATTGAAAGGTGACGATGTTAGTGATATCAAATATCAGGAATATAGAGACGATAGATATGTTGCAGCCGTTAATCTTAATTATCGTAAACGTCTGGTCTATTTAGTTAGAGCAGTAACTACTGGCGATTATGTGATTCCTTATCCTTATGTTGAATCAATGTATCGTCCGGAACGTTTTGCTATAGGACAATCACCTGATTTAATGACTATTTCAAATCCTCGCAAGGAACAAAACTAATTAAATATCAATTAATTTGACTAATTTTTCCGCCAATTTATTTGGCGGAATTTTTTGTTTTTAAATATATTTAGCTGGGTCATATAATCACGATAATGAAAAAACGCTTTTATAAACTATTTAAATTTATATTGATATTATTAGTTTTATTAATCGGTAGTTTTTTTATAGCTGACTATCTTTTTCCGCTATCCATCTCACAAAATCAAACTACTCAAACGGTTGTCGCCGAAGATGAAACACCATTATGGCGATTTGCTGATAAAGATGGAATTTGGCGGTATTCAGTCAGTCTTGAAGAAATTCCTGACTATTATCTCGAAGTTTTATTGAATTATGAAGATCGCTATTTTTACGATCATTTCGGTATTAATCCGCTTTCTCTATTTCGTGCTGCTTGGCAAAACATAACCAATGATAGAATCGTTTCAGGTGGTAGTACAATCTCTATGCAAGTGGCAAGATTATTATATCCACATGACCGAACACTGGTCGGAAAGCTAAAACAGATCTTTAGAACCCTTCAACTTGAATTACATTATAGTAAAAAAGAGATATTATCTTTATATATTAATCGTGCACCTTATGGGGGAACGATAGAAGGTATTGGGGCGGCAAGCTGGTCCTATTTTGGTAAACAACCTAAAGAGTTAACAAGAAGTGAATCTGTGTTATTAGCTGTACTGCCTCAAGCACCGAGCCGATTAAGACCTGATCGGTTTCCTGAAAGAGCTAAGCAAGCCCGAGACAAAGTACTAGATAGATTGGCTGAATATGAAGTGTGGTCAAAAGACTTAATAGAAACAGTTCGCCGTGATGAAGTTTGGGTGTTTCCAAGAAAAGCACCACAATTAGCTCCGTTACTGGCTTACCGTTTAAAACGCAAATACCCTGATGAGGATATTATTCACTCTACGATTGATGTTGGCATTCAATATAATTTAGAAGATTTAGCCATTAATCGGGCAAAACAGTTACCACCTAAAACCTCATTGGCTATTTTGGTGGTGGATCACACGGATATGACCGTAAAAGGTTATGTCGGTTCGGCTGATTTTAATGATAACGAACGTTTTGGCCAAATCGATATGATTAGTGCACTACGTTCCCCCGGTTCGACATTAAAACCTTTTATTTATGCTTTTGCTATTGATGAAGGTATGATTCATTCTGAATCGTTATTACAAGATGTCCCACGTATTACTACCGACTATCGCCCAACAAATTTTGATGAAGGTTTTAATGGTCCGGTTAGCGCATCTGATGCATTAAGCAAATCATTAAATTTACCTGCGGTGCAATTAATTGAGTTATATGGACCAAGACGATTTACCGGCAAACTGGCTGCTGTTGGTTTACCTTTATCCTCAATAGCAAATGAACCTAATATCTCTTACATCTTAGGCGGAGCTTCATTAAGGTTGGACAATCTTGTTAGTGCGTACAGTGCATTTGCAAGGCATGGTGAAGTGAGTCCATTACGGTTTACCCCAAAAGAGCCATTGATAAATAAACCACTTATTTCCGATGGAAGTGCTTGGATAACGAAACAAATGCTGGCTAATAGTAATTTATTAGCATATAAAACAGGAACCAGTTATGGGTATCGTGATGCTTGGGCGGTGGGTATAAATCCAAGATATTTAATTGGTGTTTGGGTAGGGCGCCCAGATGGAACGCCCGTTGTTGGGCAATATGGTTCAATGTCTGCTATGCCACTTTTACAACATGTTAATTCAATCCTATTAAATCGAGAAAATCTTCTAAATCGACCACTCACTGCTTATCAAAAACCAGAATCAGTATCTTCTATGAAAATTTGTTGGCCTTTAGGGCAACCACTTGCCGAATCGGATATAAATTGTCATCGACAAAAAACGGCATGGGTTTTAAATAATATGGTACCACCAACACTGAGCACTTATAGTGAACTAAAAAATAATATTTATCGTTCTGGTGCGATAACTATTTGGGTTAATGAACGAGGTGAACGTGTAGCTGCTGATTGCCCAGGTGCACAAAAAAAACAACTCGCGCTATGGCCAGTTTCATTAGAAAATTGGTTATTAACCAAAGAGAAAAGACATAACATTTTACCGCCAATTGATAAAAGTTGTCCGGTAATGGGGCAAGATGTTTTTGCCTCACTTAATATTGTTGGCTTGCGCGATAGACAACTAGTTAGAGCATTACCGGGATCTAAACAAGTCACTATAAGTTTAACTCCTGAAGGTGGCTATGGTGAAAAATGGTGGTTTTTGGATGGTGATTTAGTCGCTAATTCCCAAAATAATGAAAAAATTGCTTTAACTATCATCAAAAAAGGTGTTCATCGTTTACTTTTAATAGATGAAAGCGGGCAAATTTTTCGATTAACGTTTATGTCCGATTAATTAAGATATTTAATAAAATATGATTATATTAATTTTGATATTTTACCTAAATTTATTTGCAGATAATTAGATAGTTTAGGTATTACATGGATTACTCAATTAGCATCAACCGTAGAGGTGATATTTATGCCTAAATATGTCCAAAATGTAAGATTGATTAAATTAATACGATCGATATTTAAGCATAATAATATTATTAATTAGTTAACTATTTATATATTCATTAACATATAACTATTTGTTATAACCATGTAAATATTTGTTATTTAGTGACAAGACCGTTTATTGGTAGACTTTTTATGTAAACACCAAATTACCTTATTAAGGATGTGTCATGAAATTTCTAACTAAATCGTTAACAGCTGTTACTTTAATCGGTACACTATTGAATGTTAATTCTGCTTATGCCGATCGTTTGGATGATATAGAAAAACGAGGAGAGATCAAGATTGCTGTTTTTGATAGTAATCCTCCGTTTGGCTTTATTGATGAAAAAACCAATAAAATTGCCGGTTTTGATGTTGATTATGCCAATGAAATTGCCAAAGCATTAAAGGTAAAAGTCGAACTTGTTCCTACTAATCCAGCTAATCGCATTCCTCTACTTACTTCACAAAAAGCCGATTTAATTGTGGCAAACTTTACGGTTACTGACGAGCGAGCTAAAACAGTTGATTTTAGTCTACCTTATTTTGCTACCGGTCAGAAGTTTGTAGCTAAAAAAGGGTTATTAAAAACAGCCGATGATCTTAAAAATCTTCGCATAGGAGCAGATAAAGGAACAGTAATGGAAATTACGTTACGTGAAAAGTTCCCAACCGCTAAAGTGATCTCCTATGATGATACGCCTTTTGCTTTTGCTGCGCTGCGTAATGGTGTGGTACAAGCTATTACTCAAGATGATGCAAAGTTAATTGGTTTGCTAGCTAATCTTCCTGAAGAACAACGAGCTGCTTTTGAAATTTCACCATTTAGTATCACTCAAGAATATCAAGCTGTTGGTATTCCAAAAGGGGAAACTCGTTTGAAAGAGAAAGTTAACCAAATATTATTAAAACTAGAAAATGATGGTGAAGCCTTAACTATTTATAACCGTTGGTTTGGGCCGGATACTAATTCAGCTATGCCTCGTGGTGATTTCAAAATAGGTAAAGGTCAATAGATAATGTATGAGCAATTGCTAGAGCCACGTTATTTGTGGTGGTTGTGGGATGGTTTTTTAGTCACTATTGCTATCTCGGCCTTAACCATCATTTTATCCACTATATTAGGATTCTTGCTAGTTATTGCTCAACAAAGTCATATCAAAATTATCAAAGGGGTTGTGATTAGCTATAACGCCATTTTTCGATATTCTCCATTGTTGCCACAACTTTTCTTTTGGTATTTTGGTGTAGGTAATTTGCTACCTGTGGAATTTAAATTATGGTTATTTGATGAACCACAAATTCAATTGTTGTTTTTTACTTTGAAAATGCCTTCTTTCGAATTTATCATTGGGTTAATTGGTTTAACCTGTTACTCCAGTGCTTTTATTGCAGAGGAATTTCGTGCAGGAATTTTCGGTGTAAGTCATGGGCAAGAACAAGCATCATTAGCCTTAGGGCTAACTCGTTGGCAAAGTATGCGATTTATTATTTTACCGCAAGGCATTCGTATTGCATTTCCTCCGTTAATTGGTCAATATATGAATATTATAAAAAACTCCTCATTAACGATGGCAATTGGCGTATTGGAACTATCCTATGTTTCTCGTCAAGTTGAAACCGAATCACTAAAAACGTTTCAGGATTTTGCGATAGCAACTTTTTTATATATTTTAGCCATTGTTATTGTAGGTACCCTTGGCAATATTTATCAATCAAAGCGGTTAAATGAGGTCTAATGCATTATGGACTTTAAAGGTTTTGAAGTTATTTGGAATAATTTAGATTATCTAACGTGGGGTAACTTTCCTGGCGGCATTGTTTTAACATTGTTGATGAGTTTTGCTGCCATTATTTTTTCATCTATTTTGGGGATTTTCGCTGGTATCGGTTTGACTGTTTATCGAGGATTCTTACGCCAACTTTTAATTATTGTATTAGGCTTTTTAAGAGCTATTCCCGTCATTATGCTTATATTTTGGACTTATTTTTTATTGCCCGTGCTATTGAATGTTGATGTACCGGCCATTGCGACAGTTATTTTTGCTTTATCGTTGATTGGTGGGGCCTATATTGGTCATTCTGTGCATGCGGGAATGATTGCTATTGCTAAAGAACAATGGCAGGCAGCTTTTTCGTTAGGTTTAAATAAAAGACAAGTCATCATTTTTATTATTTTGCCACAAGCGTTAAAAATGATGTTACCTTCATTTGTTAATCAATGGGTATCATTAATTAAAGATACGTCTTTAGCTTATATAGTAGGTGTTGCAGAGTTTACATTCATTGCTACCCAAATTAATAATCGAAGTATGATTTATCCAACTGAAATATTTTTGTTTGTTATTATCGTTTATTTTATTCTTTGTGCTGCCCTTGATTTTGCCATATCTGTGTTACCTAAATATCATTTATTTACTCGAAAAAAATAGACCAATATTTAATTATGAATAAATATCCTCCAGTAAATGTTCAAAATCATTATTAAGGTTCTTTTAAGCTTTATTTATTAAATTACAACTAAACATTGTTATTATAGGTTGTTGTATGTCGCTTGATATGAACACTCATCTTTTTTTATTAATTAATGCTCAAGAACAAGCTTGCAAATTATTTGTTCTTTTTGCCATTTTTTGTGCTGATTATTTAATACTGGTTCCTATTGGGATGTTGGGAATATGTTTTTTATTTAAACCAGTTTATAGACAATTGATTATAAAAATTGCTTTAGGATTAGCGTTAGCTTTAATCGTAACCTTTATCATTCGACATTTATTTTATTCACCACGACCATTTGTACTAAACATTGGTACTAATTATTTAACTCATGATAAAACGAGTTCGCTTCCTAGTCAGCATGCTGTTTTTGTTTGGGCTATCTGTTTCTCGATTTATCTGAATTATAAAAAACAGTTTAAAGCGTTAGCTTATTTATGTACAGTTGTTGCCTTGCTTGTCTGCTGGAGTCGGATCTATTTAGGTGTTCATTGGCCATTAGATATTTTGGTTGGCATTTTGTTAAGTTTCATATCGACTTATTTAGTCAAAAAAATAGGATTTATACGCACCAATAGATTTAAATAGTTAGATGGTAACTATTTAAATAAAATGAATATATTTAATGTATTGGGCAATAAATAGTAAAGCGTATAATAGATGTAAATGTAATATTTTTTAATCAACATTAGGTAACACTATAATGAAAATTCTTATAGTAGAAGATGATAGTTTATTACAAAAAGGGTTATATGATGCGATAACGTCTAACGGTTATGTTTGCGAGGTTGCATCTAATGGTAAGCAAGCTGAAGACCTTGTTGAGTTTGCACAGTTTAGTTTAGTTATTCTTGATTTAGGTTTGCCTGATTGTGATGGTTTAGCGTTACTTACCAGATGGCGTAAAAAAAATATAGGTATTCCAGTTCTTATTTTAACCGCTCGCGATACTATTGAAGATAGAGTTGAAGGTTTAGACCATGGCGCTGATGATTATCTAATTAAACCTTTTGCTTTAACTGAATTATTAGCCAGGGTTAGGGCGTTAATTCGTCGAAATCAAGGTACTGCTGATAATGTGGTTAATTATGGTCCTATTTCGATTGATATAAAACAGCAAAAAGTCACTTTAAATAATCAAGAAGTGATTTTAACGCCTAAAGAATTTATTTTACTAACTCGACTGATGTTAAAAGCGGGTGAAAAAGTGCATCGAAGCTTGTTACAAAATGATCTATATGATTGGCAAAATGATCCAAGTTCAAATGTCCTTGAAGTTTATATTCATGCGTTAAGGAATAAAATAGGTAAACATCTAATTAAAACTGTACGTGGCTATGGTTATCAACTCAACATTGATAATTAGTTATTATTTTAAATTTATTAAATGGCAAATTTATGATTGAAAAGTCTTTGGATAACATCCGTCATAGTATTCGTTGGAACCTATTTTTTACTTTGGGTGCAATAATGTTAATTTGCCAAATTATCACGGTTTTTTGGTTGTGGCATGAAAGTAAAGAACAAATTGATGTCTTAGTCAATTTAACCTTGAGTAGAAATAAAATTGATGAAGTGGTTGAACACGAAGAGTTGGAAGCAATTTTCGCATTGTTCTGTTCTGCATTTTCCATGATGGTTGTAACCTTATTTTTAGCTTATAAGGCAATTAAATGGATTACAAAACCACTTGAGGTACTCGAAAAAGATCTTAATCAACGAACTGAAGATAATCTTAAACCAATAAATCCAATCAGTAATATGCGTGAAATTAAGTCTATTACTATGGTATTAAACAATTTGTTTGAAAGGCTTAATAATACTCTTTCTCAAGAACGTTTATTTACTGCTGATGTTGCTCATGAAATGAGAACACCATTAGCAGGTATTCGTCTGCATTTAGAGTTATTGGAAACTAAAAACAAAATAGATTGTCATGAATTAATTGAACGAATAGATCGTTTGGTTAATACTGTTGAGCAACTGTTAATGCTTGCTCGGGCAAGTCAAAAGTTTACTTTAGGTCTATATCAAAAAATTAATTTCCATGATGATATTCAAATTCTTCTTTTTGATGAGTTAACGGAGTTGGCTAAACAAAAACAGCAATGTATTGATTGGCAAATTGTTAGCAATAATATTACTTTTAATGGTGATGCGACTTTGATTCGTTTACTGATTCGTAATTTAGTTGAAAACAGTTATCGATATAGTCCGAATAATAGTAAAATTACTATTTGTTTCTATAAAGATATTGAAGAAATTGTAATAGCGGTCAAAGATGAAGGTAATGGTATTGATGAGTCAAAAACCGAAAAATTAACTCAAGCTTTCTTCAGAATGGATCGTAAACATGATGGAATAGGACTAGGTTTAAGTATAGTTAATCGTATTACTAAATTACATCATGGGCATTTTACCTTAAGAAATCGGCATGACCACAAAAAGGGTACCATTGCCGAAGTCAGACTTAATGATTCAATTCATCAATTAACTTAGTAATTAATGTGTTATGCTTATTTTCTCGAATAAGTGATGATAAAAATCGTTGCCATGTGCGTTCAATTTTGGCTTTTGCAAAAAATCCTACATAATTAGCGATAGGGATAAAGGTCGAATTACCAATGTTATCGATAATAATTAAACGATTTTCTTCGGCTGATAAATGCTGAAATAAAATATTTTTGCTTTTAATCGTCATTGTAATAATTCGATCTTTAAGCAATGCTGATTTTAATGCTTTAAGTGATACAACTAATGCTGCATAATATTGTTTAGTTAACGCTTCGTCGGAAAGATATTTTTCTAATGGAATAGAAATTTTTCCATCATAATCTCGAATAAGTTCAAAAATATGACCTTGGCCAAAGTTAGTGGTAATTGGACCATAATATTTTGCTAATACGTGCCATGAGATATTGCGTTTTATAAGATGTTTATAATAGGCAATTTCACGGTTTGTTTCTTCTTCAGCTCCGTCATTATAATTAACCTTGATACATTTATTAAGATCTTCGGGATGATGATAGCATTTACGGTGTAACCCTTTACTTATATAATCTTTTTCAGTAAGTTGAATTAAGTTTTTCATCAATCTTTATCGTGTTATTCAATGTTAGATAAAAGTGTAGCAGTTACCATTTTTTATCGCTACGCTTTTTTTATTATAAATTCTAGCGCTTTTATAATATTTCTGTATAATAATGCCACCCACGTTACAACAGCGTTTTCCCAACGCTGTTTTCGATTGTCAGAATTGGCTTAACGACTTGAAGGGGTTAGTTAGTTAATAGTAGCAATCAAAAAGTGTAAATAAATCAGATGATTTATTAACGTGAGATTAATTAAAATTTGGATAAATACAAATGAGTACTTTTTCAGCTAAACCAGAAACAGTTAAACGCGACTGGTATGTTGTCGATGCAGCAGGTAAAACGTTAGGTCGTTTAGCTACTGAAATCGCAAGCCGTTTGC
>CAMLIK010000053.1 GCA_946480175.1 uncultured Gilliamella sp.
GCTTTTTGCACGCCATCCATACTCAATGCTCTTATTGCATTTGCTAGTTCGCGGTGGGATAGTGTGGTTGCATTCATGATAATAATCTCCAAAAAATAAATTAATAATTCATTGATAGTCTGCAATTAACAGACGAATAAAAACAGGTCAAATTAAAAAGGGGAACCATCTCCCCTTTTATTGATAATTTAAAGCAATGCGCCAATCATATCTTCAAGTTTGCCCTGATCGACTGCAAAGGCTCGAATACCTTCGGCTAGTTTTTCTACTGCCATTGCATCACTATTGTGTTGCCATCTAAACTCAGCTTCCGTCATCAATGCTGGACGCTCAACCACAGTTTGGTTTGGATTTAATTTACGTTCAACTGACGCATTTGATTGTTGCATTTGTGCTAATAGATTAGGTGAAATAGTTAAACGGTCACAACCAGACAACGCTAAAATTTGGTCAACCTTACGGAAACTTGCGCCCATCACAATGGTTTTATAACCATGCTGCTTATAATAGTTATAAATATTACGAACTGAAACCACTCCCGGATCTTGATCTGCCACATACGGTTCAATTGGTTTCTTGGCCTGATACCAATCATAAATACGACCAACAAATGGCGAAATGAGAAACGCATTTACTTCAGCACATGCTCGCGCTTGAGCAAATGAAAACAATAAAGTTAAATTACAGTTAATACCTTCTTTCTCTAATACCTCTGCGGCTTTAATTCCTTCCCAAGTTGAAGCGATTTTAATTAAAATGCGCGATTTATCAATTCCTTTTTGTTTATATAGTTCAATAATTCTACGCGCTTTTTCAATACAACCTTGTTTATCAAATGACAATCTAGCATCGACTTCGGTTGAAATACGACCAGGAACGGTTTTTAGAATTTCAGCACCGATATTCACTGCAACTTGATCACAGGCATTAACTAATTGTTGTTCTTTACTGCCACCAAGTTTCTTCGCAGTTTCAACAGCTGAATCAATTAAATTACGATATTGAGGAAGTTGAGCAGCTTTTAAAACAAGGGATGGATTAGTTGTTGCATCTTCTGGGGAAAACTGTTTAATCGAATCGATATCACCAGTATCGGCAACCACAACAGTTAATTTTTTAAATTCATCTAATTGACTCATACTTCTAATTCCTCTACTACATGTTTTTCAAACACAGTTATAATAACATTTATTAAACAATAAAACGACAGGATAAAGTCGTTTCAATTAAGGTTATATTTAGCAAAAATAGCATAAAAACAAAGTTAAATTAACGATCAGCAAACTTAAACAAGCTAAATTTGAAAGTAAAACATAGATCACCCATTACTTACTATATAAATTATCGTAATAATTAATACGATCTACTTTTTCGGTAGATCGACCACCTTCAAATTCTGATTCCAGCCACGCTTGAACCAGTTTTTTAGCCAATTCAACACCAATGACTCTTGCACCCATCGTCATAATGTGAGCATTATTACTTTTTCTTGCTCGTTCTGCTGAAAATACATCATGGCATTGCGCTGCACGTATGCCAGGTACCTTATTTGCGGCGATTGCCATACCAATACCCGTACCGCAAACTAAGATACCCCTATCATGTTTTTTATCTTTAATCGCATAAGCAACTGCATTTGCCACATCAGGATATAACGAATTAACCGCTTGCTTATCACTACTATAATCAAACGTTTCAATACCTTGTTGTTTTAAATATGCCACAATACTATCTCTAAATTCAAATGCAGCATCATCTGCACCAATTGCTATAGGTTTCATATTTTCTCCTTCATCATCCCCCATAAGTGAACATAAGTTCATATTAATATCATTTGTTATTTTTCAGGTATAAATAAATTCATTTTTGTGACATAGATCTCGAAAAAAATAGTCAATGAAAAAATATATTGAACTTTTTACTGTTTAAAAAAGTAAACTAGGCGGAAACTGTGGCGAGAAATTTAATAAAAAGCGACGGAGTTTTATCAAAGGTTAAACATAAATACATTTGATACTCTAAAGTAGTTTAATCCAGCCAACTTATTATTTAAGACGATAAAAAAGATAAATTACTGAATCCAAACGTAATTCGGATAAGCAGGTAAATTGCAACAAATACATGCCGAACACTGCTTACCGGCACAAGTTAATAAATCACTATCAACTACTTTAATCACACCTTTATTCACCCAAAAATTAAGCATCGGTTCAGCAGCGCTTTCAGCTAAACGAAAGTGACGAGCCACATCTTGTAAATTGGCTCGCCCTTTTAACTGAACATAATCACGAATTGACGTTATTAACATATTAATTAAGGTATCTCACTACTCACAACAAGCTGATTGATTATATGACTTAGGTTTAGGAAGATGATATTGATTAAAGCATGGCAAACGTCCTAGTTTACGTAAAACAATAAACATCAGAATAACAAATAGTCCTATACCTGTTAACCAAAATGGTGCAGATGGCGATTGACCTAATAGACTAAATTGATAATAAACTGTTGCATATAACCAACCCATAATAAATGTCCAAACTGCCACAAACATCATCCATTTTAGGCCTGCTTCACGATAAATTGTGCCTAATGCTGCTGCGCAAGGAGTATAGAGCAAAATAAAAATAAGATAAGCAATAGCAGAAGTTGGAGTAACAAATGAACTGCTTATTTTAGATATCGTACTTAAATCAACGGACGATTCATTTTGCTCACATTTCGCATCTTGATTGACGCTAGATAATCCAAGAGGATCACCAATTGAGCTGACTAAATCAATAAGATGATCAGGAATAGTGGCAAATGCTGACTTAATCCCGTCATAAAATGAAAAATTTTCCTTCTCACGATAATCCATCGAATAGAGCGAATTTAACGTTGCAACAACGGATTCTTTAGCAAAAATGCCAGTAAATATACCAACAGTCGCAGGCCAATTTTGTTTATCGATTCCCATTGGAGTAAATGCAGGAGTGACTTTCTTACCGATAATTGACAACACCGAATCATTGGAATTTTCATGACTAAAAGAACCTTCAACACTCCATGAGTTTAATACACTCAGTACTGTCACCATCACTACAATTGCCTTCCCAGCCCGTAAAACAAAGCTCTTCAAACGTTGACTAGTTATTCGCAACATACTACGTAAAGTGGGAATACGATAGATTGGCATTTCCATAATAAATGGTGTTAACTCGCCTTTTAGTAAAGTATTTTTCAGAACAAATCCAGTCAACATCGCAACAAAAATACCTAGCAAATACAACATGAAAACGACAGCTGAAGCATAATTAGGAAAAAATATCACAGCAAATAACGCATAAACCGGTAAACGTGCACTGCATGACATAAAAGGAATTAAACAAATAGATAAAATGCGATCACGTGGACAATCTAATGTTCTTGTTCCCATAATTGCAGGTACACCACACCCAAATCCCATTAACATTGGCACAAAAGCTTTACCGGGTAGGCCGATACATCGCATAAAGCGATCAACAATCATTGCTGCACGAGCTAAATAACCAGAATCTTCCAAAAAAGACAAAACAAAAAACATCGCCGCAATAACAGGAATAAATGTCGATACAGTCGTTATTCCATTACCAAGCCCATCAGCCAAAATAACTGTTAACCATGCTGGTGCATGCAGCATATTTAAAAGATAAGCGAAGCCATCTACAAAAATCGTACTAAATATGCCATCAAAAAAATCGACAAAAACCGAACCAAAATTAACCGCTACCAAAAACATGACATACATTGCAAACAAAAAGAGCGGAATACCGGTTAATCGTCCTAACGCCAATTTATCCAATTTCTCAGTGATGTTAATACTTGCCTCTCGAGGTTTATCTATCACCATTTTGCAAACAACATCAATCGTTTCGTAACGCGCACTGGCAAGGGCCACATCAATTTGATTATCAAAATTAATAGATAGTAAATGGCGACAAATATCTAATTTTTCATTTTCAACTAAATCAAAAGATGAATTACAACCATTAAGCAGCGCTTGAATCAACTGCCAACGGTTAAATTGATGAATTACACTGGTTGCCGGTAATTCACCTAAATAACGATTAAAAGTCGCTTGTGCATTCCAACTCAACGTATCAATTGTTGGTGTAGCGGCTTTCAAATCTTGAGCACTAATTTCGACTTGCTGATAAAACTGTGTTAATCCCATCTTCTGCGTTGATGAAATCGCCACAACCGGGCAACCTAATACTTTTGCTAATTTATCAATATTTAACCGTTCACCCATCGCTTTTAATGCATCAACCATATTAAGTACAATTATCATCGGCATTTGCATATCAATTAACTGGAAAGTTAAATACAAACTACGCTGCAAATTAGTGGCATCAATAACATTAACAATCAAGCTATTATTATTAGTTAATAAAAATTCACGAGTTATAAATTCATCTTGAGCGATACCGGTTGAATCAGACTCAATTGAATAAGTCCCGGGTAAATCAATAACATCATAATATTTGTTTTGAAAATCAAACGAACCAGACTTATGCTCAATCGTTACTCCCGGCCAATTACCAACACGCTGTTTTGAGCCAGTTAACAAATTAAATAACGTGGTTTTACCACAATTAGGATTACCAATTAACGCAATTTTCATTCCACAACCTCAACTTCGATTGCAGTGGCTTCACGACGGCGCAAACAAAGCAAAAAACCACGAAGATTTATTTCAATTGGATCACCCAGTGGTGCGATTCGCATAACAGTTAACTTACATCCGGGCGTCAACCCCATGGCTAAAAGCTTACGACGAAAAGGTAACGAGTCAGGTAACAAACGTTTAACAACAGCCTCACGTCGCAAAGAAAGGTGATCTAGCGTAAATATAGACATCATACTTCCAATCAAATACAGTTGTATTTCAACAAATGGCGACATTTTAAAAGATAATCATTCGCATTTTTAGTAACTAACTGCGAACAAATCGCAAAAAACATCTAAAATAAGCGAAAATTATCGAATTTATAAAAATTAGATATATTTCTAATTAACATATAATTTGTTCGAGATTTCAGAAATTATTCCTTTATAAATTTTTTTGATCCTTTACATAGTTTGCTTATTTTTATGGCTTTCTTCGATTATTTATTGGGAGATATTACCTTCAAAAACCCTTTTCTTCAATTTTTTGAAATAAATATCTATTGATTATTCTATTTGTTATAAAACATTAACTACGCCAATTAACAAAGAATAATCAATTATTTATTAACCAACTTTTGAATATCATCCTAATGCTTATGAACTTAACCTATTTAGTTTCAAAGCTAATAAATATTGTGCTTAATAATTAATGACACCATCTTAAATATTCAGCATATTTTTAAAATAATGAAAATCTTTAAAATAATGAAAATCCAAAATATATTTATCCATGGTAAGTTATAAACCATCTGCTTTTTAACTTGTGACGGTGTAGGAGAGATATTACCTTTTTGAGGCCGATTATTATTTAAGATATTTAAGAAATGAAATTTTTAACTATTTTTGTTAAAGTCAGTTTATCCGAAAATCGAGAGCTGACTTAATATCTATTTAACTGCTTCATTATTTGAATAACATCATTACATATTAATTTTAATAAACATTAGTAAAGTAAAAACCCTCGTTCAAGGGTTTTTAAATCATCGTTTAATCTTTCTTTATTTCAAATCGTTTATCGAAATCTTCATAAACTAATGTACTTCCATGTTTTGTAGCTGCCGAAACTGAAACATCTGAAAGTTTGAATGTTTGTGATTGACCTGCAATAAGTTGATACCATGAATAAGGTAGATAATTCTTATCATCAGCTAAAACGCCATGTACAACTATATCCTGATTTTTATCTAAATCATTTTTGATATTGATGCTAATAGATGGTTTGAAAGTTGAAAAAGAACTCTTTTCTTGTTGCTTGATTTTATCTCTTAAGTTTTCCGAAACTGATATAATCATTCCTCCACCAAATTCACCATTTCTTATCTGAATATCACCGCTTGAACTTCTACCACCAACGGTGATAGGAATCTCAAATAATGCTTTTGAGTCCATTTTTTCTTTATAACATTCAATATATTTTGATTCAGGGAACATATTAGCAATAGCTTCTTTAGCTTCTTCTACATCGGATGACTCTTTTCTTGAATCTCCATAAGAATTACATGCAGTAACTTCAACAATCAATTTTGATTGAACAGTTTTCGCAGTTTCGCTGTTGACATCACTTAAATTAATGGTCGGAGCAAGTTCAACTTTACAACCGGATAGTAAAGCAAGTGAGATTAAAGAGATGAGTACTTTTTTCATGTATTACTTCCTTTAATTAAATATAATTAGATATTAATTTATAATACTTTACACGAAAATAGACATAATCAAAAAGGAAAATAACCATTTTTTTTTGATGCAATTAATAAATTTGTTTTTCAAAGTTTATCAGCAAAGGTGAACAATGATTAAACTTGCAATAATTGGTACTAATTGGATAACTGAAAAGTTTATCGATGCCACATTGAAGTCCAACCAATATCAACTAGTTGCAGTATAATACCCTTAATCCTGAGTTTTCAAATAACTCTTTAATGGATATTGCGGTATACCCACTTAATTTTGGACTGAGGTTGTGGGGAAAACCAAATCAGTTTTATGCTACATCAAGTTTATTAGAATCGGGTGTGGATGCGCATGGTAGCGTGTTATGTAAATATAGGGATTTTGATATGATCATTTGGCATTCAAAGGTATCAAATTCTTACATTCCCAGCGAAATTCAAGGCGAAAATGGCGCATTGGTAATCGATCATCTTTCTGTTTGTGAGCAAGTCATCTATTACCCTTGCCAAGGTGAGAAACGATTTATTAATATAAAACACAATCAGATGTATTACCAGGCGCTTGAGTTTGCTAAGCTTTATCAACAACGAAAAATTGATAATAAAGGTTTAGAGCATACTTTACTCTAATGATACATGTTAACTGAAATAAGGAAGCAAATCGGCGTACAATATCTCGCTGATGATTTTTAAGGAAAAATGAGATGAAAAAATTTACACTACTTTTAAGCGTCAGCCTGTTATTTAGTTTTTATTCCTATGCTGAACCCAATGGCAACCCGGTGCAATATGATCAGCGTCAGCATTTCGAGAACTTTAACGATTTTTATCAGAGTTTGCCTCTTTTAACTATACCTTTTGACATCCATAATCTTGATAAAGGACAATATGTTGATAGCAAATTTTTTCACTTTGATAAGGGTGACTATCGTTACTATGACAAGCCATCCAATAACGAACAATTTTATTTTACTTTGCAGGATTTAACCGCTGTTGGTCGTTTTGAAATAGATAACACTCGGTTTGTTCTTTATCATTTTACTTTTGATAGTGAAGGCGAAGGCTTTCTTGAGGATTTATATATACTTAATGCATTTAATCAAGATGGTGAGTATTTAGACGAACTGATACTTTCGGCACATACCGGTCATGAAGATCATATATTTGACTATTCTACTTTAGTTTTCGACAATTTATTTAATGTGCATATCGCAGATCATTATGCGCTAATTTATATGATTGATGTGGTCGATAATGTTTACCATGCAGAATCCAACGCAAATATAACTTATCAATTTAGTGATAACCAATTTCAACGCAAGCAACAACACCCTAATTGTACAGAATTTAATCTAAACGGCTATTTAGCTAAACTCACTAAACAACAATTTGCCTATGCTGAAGATATTGTCGCATTTGACGATTATATAACTTGTTACCCTATTTTTGAAAATCTAAAGATTTATAAAAAATTAGCATCTTATCTTGAAAACTCTCATCGCAACTTTTTAAGTTCGTATGAATTTAAAAAATTGAATAATGTACTTAAAACCATTAAACAAGATTAACAGTGACAAAGTATGAGAAAGGAGCTTAAAAAAACCCCTTTCCTCAATTTTTTTGCGTTTTCTAAAACGTTTATAAATTAATATGTTCAATATACCCTTTCACAATATTAACACTGTTAGTAAATAATTCTTTTTCGTTATCACTAAAATCAAGTTCAATGACTTTTTTAATACCATGTTGATCGAGGATCGCTGGGACACCAATGGCAACATTCCTATAACCATATTCACCATCTAATACACAGCTCAATGCTAATGCTCGGTGGCTATTTGTGAAGATATGCTGGCATATTTCAGTAATGGTGCTGGCAATGCCGTATTCAGTACAGTGTTTGTATTTGGCAATTTCAAAGCCTTTGTTTTTGGCTTTTAGTCCGATGTCATTAAAATCAATTCTTTTACTTTCTAAATCGTTGAGGTTGATACCATAAACTGATGAGTGAGACCAAACTGGGAATTGCGAATCACCATGCTCGCCAACAATAAATGCATCAATACTTTGTGGGCCAATGTCCATTTGTTCACCTAATAATCGACGCAGGCGAACAGTATCGAGCCAAACGCCAGTGCCAATGACCCGATGACGAGGTAAACCAGATAATTTCCAGACTTGATATGTGATGGCATCACATGGGTTTGTGGCAATCAGGAATATTCCTTTAAATCCACTTTTCATCATGCTAGGAACAATACTAGCCATGATCTTAGAGGTACCAGCTAGTTCTTCGGCCCTACTTTTTTGCGCTAGTCCCGAAGTAACAGTAATAATAGCAATATCAATATCAGCACAGTCCGTTGATTCGCGCAAGCTGACCTTTATCATGTTTTGTCGATAGGCTGCGGCATCAAGTAAATCTTGCGCATGACCATAAGCTAGATCTTTATTAAGGTCGACTAATGCGATCTCTTCACAAAAACCACGATTTACCAATGTATAAGCTGTAGTTGAACCAACATTACCTACCCCAATAACCATCACTTTACGTAGTTTCATAATTAATCCTACCTATTTAAGTTGTCAAATTATAGATATTTCTAACAATGTCATTGATTATCTCTCATCATATACCTTTATCCAACGTAAATAACAATTGCCTAACTGTTCATATAAGTATCTATATAAATTTTCTAACAATCATTAATTATAATAATGTTGGCGAATACTTTTTGAGCGGTTAGTGTTTATATGTTAGACTTTTTGATTAATTAAGGAAAGAAGGAACAAATCAATGAAGAAAAGAGTACTTATAGGACTATCCCTAGCTACCCCCCTAGCAGTTAATGCTCTGAATTTACAAGGCAGCCAAACGTTTACTGATGAAATCAATATTCCAACAACACATAGTTTTGAAACTATAGAGGATAATATTATTATATCAGGCATAAACATAACTCCCGCAAGTGACACAGTTTTTAAAAAAGATGTGTCAATAAACGTCTATAAAGATAATCTATCCGATATTAATAATAATTTCGTTATTAGTGGTATTCATGGATATCAATCGTCTGCATCAACCGTACCATCATCTACCATCTTCGAACAAGATCTCAATATCAAGATGAAAGGTGAAGATGTATACGCAATACATTTAGCTGATAAAAATAGTACCGTAATAATTAATGGGAAAGCAAACTTGAGCGTTGATAGTAGATATTCTGATGATGATGAGACTATTTTCGTAACGGCCGGAAAACTTGTATTTAATGGTGAAACGCATATAGATAATAATTTTGATGCTATCTACTTAGCAGGAGAAGGAACAAATATAATATTTAATGGTGATTCTTACATAAATGGTAATATTTATTCAGTTGATTTAGGGAAACTAAATTTAAATAGTAAAGCAAAAATTAATGGCAATATTTTGGCTTATGATCAAGGCATTGCCGAATTATATTTGAAACCTGGCTCAAAAATTATTGGAGCAGCCTATAGTAATGGATTTGATACTTATGTCGATGATGACGAAGATGACGAATATGATTTTTATTACAATTTATATACACCGGGATATATATCAATGGACTTTTCTGAAAATAGTTCTTGGGATATAACTCGTGAAGATTCTTATATTAATCTATTATCTGGTCAAGGTAATATACGATTTACTAATGATTATTCAAACAATAATTACGGAAAACTATTTATCGAAACCCTTAAAGGTGCATCAGTATTTAATTTACGAACAAATGTCACTCAAGAACACTCAGATAAAATTGTTATAAGTAGTTCAGCAGAAGGCACCCATACGATAAACTTAATCAATAATGGTTCTGCACAAACTACAGGTAATGAAAAGTTAACTTTAGTTGAAATCGATGACAATGCAACAAATACCGCTGAATTTAAAACTAATCATGATGTTGAGCTTGGTGGTTATCAATATAGTTTAAATAAAGATGGGAAAGATTATGTGTTAACTGGTAAGCCAATTACCTCATCAGCTATGGCCAGTGCTGGATTTCTTAATGCCAATTATTTAATGAACTATGTTGAAACTCAAACCCTTTTAAAACGTTTAGGTGATATGCGCACTAGTGGTAAGTTTGGGGATGTTTGGTTACGAGGTTTTACTGGTAAATTAGATTCGTTTTCTGGCGGTAAATTAAGCAAATTTGATATGAGTTACCATGGTTTCCAATTTGGTGCAGATAAACAACTATCTGAAAATTCACCTTTTGTTATTGGGGCTTTTGTCGGGCAAACTTATGGCAATCCTGATTATAAAAATGGTGATGGGTCATTACGTTCATTCAACACCGGGATATATGCAACTTATTTAGATAACAGTGGTTTTTATATTGATAGTGTAGTCAAATATGATCGACAAAAAAATCACTTTAAAGTTAAAGATACCGCTAATAATCGCATTCAAGGTACAGGGCATTCTAATGGACTTGGCTTATCCATGGAATTAGGTCAAAAATTCAAAATTAATGATTTTTATGTCGAACCACAAACACAATTCTCTTACAGTCATCAAAATGGTAATTCAATTAATGCATCGAATGGACTTAAAGTTAAATTAGGTAATTACAATTCACTAATTGGCCGAGCATCAGCACTTTTGGGCTATGAATTTAACTCAGATGAAAATAGTATCAATATTTATGCTAAAACCGGTATCGTTAGAGAGTTTGATGGTGATACCTACTATAAACTAAATAACCATAAAGAAAGCCACTCATTTAAAGGTAATTGGTGGAATAATGGTGTTGGCATAAACGCTAATTTCAACCAAAAACATAATATCTATTTGGATTTAGAAAGTTCTCCGGGTAATAAATTTGATTTATTACAGGTTAATGGTGGCTACCGCTATTCTTTCTAATTTATGATTTTATTTAAATCTATTATATCAATCACACGCATATTAATTAAGCGTGTGATTTTTCAGTAATCAGTAAATTAAACACTCAAGTGACTTTTAATCTAATATGATTTAAAAAATTAACATAAAATTTTTTTAATAATTATTATTCAGCAATCATAATTACTAATATTAGTGACACCTTTCAATATGCTAGGCTGTTTTAAAGTATAAAAAAGGAAATAGAAAAGAAAAAGGAAAAGAGATGAAAAAAAAGAAATTAATTATATTATTATCCCTAGCAATGCCATTAACGGTTAACGCTTTAAAATTACAAGGTACACAAATATTTACTGATGAAGTAAATATTCCTGTAACGCATGATATAGAAAAAAATGGAGATTCTGTATATTCAAATATAGACATCGAACCAGGGAGTAATACAGTATTTGAAAAAAATGTCACAATAAACATGTCAAGAGATGGTTTTTCATCAGTCAATGATGGAATGACAATTGATGGTCTCCGAGCTTCTATGAACAATGAAGCTTCCTCATCATCTACTGTTTTTAATGGCGATCTCAATATTAACATGAGAGGCGAGTATTTTGATGCTATTGGTTTACACGATGCTAATGCAACGGTTATTATTAACGGAAAAACAACCTTAACCGTTGATGCTCATAACAAAAGTGGCGCAATTACCATATTAGGATCAAACTTAACATTAAATGGTGAATCAAATATTAGTGGCGATATTTTTGTTACTAATAATGGAACCTTAAAAATAAATAATAAATCGATAATAAATGGTGATATATTCACAGAATTTGGTGGTACAGTTATATTAGACCTAGCTGATGGTTCTAAAATTGTCGGTGAGGTTTCAGCATTTGGTGATCCAGATGATCCCGACTACCCTGGTCAAGATACCACCGGAATTATAAAAATGAATCTCGCCAAAGGCTCTTCTTGGGAACTTGAGGGTTACGATTCTTATTTAACTGAACTATCCGGTCAAGGAAATATAACCTTCACTAGTTTTACAAGAAGTAATAACTTTGGTGAGCTAGTAATTGAGAATTTAAAAGGGGCTTCGACGTTTAATTTACGCACTGATATTGCCACCCAACAAAGTGATAAAATTATTATCTCAAAATCATCTGACACTAATCGAACTGTCTCAGCAGAAGGCACCCATACGATAAACTTAATCAATAATGGTTCTGCACAAACTACAGGTAATGAAAAGTTAACTTTAGTTGAAATCGATGACAATGCAACAAATACCGCTGAATTTAAAACTAATCATGATGTTGAGCTTGGTGGTTATCAATATAGTTTAAATAAAGATGGGAAAGATTATGTGTTAACTGGTAAGCCAATTACCTCATCAGCTATGGCCAGTGCTGGATTTCTTAATGCCAATTATTTAATGAACTATGTTGAAACTCAAACCCTTTTAAAACGTTTAGGTGATATGCGCACTAGTGGTAAGTTTGGGGATGTTTGGTTACGAGGTTTTACTGGTAAATTAGATTCGTTTTCTGGCGGTAAATTAAGCAAATTTGATATGAGTTACCATGGTTTCCAATTTGGTGCAGATAAACAACTATCTGAAAATTCACCTTTTGTTATTGGGGCTTTTGTCGGGCAAACTTATGGCAATCCTGATTATAAAAATGGTGATGGGTCATTACGTTCATTCAACACCGGGATATATGCAACTTATTTAGATAACAGTGGTTTTTATATTGATAGTGTAGTCAAATATGATCGACAAAAAAATCACTTTAAAGTTAAAGATACCGCTAATAATCGCATTCAAGGTACAGGGCATTCTAATGGACTTGGCTTATCCATGGAATTAGGTCAAAAATTCAAAATTAATGATTTTTATGTCGAACCACAAACACAATTCTCTTACAGTCATCAAAATGGTAATTCAATTAATGCATCGAATGGACTTAAAGTTAAATTAGGTAATTACAATTCACTAATTGGCCGAGCATCAGCACTTTTGGGCTATGAATTTAACTCAGATGAAAATAGTATCAATATTTATGCTAAAACCGGTATCGTTAGAGAGTTTGATGGTGATACCTACTATAAACTAAATAACCATAAAGAAAGCCACTCATTTAAAGGTAATTGGTGGAATAATGGTGTTGGCATAAACGCTAATTTCAACCAAAAACATAATATCTATTTGGATTTAGAAAGTTCTCCGGGTAATAAATTTGATTTATTACAGGTTAATGGTGGCTACCGCTATTCTTTCTAATACATGAGTTTATTTAAATCTGTTATTTCAATCACACGCTATTAATTAAGCGTGTGACTTTTTCAATTATCATTAAGTTTAACACTACATTAACTATCATTCTAATAGATTTATCTATCTACGCTTTTTTGTATCTTTATTAACATTAATAGAATTAGTTATAAAAAATAATTTGACTTTCATTAATTAAATGATAATAATTCTCATTAACATTTAAAATGTAATTTTAAATTTTTAATTACTGTGGAGTGATCTAGAAAGGGATTTCATCATTTCTGATCGTTTTAACTATGGTTTATTTTCTGTTCCCGATTAAGTTCAGGCAGATAGTATACAATAAGGATCCATCAATGAAATTCAATTTTTTTAAAAGCCGTAAAACGTTATTAAATGCGATTTTAACATCGCTATTGGTTTTGACCGGGTTAGCTAATTCAGCATCGGCTGATGAGAAAAAATTTAAAGTGGTTACCACATTTACTGTTATTCAAGATATTGCTCAAAATGTAGCTGGTGATGCAGCAGTTGTTGAATCAATTACTAAAGTAGGCGCTGAAATTCATGAGTACGATCCTACTCCACAAGATATTACTAAAGCTCTTTCTGCTGATTTAGTGCTTTGGAATGGTTTAAACTT
>CAMLIK010000054.1 GCA_946480175.1 uncultured Gilliamella sp.
TCATTATTCATCATGGCCCATTCCCACTAGCAGCCTTAAAACAAGGTACTTTTTCACCACAAATGGCTTGGATCGAGTATCAAAGTACACAACAATCTAACCCAAGCTTATGGAAACTTGCTGGTAACAAACCATTTGCAAAGGGGCATATCAATCTGTCTTATTCTAATAATCTAACCATTAATATGACCACCCAACCTATTGTTTTGAATGATGAAGATCCTAATTACCAATTTATTGAAGGTAACCTTGAATTAGGCCGAATCGATTATGAGGTGTCTGGTAAGTTAGGTTCTGAAATACCTTCTTTTTCAATTATTATTGATAATTTAAATTATAAGAGACACGATGGCAATGAGATTAAAATAAACAATTTAAAAAATAGTAATAAAATTGATTATCAAAATGGCTTTATAGAAGCACAAAATAGTGTTGATGATTTATTTGTTAACTTAAAAGCTGGTATCGACATCGACACACCAACAATTGAGCTTAAAAATTTTGTAATGGGTTATAAACTTGCCGACAAAACAATAGGCATTGAAGGTAATATGGATATAGCAATTGATGCTTTAACTTTCGGCAAACAACAAATGGGGAATGGCTCTTTTGAACTCAATGTTCAAGGATTAGATAAATCATTTTTAGACAATATTCCCCAATTATCTTGGTTACTAGATACAACTAATCAGCCAAATGTCACTAATACTAAAATCAACGTCAAAAAAGTTCATTGGCACAATGCTTCAGGTGATTTTAATTTTAATGCATTAATTGATATAGACAATCTCAATCAAATGACATTGTTTAATAAAAATATTGACAAAGTTGACAAAGTTAACCAATTTTCTATGAACCTTGAAGCTCCATTTGCTGTACTGGCAAGATTTGCGTCGCAAATGGAACATCATGAGTCTGAACAAATAACCGATAATCAACTGCAAAAAGCGAGTAATAATTTACAATTATTTACACAAATGGCACTGAGCCGTTCGACATTAGTTACCTTTAAAAAAGGTAATACCTCTGGCATATTTAGCGAACTTGATTACTTAAAATCAAAAGATCAAGTAACTATCAATGGCAATAAAATTAGCAAACAAGAATTTCTTAACAATTTAAACTTCTAATCTAAAAAATTCCGCCTATCATCAGGCGGAATATCATTTCAAAACAATTTAATGAGTCAATATATATATGAACACTAACTCTTCTGCTGTGCCTGAAAATCAATTTAAACGATCAATGAAGACTCGCCACTTAATCATGTTATCACTAGGTGGTGTTATTGGAACTGGATTATTTTTTAATACTGGTTATATCATTGCTACTGCTGGTGCTATCGGTGCTATTATTGCTTATTTAATTGGTGCAATTGTTGTCTATTTAGTTATGCTTTGCCTGGGTGAGCTGGCTGTTGCGATGCCTGAAACGGGCGCATTTCATACTTATGCATCAAAATTTATTAGTCCTGCAACGGGCTATACGGTTGCTTGGCTCTATTGGTTAACCTGGACTGTAGCATTAGGATCAAGTTTTACTGCTGCCGGTTTATGTATGCAATACTGGTTTCCTCAAGTATCAGTTTGGATTTGGTGCTTAGTTTTTTGTCTCGTCATTTTCTTGTTAAATATTATTACCGCACAATTTTTTGCTGAAAGTGAATTTTGGTTTTCCATTATTAAAGTGATTACCATTATTGTATTTATCATCGCTGGTAGTGCCGCTATCTTTGGGTTTATTCCAATGAAAAATAACCTACCTGCGCCATTTTTGCATAATATTACTGAACATGGCTGGTTTCCTAATGGTATTATTCCGATTGTTATGACCATGGTATCAGTGAATTTTGCCTTTTCAGGAACAGAACTTATCGGTATAGCTGCTGGCGAAACTCATCATCCAGAAAGGAGCATTCCACTAGCGATTAAAACCACTATTCTACGATTGATTATCTTTTTTGTCGGTACTATTTTTGTGTTAGCTGCCCTACTGCCAATGGAACAAGCAGAAGTTATTAAAAGTCCATTTGTCGAAGTATTTGAAATTATCGGTATACCTTATGCTGCTGACATTATGAATTTTGTTATCTTAACTGCCATTTTATCCGCAGCTAACTCTGGATTATATGCATCTGGTCGTATGTTGTGGTCGCTATCTAATCAGGGGACATTGCCAAAATGCTTTGGTAAATTAAATCCAAAAGGCATTCCTACTACTGCTATTGCGGTTAGTATGATTGGTGGTTTATTAGCACTGTTTTCCAGCGTTATTGCACCAGATACTGTGTTTGTAGGCTTAACGGCAATTTCAGGATTTGCCGTCGTTGCTGTTTGGTTAAGTATTTGTGCCTCACATTACTTTTTTAGAAAACAATTATCTACCGCTGAAATACAATCTCTAAAATATAAAGCACCTCTTTATCCATTAGTGCCTATTTTAGGGTTTATATTATGTTTAATTGCTTGTATTGGACTGGCTTTCGATCCTGAACAACGGATTGCCCTTTATTGTGGTATTCCATTTGTAGTGGTTTGCTATATCGCCTATCATAATACCCGAGCTTATCAACAACGAGTAAATCGATAATGTCAAAAGAAAATCCTATATCGCAGTTATTAAACCAAAATAACTACGTAATTATTGACGGTGCTTTAGCAAGTGAGCTACAGCGCCGCGGTTGTGATCTTAATGATAGCTTATGGTCAGCTAAAGTATTAATTGAACAACCCGATCTTATTAGACAAGTTCATTTTGATTATTTTAATGCAGGCGCTGATTGTGCTATTACCGCTAGTTATCAAGCGACACCATTAGGTTTTGCCCAAAAAGGGATATCACTTGCCGAATCAATAAATTTGATTAAACAAAGTGTAACGCTAGCTCAACAAGCCAAGCAGCAATATCTAGATCAAATTAAGTCAGATAAGTTATTAGTTATCGCTGGTTCGGTGGGGCCCTATGGAGCCTATTTGGCAGACGGTTCAGAATATACTGGCAATTATCAACTTAGTGACAATGAATTTATCGATTTTCATCAGGCCAGAATGCAAGCACTCATTGAGGCAAAAGTTGATATTTTAGCTTGTGAAACCCTACCCAACTTTGTTGAAATAACAGCGTTAGCTAAATTGCTACAACATTATCCCACAATGACAGCATGGTTTTCGTTAACGTTAAAAGATGCCAATCACCTTAGTGATGGAACCCCTCTTGTCGAAGTGATTGATTATCTAAATCAGATTGATCAGGTAGTTAGTATCGGTATTAATTGCATTGCCTTAGAAAAGGTCTCTCAGGCATTAACTGAATTACAAACACTCACGGCGAAACCCTTAATTGTTTATCCTAATTCGGGCGAGCAATATGATCCAACCACTAAACAATGGCACCAAGATCATCAACATAATTGTACCTTTGATAATCAATTGCCAGTTTGGATCAAGTTAGGGGCAAAATTGATTGGTGGCTGCTGTCAAACGACTCCAAATGATATTGCACAAATTGCTCACTATTTAAAAGCAGCTAATTAAGTATAATCGATAGTTTACATTTATAGCCATAGACAAATAAATCAGCACCGTTAATTAAATCGCTAAGATTGATTAACGGTGTTTTTTTATAAAATTAGGAATTTTATAACCTAAAAAACCCCTTTCCTCAAAATTTTTTCACCCACATTTAATAACATAATATTCATCGGTCCCATCGAGCATCGTAACTACTGTAATAAGTAGAATTTTATATCAAGGATGTAAGTTTAGTTTGTATTCTATTCGATATTAGCATGACGGTTTTTCATTAATTCTGGCGTCTGTTGCAATTCTGTCATTAGACTGTAAACAATGCTGTCATAAGTGAGTAATGATAGTTGTTCAAACGTGCTACCCATGGGTTGATTTAGTTCAAGCACTTTTATTGGAATTGCCACAATATTATCAGCTAATTTGGCTAAGCTAGAGTTGCTATTGGTAGTAAATAATATTATTTTAACGCCGAGTGCTTTTGCTTGATTGGCATAAGAAATTAAGCTTTTGGTTTCACCGGAACTCGATCCTAAAATTAATAAATCACCAACATTTGCTCTTGGTTTACTAATTTCAGTTATCAAACTAACATTCAAGCCCAAATGCATTAATCGATTAGCAAATGCCCCAATCATTAATCCAGAGCGGCCTGTTCCAGCAAGAAAGATATGTTGTGCAGCAATAATGGCATTTTTAAATTGGCTAAGTTGTTCCTCATTGATAGAGCTTACTTGTGCTGATATTTCAGTTAATATTTTTGATAATACATCTTTAGTATCCATTATTATTTCCTTATTTGATTGCCGCTTTTAATCTTTCTATATTGCTTTCGAGCGGATTATTGTTAAAGATAAATCCACCCGATACGATACTGTTTGCGCCAGCCGCAACACATGACGATATGTTTTGATCAGTAATATTGCCATCAACTTGAATATCATAATGATAATTACCGATTTGCTTTAAACTTTTTAATTGTTCTATCTTTTGTCGCGTAAAAGGTAAAAAACTTTCATTTTTTTGGCCTGGATTGACCGTCATAACTAAAACCTGATCGACCTGAGGTAATAAGAGCTTCAGATTTTCAACTGGAGTACAAGGGTTTATGGCTATACCGACTTTAATATTACTATTTTTGATTTTATTAATAATATATGAATGATGCGCTGTCGCTTCATAATGAAAGGTAATAATATCAGCTTTAGCATCAATAAAATCAACTATAGCTAATTCAGGTCTTTCAACCATTAGATGGCAATCTAAAATAAAATCAGTATGCGCTTTTAGATTTTTAACAAAGCTAGCATTAAAGCCTAGATTTGGTACATAATGATTATCCATTACATCAATATGTAGTTGGCGAATACCTAAAGTTTGTAGATTTTCAAAAGTTTCTTTGATCTGATAAAGATCAGAATTAAAAAGTGATGGAGACAGTATCATAATTATCTCCTTTTATTAAAGACCCATCAGCATAAAATTAACATTACGTTTCCTTTCACGTAGTGCATCCCAATCGACAAAATAAATTCGTCCTAACTGCCCTAATAACGGCTGGCCATCCTTAATAATTAATACAATTGAAAAATGACCAAACAGTGATGATTTGATATGAGCATCTGTATTTAACATAACCCATTTTTCAGCTGGATAATTAGGATCACTAAGACTTAAACCAAATTCAACATGCTTCGGACCTGGTGAGTTATATTGATTTTCGCTGGTCATCCGTGGAGCAATTTTTTCTAATGTATTGTTGATATCCACTTGCAGAAATTCATCACCAAAAAAATTGGTATCGTGCATGCATTCTTCAAAAAAAAGTGAACATGTTGTATGGCTAGTAGCTATAGTTAATTGACCATTTTGGATATTGGATTGCTTTACAAACTGTTTTAATTGCTCCGTTATATCGTGGTATGAATGTCTACCTGCAACTGTGTTAATTTCAATGGCATGATGAATAATATTCATTATAGTTTATTCCTTATTATAGCCCCATCTAATTTGTGGTTAAGCTTCACAAAATAAATGAGGCGATCATTATCAATACTTAAAGTTGAATTTAAATTAAATAGCTAAACGCTTTTTCAATTCAGCAAAAAATTCATTTAATCCCACACCAGTAAGTAGTGGTAATCCATTAATCACTTTCGCTTTAATTGAATCAGGTACAATCGTTGTACTTACAACTACATCATAAGAGTCAATCTTATTAAGTTCATCAGCAATCTTAGATTGATAGATTTTTACCTGATCTGTTAATTTTTCATCACTAAGCCATTTATTCACTTTGCTTACTGCGATAGTTGAAGTTGCATGCCCTGCACCACACATGATAAGTAAATTCTTCATATGATTATTTCCTTTTAATACATTTCAATTTTTTTGATTTTGTTGATATAGATAAGTAAGCAAAGAATAACTAGCGCTAAACCAATTAAACCAATAAAACCAAGATGGGTTAACAATAGTACGAATAAGGTTACTGGCCATAATCCACATAAAATGACAGTAACAATACCAGCAGTCCCTACATCGTAATTAGCCAAATGGAATACATCAGTAATAACTGGAGCAAGCCATGTTGCCATATATAAGCAGACGACCAAATAGATGGTGCCACCTAAAATTGAACGAATAATATTACCTTTGAAAAACGGTACCATTAAACAGATGCCAAAGGCATAGAAAGCTAAATCACCAAAAGGTAGCACTTTATTACCCGGTAAAATTAAGGCTAATAATAATGAAACTGGCACCATAATTAACGCAGTTGCCATTACCGCAGGATGACCAACAGTTAACGCCGCATCCATACCGATGTTAACTTGTTTGCCATTGAGTTTTTTACTGGTAAATTCACGAGCAGCATCAGCAACAGGAAGTAAGCCTTCCATAAACATAGCCACCATTTTCGGCATAATTTTCATGATTGCCGCAGTTGAAATTGCTAATTTACCAATTTGTGGAACATCGTAATTAGCTAAGATACCAACAACAATACCGATGATTAAACCAATTACCACTGTATCACCGAAAATCCCAAATCGTTTGGTTAATGTTTCTGAATCAGCATTTAATTTGTTTAGTCCTGGAATACGGTCAAATATCCAATTTAATGGAATTGCAACAATTGCCCCTGATAATGCCATAAGGTGAGTAACGGCAATACCCGGATATCCAAAGCATGAACTAATTGGTTTTTGTAAAAGATCAGCCAAAAACCATTGCAACATTACTGCAGTGATACAACCAATAATACCAACCCAATATTCACCGGTTACTGAATAAGCCACTAAGCCGAGGAAAATTGCAAACCAGAAGTTCCAAATATCAACATTTAACGTTCTAGTCCAACCGAGTGAAATAAATAAAAAGTTAATAATTAATGAAGCAGGAATGAGTAATAATCCCAATGTGGTTGAGAAAGCTAACGGGCCACCTACTCCACAACCAATATCCATGATGCTTAATGACGTTCCATATTGCTCACCCATTTTTTGAATCGCAACACCTAACGTATCTGATAATAAACCAATAACTAAACCAAGACCGACAATACCAATACCGACGGTAATACCAGACATTATCGCTTTGGAAAAGCTAACTCTGAAAAACAAGGCGATAATAAAAATGATGATAGGTAAAAAAACGACCCCACCTAAATTTATTAGCCATTGAAAAATATTAATGACACTATCCATTTGTTACTCCTTAATAAAAATAATCCATCCTATTTAACACCAGCGCTATTTAAAATAGAGATAAATTCGTTAGTTGATTGACATTGTTCTAGTAATTTTATTTGTTCCTCATTTTGAAATAAGCCGATTAAATTTTGTAAATTCTCAACTTGTTCATGTGCTTGCTTCATTGCTAACATGAAAATAAATTTGACCGGTATTTGCTCTTTATCATCGGTCATACCAGAAAAAATCACCGGATGTTTTAGCGATGCAAAACAAATTTGTGATTGATTCACTTTTGAGGAATCGGTGTGGGGAATTGCAAAACCAATCGAATTAACTAATAAACCAGTCGGGTATTGCTGTTCTCTTTCTAAAATACCTGTTAAATAATCTTGTTTAACAATGCCATGTGACAATAACATTTGTGCCATTGTGGTTAAGATCTCTTCTTTGGTTTTTGCCTCAATGTTAAATAGGCATAAATGTTGATCAAAGTACATTCTTGATTCCTCTTTGATTATCCAAAAATAGTTTAAGTTGTTTAAAATTTGTGAGGTTTTTTAAGGATGAAATTACTTGTTTATTTGAAACAATTTCATAAATTTCGGTAAAAACGTCATTAATGCTATTGATATTGTCTTCGGAAAGACTAACCATAATAATAATACTGACATCAATCATGCCCCATTTTATTGGTCGTTTGAGGGTCATAATTGAGATACTCGATTTAATAACAAACATTGGCGAACCATGCGGTAAAGCAATACCGTTTTCGATTGAAGTGTCGCCGATTTCTTCTCGATATAAAACTGAGTCACGATAGTTTTTAGTCACTAAGCCTTTATCTTCTAACTTACTTATCAGCAAATTAAGACATTCACTTTTATGTTGAATATCAACATTTAATTCAATCAAATCCGCATTGACAAATTTGGCGGTAGACGGGTAATAATTACCTTTGTCTGAAAAATCGGATTGTTTATTCAAGACATAGTTAGCGTAAGCTTGGATAATATTTTGATAGTCTTGTTTGTTCAACAAAGATGATATTTTGACCATCGGTTTATTAATATTTTTGATATCAAGAGTGGTGATGATCAAGTCGACATTACTAAGCTTAGTTGAATTCAGTTTAGCCACAGAATACACTTCAATATTATCTTTAGATGGCAAAAATTTGCGGACTTTATTTAAGATTAAATTTGATGATGAACATCCATATTGACAAATAATAACGATGTTATTGGCATCAGCGGCTTTATCTAAGGCTATTTGGAAATGAATCAATAAAAATGAAATTTCATGATCATTTAAATGAATATCAAATTTACGTTCTAAGTCTGAAAGTGCATACCATAACACACTAAATAACTTTGAATATTCTTGTTTTATTTCATCCAAGAGTGGATTAATGATACGAATCTGCTTTTGTAACCGAGTTATCATTGCAGGAAAGTGCGACAATAATGAGTGAAACAACTTGCTATCAGCCGATAAATCGACACTCTCAATATCACCTATTTTTTTGATGATCCTACGAATAATTTCCTCATAAAAACTATCATCAACAATGGCATTTTCATCAATAATTCGATGAGCAAAAAATAATTTGCTTAGATATTTAATATCATTGGTCGAAAACCCGACTTGAAAATTGGCTTCTAATGTTTTAGCTAATTCCGAGGCAATCAAATAGGATTGCATATATCGGATATGATTAAATAAAAAATCATCTTCTTCAGGAATTGAAAAGCCTAAACGCAATCTTTTAAGTTGTATGGCAATAGAAATCAGTAAAGAAGATAAATAATGTTCAGAAGATTGAGCAACTACCGATTCAAATCGGTCTAATAATAATTGAGTTATTTGTTCATATGAGTCATCGCCAATAAAAGATTTCATTAATTGCTTTAAATAATGGTCATCTTGTTTGTGGATATACAAAGATAAAAAGTGTTTAATCGCGCGTTGAATTTGGTTTTCATTACCGTCAATATAAATTCCCTTATGAGTAACATTTAACAGGATATTTTCTTGTTCAAGAGTACGATTAATAAATTCGATGTCTTTGTGTAACGATGTTTTACTGACTAAATAGTCATCGGATAACTGTTCAAGTGATAACGTTTCGCTTTTAAGCAAACAGCGTTTGATGATATCTAAGCGACGGTATTCAGGACTTAACCGTCGTGATTTTTTATTGAAATAACTATGACTATTTTGCTGTTCTAAATAGCTAATAATCGGTGCAATATCGTTTTTTTCACCTATTAGCATCACTCCTTTACGAGGTAACTTTTCAATTTGAATATCCGTATTCGGGACAGTAGTTAGCTGCTCATTTAATTTTGCAATATCGTCATAGACAGTTTTAGTTGAAATTGATAATTTTGAACTAAAAAAAACAGCTGGTTTAAATTCCGATTGGCTAAAAAGCAGTTTAAGTAATTTGATCTGTCTTTCCATTACTCAACTCCTTGTAGATCTGTTGTTGCAATAAATTCATAACTTAATGATTAAAAGTATAAATAGTTAAATAAATAAGACGATTACATTTTTTTCCAGATTAATCTGGAAAAAAATGTGACCTTTTCTTGGTAGAAATCAAACAAAACATAGTGATAGGTTTTTAAACTAAACAACCAATGGTAGAAAAAAACATGAGAAAAGTATTAATTTATCCAGTGCATTAGCTAAGGCTAACCAATTCACTTTAAGTAATTTTAAAGTCAGAATTTTGTCAAATATCAATCCTAAACTACCTGGCTAATCTGGATTCTATTTATGAATATTTTTATTATATTGATAAAAAACGTCTAATAGATATAAAGTACTGTTTTATAACGACTAAAACTAAATCAAACTTGAATACACTAACATTGAATTTATCAACTTCGGTGTATAGTTTTTTAGTGAAGATTTGTATTAACATTTTAAATTATATGAGGAAATAAACGTTCCTTAACCAAATCATATCAATTATACCTACTAAAATTGAAAAATGTTTTTAGTCACTTTAATAAAATATTACTTTTAAAAGATAACCATATCAGGGAAGAAAAAATGATTATTTTCTGCATATATTTAAGAGTTATAATTCAAAATATAAAAAATAGTATCGGTATCAGGCCGATGTTTGCTGATGTCGGATCTTCAATTTTCAAAACAGTCACCACCTCTTTGCTGTTAGTGATATTACCGACAGTGATATCATATCTGTCTTTAACGATGAAATTTTCTGATTAGTTGCAAGCGTTTATAAATAATTGATATTTTGATTTGATTTAGAGGCTTAGTTTTATAAAAAAATTGAGGGTTCTATATCGGGTTAATGATAATTAATTATTAGTAAACCGTTTTTCATTAAGGTGAAAATGGATAAAAACGTTAATTTGAATAGGCTAAATCATAGTCGAAACGTAAATCAGCTACCGGCTAATCTCAGGCACGGAAGTCTATTAAACGATTAGGTACCACTGGTTACAACCCTAAAATACAAACAGATCCAAAGTATAAAAGCCAATCTTAACCAACTGCTTCGTTCCCATAACTAATAAGTTAGTACATATCATTTCAAATCTTTTTCATAACTAAAGCCATCGGTCCAATAATCTTTATCAATGATATACTCATCAATATAAAAGTCATTTGGATAATCAATAAAACTCGGTTTATCTTTTATTCTGTTTATGGCTTCTTCTGCTAATTGATAACTATGATAAGTACCAATTGCTTTATCATCTTCATCTTCTGTACCTCTATCTCTAGTATGATGTAAATAATAGACTTTTTTCATATTTATCCTTAACTGAAAAAATCAATTAATAACCAGTAACAAATCCGTCCACCCAACTATCTCGACCTAGGACATCGTCATGAATTTGGAAATCATCAGGAAAATCTATAAATCATGTTTTCTTCATCATTCTTTTTATAGCTACTTTAGCTTGCCTACGTGAACTATAAATACCAATTATTTTAACATCTTCATCGTCAGTATCTTCATAACGAACATGGTACAAATAATATACTTTTCGCATTTTTAAATTCTTATATCTACAAATAAAACTATTAAAAAATTGAGCAACTAAATGACATTAAAAAAATTTTAATCACTAAAACCATCAGTCCAATAATCTTTATCGATGATATATTCTTCAATATAGAAGCCATTTGGATAGTCAATAAAACCTTCTTTATCTTTTAATCTGTTTATAGATTCTTCGGCCAATTGATAACTACCAAAGGTACCAATTTTTTTATCATCTTCATATTCTGTACCTTTATCTCTAATATGATGTAAATAATAAACTTTTTGCATTTTCATCTCCATGTCTCTATTAATTATTTAATTTATTGGATATTACCAAGTAATAAAACCATCCACCCACCCCTCTCGATTAAGAACGCTTTGAACAATCTGAAAGTCATTAGGGAAATCGATAAATCCGGTTTTTTTCTTCATTCTTTCTAAAGCTAATTTAGCCTATTTACGTGAACTGTAAATACCAATTATCTAAACATCTTCATCATCAGTATCTTCACAACGAACATGGTATAAATAATATATTTTCTGCATTTTTATATCCTTATAGGTTAATTGGGGTTTATAAATGATCTATCATCCTATTATCGGATTTTACTAAGCTATAACTTCACTATTTGGTGTGTTCTTCCATCAACTTGTTTCAAGTTGGTATTTGCATAATTTTAAACATTAGCCTCTAATTTTGATTCGCTATTTGTTACAACAATTATACTCATTTACGTTACGTCATCGAGAAAAGATTCAAAACTAATACAATATTAATTTTTGATCTGATATTGATTAAGATTTATTTTTTCTAACATTTTATCTAAAAATAGTGTTTCTAATTGAGCTCTTATCACATGTTCATCATAGATATCTCCTGTCTGCGATTGCCAGAATTGTAGTAATCGCCAAGCATCAACTATTTTGTAGGCAAAAGGAAAAACATGAGGATGGATAATTATACGAGGTAAAGGAGCTATGCGTATAAACCTAAAACCTGAACCATGTTTAACAAAACTCCATTCTTCACTATTTAAACAAAATTTTCCTTTTTTTGGAAAATCTAATAAATAGCTGAAATCTAAACAATTTGCATTTAATCTTTTAAATTCAGTTGTTATCTTTTTCTGTAACTCAACATATTCAAGTATTTTTTCATACATTTGTATGACCTATTTTAGTTTTTATAATTCAAATAAAAAGTTGAGCTACATCTTCTCTATTTGTGGCTTGATCAAAATTACAGACATATCTTATATCCTAACTAATTTTGCCTTAGTAGATCCATGATGTCTATTAATAATAATCGTTTGCCAATAACAATAACTTCGTTTATAGATTGGGTTTTACCAAGTCACTTTCTTTAATATCTTTAACAAAACCTTTAAAAGATTCTCCTGATACTTATTATCCCTGATAATTAAATGATTAATTTAGATATTCTATAATAGTAATCACTCTTATAAAGGTTATATTGGTACAAGACTTTCAGCGTGACAAACAGTGCCGATTGTTATCAATAACATTAATAAAAAAATTTTTTCATATTAAAACACTTCAATCAAATTTGATGTTTGCGTAAGTATTGCTTCAAAACATCTAGCAATTTGAGCTATCACATCAGCATAAACTTGAGCATTTATTGCATATCTAGCGAGTTTATAATCAATCTTGTCTTCATTAATGTACTTTATTAATTTCTTTTTAGAAAAAATGTTATTTATTGAACCCCAAATCAAAATTGGTAGAGCATAATCAAGCTCTGCTGCTCTTTCTGGTTGATTGATAAAATCAACATTTAAATATTCACTCGCTTTTTTGTGATTTTTTTCAAGTCAAATACACTAAACATCTACCAGAATATTTTAAACCATTGCCCTCTACCGTATTAACAATATCCTTTTCCATTTTTTTGTTCTTCTTTGCTCGCTAAAACAGGATCATATTTGTAACTATCCCCTAAAATAGTACAGCAAAAAAGTAGAAAATTCTCTATGATA
>CAMLIK010000055.1 GCA_946480175.1 uncultured Gilliamella sp.
TACGTTTCGCTATCCGTGAAGGTGGTCGTACTGTTGGTGCTGGTGTTGTTGCTAAGGTTATTAAATAATTTAAGCAAGTACGATCTAGAAAGGGTATCGTTTGATGCCCTTTCTTATCTAGTCTGTTTAGCAAAATGTTTTTAGATAAAGAGCATTTTGGAAAATGGATAATATTATAAATAACATAATCATAGGTTCTATATGCTAGTAAGTAACGAGAGTCAAGATACAAGCACTGTTCTAGACAAATTTAAATGGGTTTTGGTTCTAGTATTAATTGCGTTAATTGTTTGGGGAAATTCTTATTTTTCTGCGCCTAATGATATATATCAACCAAATACGATTGTTCGAATTATTGCGGTTGTTGTGATTTCGCTTTTAACCTTATTTATTGCATTTACAACCAATAAAGGAAAATCATTTATAACATTTCTGCAAGAATCACGCAAAGAGCTAAGAAAAGTTGTATGGCCTACCCGTAAAGAAACAGTACAAACAACCTTATTAATATCTGTAATTACAGTTATTGTTGGTACAGCACTTTGGGGGATGGATTCTTTGTTCCGTTCAATCATCTTTTATTTAACTTCAATAGGGCGTTAATATGAGTGAACAAAAACGCTGGTATGTGATCCAAGCTTATTCTGGCTATGAGGCACGTGTTGCACAATCATTACGTGAATATATTAAATTACATAATATGGAAGATTCTTTTGGCGAAGTTTTAGTACCAACCGAAGAAGTTGTTGAAATGAAAAGTGGACATCGACGTAAAAGCGAACGTAAATTTTTCCCAGGTTATGTTTTAGTTGAAATGATGATGAACGATGCGACTTGGCATTTAGTTAAAAGTGTTCCAAGAACTTTAGGGTTCATTGGAGGTACATCAGATAGACCCGCGCCAATTAGCCAACGTGAAGTTGAAGCTATCATGAATCGTTTACAACAAGTTGGAGATAAACCACGTCCGAAAACATTATTTGAGCCAGGTGAACTTGTTCGTGTTAACGAAGGTCCATTTGCTGACTTTAATGGTGTAGTTGAAGAAGTTGATTATGAAAAGAGCCGCTTAAAAGTATCGGTTTCTATTTTTGGTCGTTCTACGCCTGTTGAATTAGATTTTAGCCAAGTAGAAAAAAGTTAATCTATTTGTCATCTAATTAAAAAAATCACAGCTATATGCTGTGATTTTTTGTTTTTAGGTATTTAAATTTTACTAAATTGATGGTTAACTTCCCTCGAACTCTTCCAATTGTTGCTGTAGCTCTAGCCATTTTGATTCTGATTCATCTAATTCAGCCTTTAAATTACTTTGATTAAGTAATAATTGCGTTAATTCTGATTTTTTATCCGTTTCATAAATCGATGAATCAGCTAATTGCTCTTCAATGACTTTTAACTGATCATTTAAACGGGCAATAGTTTGTTCTTCTTTATGTAACTGTTTTTTCAATGGTTGTATTTGTGCTCTGGCTTCTGCATCTTTG
The DNA here is from genome assembly GCA_946480175.1 of uncultured Gilliamella sp. Lineage (GTDB taxonomy): Bacteria > Pseudomonadota > Gammaproteobacteria > Enterobacterales > Orbaceae > Gilliamella. Next base: position 1,488 of record CAMLIK010000055.1, read on the forward strand.
CGTTTCTGTTCTTTACGTTCTTGTGCAGAAACTTTAGGCAACACTTCTTTTTTTAATGGTTTATCTTTTTCTTGAGGTTGATTTTCGGCCTTTTGCTCATCGGTCAACCATTTATGATAGTCATCAAGATCACCATTAAAAGGTTCAACTTTATGGTTATGCACCAAGTAAAATTCATCTGTTGTTGAACGCAATAAATGTCTATCATGGGAAACCACAACTAAAGCACCTTCAAAATCAATTAACGCTTCAGTCAATGCTTGTCGCATATCTAAATCTAAGTGGTTTGTTGGTTCATCGAGTAACAGTAGATTTGGTTTTTGCCAAACAATTAACGCTAAAACTAATCGAGCCTTTTCGCCACCAGAAAATGTTTTTACTGGTTCACTAACTTTATCACCATGAAAATCAAATCCTCCCAAATAATTACGTAATTCTTGTTCGGTATTCTTTGGTTCTGCAAGTTGTTTTAAATGCCATAAAGCTGATTCATCTGCTCGTAAATATTCTAATTGGTGTTGAGCAAAATAGCCAAGTTGTACCCCTTTAGCCAAGCTAACTTGACCTTGCATCGGTGTTAATTCACCTGCCAATAACTTAATGAGTGTCGATTTACCCGCACCATTACGACCTAATAAACCTATGCGAGAACCTGGAACTAAATTAAGTTTAATCTGTTCTAATACAATTTTGTCACCGTAGCCGGCAACGATATTTTCCATCGTTAATAAAGGACTTGGTAAGAATTCTGGTCGTCGAAATTTAAAATGAAAAGGATTGTCAACATGAGCTGGGGCAATCAATTCCATTCTCTCTAACATTTTTATTCGACTTTGAGCCTGTTTTGCTTTGGTTGCTTTAGCCCTAAAACGATCGATATAGCTTTGCAAATGAGCAACTTTAAGTTGCTGACTTTCATACATGGATTGTTGTTGCGCCAGTTTTGCCGAGCGCTGTGTCTCAAATGATGAATAGTTACCGGTGTATTCAAATAATTTCTTCTGTTCAATATGAATGATTTTATTAACCAATGGATCTAAGAAATCACGGTCATGTGAAATTAAAATAAGTGTACCTTGATAATTACTTAACCATTTTTCTAACCACATCACTGCGTCTAAATCAAGATGGTTGGTAGGTTCATCAAGAAGAAGTAAATCAGAACGGCACATTAACGCTTGCGCTAGATTAAGTCGCATACGCCAACCACCAGAGTAGGATTTAACCGGTAACGTTAATTGTTCATTGGAAAAACCTAAACCATGTAATAATGTTGCCGCCCGAGAGCGGATAGTCCAAGCATCAATGTTATCAAGTTTTTCATGAATAAGCGCAATTTGCTCGCCGTTATTTTTTTCGTAAGCAATCTCTAAATCTTGCTCTAATTTTCGAAACTCTCGATCACCATCAATAACATATTCAATAGCCGCTGTATCTAATGCTGGAGTTTCTTGATTTACCCATGCTAATTGCCATTGGGCAGGAATAAAAACACTGCCTGCATCTGTTTGAATTTCACCTTTAATTAAAGAAAAAAGTGTGGACTTACCACAGCCATTTTTACCGACTAATCCAACTTTCTGTTTAGGATTTATTGTTGCAGAGGCATTATCTAAAAGTAAATTAATACCTCTACGAATTTGGATAGAATCAAACACTATCATGACGAAGTCACCTATGATTCAATATAAAATGTGTTATGCTAACAAAAAATAAAGCGTATGCAAAATGATAATAGGAAATTTAACATGGTAATGAATTCTTATAGCCTAACCCCTAAAATTGCTCAACAGATTGTCGAAAGAACCATGAAAATTATTGATTGTAATATCAATGTAATGAATGGGGATGGTTGTATTATTGGTAGTGGTGATTTAGAACGTATTGGGGAATTACATGAAGGCGCAATATTGGCTATATCTCAAAAAAGGACTGTTTCAATTGATGGTACAATGGTTAAACGTCTGAAAGGTGTTAAACCGGGTATCAATTTACCATTAAAACTTAATAATCGTATCGTTGGCGTTATTGGTTTAACTGGTGAACCATCCGATATAAGGCAATTTGGTGAATTGGTTTGTATGTCAGCAGAAATGATGATGGAACAAACCCAATTATTACAAGAATTATCTTATGATAATCGTTTAAAAGAAGAATTAATTCTTACTCTAATTGAAAAAGAAGTTTTGCCTGAAAGTATGGTGCAATGGGTTAAACGATTAGATATTAATTTACAGTTACCGCGGGTAGTGTGCATGATTGAAGTCGATAGTGGCCAATTAGGCATTGATACTGCAATGAGCGAGTTACAATATCTACAAAATCAAATACAACATGTTAGCCAGCATAATCTAGTTGCGATTAAATCTATTACTGAATTAGTTATTTTAATTCCTGCTTTAAATCGTTATGGACGATGGGATTTACTAGAGCACAAAAAGAAATTAGAACAATTAGTGATTACCATCAAAGATTCCACTCACTTAGATATTCGAATTTCATTAGGTAATTATTTTGAACAACATCCTTATCCATTAGTTAAATCTTATCAAACCGCTAAAACAACAATGTTAATTGGTAAGCAAAGAATGCCGAATATCCGTAATTATTATTACCAAGAGCTTATTCTTCCTGTTTTATTACATGGTCTAAGTTATGATTGGCAAGCTGAAGAATTATTATTACCTTTGAAAAAGTTAAGAATGGGTGATAATAATGGTGTATTGCAAAAAACATTGCAAACATGGTTTAAGAATAATGTAAAAAATGGTGATACGGCCAATGAGTTGTTTATTCATCGCAATACATTAGAATATCGATTAAATAAAATTGCTAATTTGACCGGTTTAAATCTAGCCAAATTTGACGATCGTTTATTATTATATATTGGATCACAGTTGGACAGAAACGAATAAATTCTAAATACACTTTTTATTTTTTAATAATTAAGGTGTATTTAGAATCGTAATTAATAATATATTTATATGTATTTTGTTGTTTTTTAGGTCACTGGCGCCGGATTAAAAATAGCTAGTGGATTGTATAATTTCCAATGATCTGACCATGGTTGTTTGCGCCCACTAGCCACATCTAGGATTAAGTGGAAAAGTCGCCAACCGATATCCTCAATAGTTGCTTCGCCCAAAGCAATATCCCCAGCACTAATATCAATAAGGTCGAACCATTGTTCTGCGACAATATTACGGCTAGACATTTTAATGACAGGTACCATCGCTAATCCATATGGTGTCCCTCGGCCGGTAGTGAAAACTTGTAAGGTAATACCTGATGCAACTTGTTGAGCGCCACAAACAAAATCACTAGCCGGCGTTGCAGCAAAAATTAGGCCTTTTTTGGTCGGTCTTTGACCAGGAGATAACACTTCAACAATCGGACTTGTACCTGATTTTGCAATAGATCCCATTGCTTTTTCAACTATATTATTTAAACCGCCTTTCTTATTGCCGGGTGTAGTATTGGCGCTACGATCAACTTTTCCTGCCGCAAGATATTCATCATACCATTGCATTTCTCTAATTAGTGCTTTACCGACTTCTTCATCAGCTGCTCTTGGTGTCAGCAAATGAATACCATCACGAACTTCTGTTACTTCAGAAAACATAACTGTTGCACCACATCTTACTAATAAGTCAGAAGCAAAGCCAACTGATGGATTAGAGGTAACACCTGAGAATGCATCACTACCACCACATTGCATTCCGACGATTAATTCTGATGCAGGCACTGTTTCACGTTTGCGTTGATTTAGACGTTGTAAGTGTTTTTCTGCTACACGCAAAATATGATCAACCATGGCTTTAAACCCATGTTCATCTTGTAAAGTAACAAGGTCATCATCTTCTAATTTTATCGGAATAGTATCGTGAGTACCTTTAAGTAGTCTTTCTGGTTGTAACTTTTCACATCCTAAACTGATCACCATAATTTCACCACCAAAGTTAGGATTCTTAGCTAAGTTATGAATAGAACGAATTGGTACAATAGCTGCTGGAGCGTCAATGGCTACACCACAACCATATAAATGGGTTAGTGGCACGACGCCATCTACATTAGGATATTTTGGTAATAAATCACGTTCAATGATTTTAGCAACATATTCAACAACGCCCGAAACACAATTAACACTCATGGTAATACCAAGTATATTCCTAGTGCCTACCGAACCATCTTTGTTTCGGTAACCTTCAAAAGTATAACCTTCTAAAGGTGGTAATGGATCCGCTTTTTTCGTTGCTATTTCTAATTCATGCAATTCAGGTGCGGTTGGCATTAGTGTTACAGCTTCATTTATCCAGCTACCTTGTTTAATGTCTTTTTTGGCGTAACCAATGGTTTCACCATAACGTACTATAGCTTGTCCTTGGTTGATATCATTTAATGCAACTTTATGTCCTTGAGGTACATCTTCAATTAATTGTAATCCATTGTCAAAAATCGTACCTTTGGGTAATCCATTATTATTGACAACAATCGCAACATTATCAATTTCTTTAATTTTGATAAAGAGCGGCTTGTTAATTTGCTTCTCCATTATTCAGCTCCCACTATGCTATTTAACCTTTTTATATATTAATTAATAGCAAATTAAATTTTATAACATTTCTCATAATTTCTTCGTTATATCTTAAATCCGAATAAAATAAATAGCATTGTGCATATTCACAATTATTATTTGATAAATCGGCTAAATATCATAAAAATACCTATAAAAGTCGCTTTATATCACAAAATTTTGCCATTTTAGTAAATTTTTGTGAAGAAAGTAACATTTATTTGTGTATTTGCATATAAATAAATATGATTGGTGCGGATATTTTGTGGTTTTGTCCAATGATATTTTATGGTGAACCATCCATACTTACTCACCATTAGTGGATTATCTTAGAAACGTAAAAAGTCTATTTATTTTCTACTGCAGCTATACCTTTTACATTTAATAATTAACTTTAGGAAATTATAAGTTTAGGAGCTAAACATGGAAATAAACAAAACCAAACAGAAAAGGACGAATGCCAGATGGATGACGGTCGTTTTTTTATTTATCGTTACAGCTATTAACTACGGCGATAGAGCAACATTAGGTATAGCCGGAAAAGCAATGTCGGGGGAATTAGGATTTGATGCAGCAGCCATGGGGTGGGTGATGTCATCATTTGGTATTGCTTACGTAATAGGACAATTACCAGGAGGATGGTTACTAGATAGATTCGGTTCTAAACGAGTTTATTTTTGTAGTATTTTATTTTGGTCTATTTTTACTCTATTACAAGGGACTGTGCACTTTTTTATTGGTGCTTGGGCACTAATTATGCTTTTTACCTTCCGTTTTTTAATGGGGCTTGCCGAAGCACCTTCATTCCCTGGAAACAGCCGTATTACTGCCGCGTGGTTTCCAGCCAAAGAAAGAGCAACGGCAGTTGCCATTTTTAACTCAGCACAATATTTTGCAACGGTTATTTTTGCACCAATTATGGGTTGGTTGACTCATGAGTATGGTTGGCAATCAGTATTCTTCTTTATGGGGGGATTGGGTATCTTTGTCAGTGCTGTTACTTTGTTTGTTATTCGCAACCCTAAAGATCACCCTTTAGCTAATCAAGCTGAAGTTGATTATATCGTTGAGGGTGGTGCTTTAGTTGATATGGATCAGAAGAAAGACAATGGTAAACAAGAAGGTCCAAAATTAGGTTATTTATTGCAATTATTGACTAATAGAATGTTGCTTGGTGTTTATTTAGGTCAATATTGTATTAACTGTTTAACATTTTTCTTTATTACTTGGTTCCCTATTTATTTAGCAACTCAACGTGGAATGAATATTAAAGAAGTAGGCTTTGCTGCTGCAGTTCCTGCTATTTGTGGCTTTATTGGTGGAATTAGTGGTGGGGTTATTTCTGATTTCATTATGCGCAAAACCAATTCTTTATCAATAGCCCGTAAAACACCAATTATTTTAGGCATGTTATTTTCAATGACTATGATCATGTGTAATTACGTTGATTCAATTGGACTAGTTATTTTATTTATGTCGATGGCTTTTTTCGGCAAAGGTGTTGGTGCGTTAGGTTGGGCAGTAATGGCAGATACAGCGCCAAAAGAGATGAGTGGTCTAGCTGGTGGTTTATTCAATATGTTTGGTAATGCATCAAGTATCATTTCTCCAATTATTATTGGTTATATTGTGGCATGGACAGGGCGCTTTGAATGGGCATTAGTATTTGTTGCCGGTCATGCGTTTGTTGCTGCTTTCAGTTATTTAGTTCTTGTTGGTCCAATTAAACGAATGGAATTAAAGAAAAAGGATTAAATAATAACGAAAAAAATTTATGAAATGGAGAATCGTAATATGAATACTCAATCAGTGCCAATTATTACTTCAATGCAAGTTATACCTGTTGCAGGTTATGACAGTATGTTAATGAACATTGGTGGTGCTCACGGTCCATACTTTACCCGTAATATTGTTATATTAACAGATAGTGCTGGTCATGTTGGTGTTGGTGAGGCTCCTGGTGGTTCAACGATTAAAAATGCATTGAAGGAAGCTTGTGCACATGTTGAAGGTAGACCTATTTCGATTCTTAATCGTATCGTAAATGATATGCATCAAGGCTATTTAGATTCTGATTATGATACTTTTGGTAAAGGTGCATGGACATTTGAACTACGAGTTAATGCTGTAGCAGCTTTGGAATCAGCACTGTTAGATTTAATGGGGCAATTTTTAAATGTGACTGTGGCTGAATTATTGGGTGGTGGCAAACAAAGAGATGAAGTAACTGTTTTAGGTTATCTGTTTTATATTGGTGATGATAAGAAAACTGATCTACCTTATGACCAGCCACTCAAAAACGGTCATGAATGGTACAACATTCGACGCCGCGAAGCGATGACAGTTCAGTCGGTAATAGAATTAGCTGAAGTAGCAAAAGATCGCTATGGTTTTAAAGATTTCAAAATGAAAGGTGGTGTATTAGCTGGTGAAAAAGAGATTGAAACGGTCACTGAGCTAAAAAAACGTTTTTCAGATGCTCGAATTACTTTAGATCCTAATGGCGGTTGGTTATTGGAAGATGCTATACGATTATGTAAAGGGCTTAACCATGTCCTGACTTATGCCGAAGACCCTTGTGGTGCAGAAAATGGTTATTCGGGACGTGAAGTAATGGCAGAGTTTCGTCGTGCCACAGGTCTACCAACAGCAACGAATATGGTTGCAACTAACTGGCGAGAAATGTGTCACTCAATTATGTTACAAGCTGTTGATATACCTTTAGCAGATCCGCATTTTTGGACTTTAACTGGTGCAAGTCGGGTTGCTCAGCTTTGTCATGAATGGGGATTAACTTGGGGTTGCCATTCTAACAATCATTTTGATATCTCATTAGCGATGTTTAGTCATGTTGGTGCATCGGCACCAGGCAATCCAACTGCACTTGATACTCATTGGATATGGCAGGAAGGACAGGCCAGATTGACTAAAAATCCATTAGAAATAAGTAATGGCAAAATTAAACTGCATGATAAACCGGGATTAGGCATTGAATTAGATATGCAACAAATTATGAATGCTCATGAATTACATAAAAAATTAGCAAATGGCGCACGTAATGATGCTATTGCAATGCAGTATTTAATTCCTGGTTGGCAGTTTGATCGTAAACGACCTTGCATGGTTCGTTAAAACAGAATTAGAGAAATACAAGAAATTTAAGAGGTTAATATTATGAGTTTATCAACACCAATTATAACGGAAATGCATGTTTATCCAGTCGCTGGATTTGACAGTATGCTACTTAATTTAAGTGGTGCACATTCACCGTATTTTACTCGGAATATTGTTATCCTAAAAGATAACTCAGGCAACATTGGTGTCGGCGAAGTACCGTGCGTCGGAACGGTTACTAAAACATTAGAAGATGCTAAATCATTAGTTGTTGGTCAATCTATTGGCCAATATAAAAATGTGATGAATCGAGTACGCCTTCAATTTGCTGATCGTGATGTCGGTGGCCGAGGTAACCAGACATTTGATCAACGTTCAACAATTCACGTTGTTACTGCGATTGAAGCGGCAATGTTAGATCTACTAGGTAAACATTTAGGCGTTACTGTGGCATCATTACTTGGCGATGGTCAACAACGTGATGAAGTGGAAATGCTAGGATACTTATTTTATGTCGGTGATCGCAACAAAACAGATTTACCTTATCAAAGCCAAAATAATGAAAAATGTGATTGGTATCGCCTACGACATGAAGAAGCACTAACGCCTGAAAAAATTGCTCAATTGGCTGAAGCTACTTATGAAAAATATGGTTTCCGCGATTTTAAATTAAAAGGCGGTGTTTTATCAGCAGAAGATGAAGCAGAAGCAGTAATAGCAATTAAAAAGAAATTCCCAGATGCTCGAGTAACACTTGACCCTAACGGAGGATGGTTATTAGAGGAAGCGATTCGTATTGGTAAATATTTGAAAAATACTTTGGCTTATGCAGAGGATCCTTGTGGTGCTGAACAAGGTTATTCAGGGCGAGAAGTCATGGCTGAATTTCGTCGGGCCACGGGTTTACCGACTGCTACCAACATGATTGCAACCGATTGGCGTCAAATGGGACATACATTATCGTTACAATCTGTTGATATTCCATTAGCTGATCCACATTTTTGGACCATGAATGGCTCAGTTCGTGTTGCACAAATGTGCCATGAATTTGGTTTAACATGGGGTTCACATTCTAATAACCATTTTGATATCTCTTTAGCCATGTTCACACACGTAGGTGCAGCAGCACCAGGCAATCCAACTGCACTGGATACTCATTGGATTTGGCAGGAAGGTAACCAACGTTTAACGAAAGAACCATTACAAATTATTAATGGTAAAATTAAGGTTCCTGAAAAACCAGGATTAGGCATTGAAATTGATATGGATCAAGTAATGAAAGCTCATGAGTTATTTAAGAAAATGGGTCTTGGTAACAGAAATGATGCAATGGCCATGCAATATTTAATTCCTGGTTGGCAGTTTGATAATAAAAAACCATGTTTGGTTAGATAATTGAACTATTATTATCAAAAATAACTCGAGAATTTAAAAGGTAAATTATGAAAAAAATAACCTGCCACAACCAATTTAAGCAAGATATGTTAGAGCGTAAAAAACTTATTGGTTGTTGGGCTGCTTTAGGAAATCCAATTTCAACAGAAATACTTGGTTTAGCTGGTTTTGATTGGTTGTTACTCGATGGTGAGCATGCGATTAATGATGTTACCACGTTTGTACCGCAATTGATGGCATTAAAAGATAGTAGTAGTGCACCAATAGTTCGTCCTGCTTGGAATGATCAAGTTTTAATTAAGCGATTACTTGATATTGGGTTTTATAATTTCTTAATCCCCTATGTTGAAACAGTAGAACAAGCCAAATCAGCAGTAGCTTATACCCGTTATCCACCTGAGGGGGTAAGAGGGGTTTCTGTTTCCCATCGTAGTAATGGCTTTGGCACTATTACTGATTATTTTACCAAAATTAATCAAAATATTTGTGTTGTGGTACAAATTGAAACTCAACAAGCAGTTGATAATGTTGAAGCAATAACTGCAGTTGATGGTATTGATGGTATTTTTGTTGGGCCAAGTGATCTCTCTGCTTCATTAGGCCATTTTGGTAATCCTAAGCACCCTGAAGTGCAAGCAGCGATAAAACATGTTTTTGATGTTGCTAAAGCACAAGGTAAAGCATGTGGTATTTTGGCACCGATAGAAGCTGATGCTCATCATTATATTGATATGGGGGCAACATTCGTTGCTGTAGGTAATGATCTAGGTTTATTAAGAAGTTCAACCCAAGCACTAGCAGATAAGTTTTTAAAGTAACGAATACTATTTTAGTCGTAAAAAAAGGAGAGTAAAATGAAAATTGGTTTTATTGGTTTAGGTATTATGGGTAAACCGATGAGCAAAAACCTGTTAAAAGCAGGTTATTCATTAGTAGTTTGTGATAAAAATCAATCTGCAGTGGACGAAGTAGTGGCTGCAGGGGCACAAAGTGCCGTAAATGCTAAAGAAGTCGCTAAACTTTGTGATGTGATTATTACCATGTTACCAAATTCACCGCATGTAAAAGAGGTTGTATTGGGTGAAGATGGGATAATTGATGGTGCTAAATCTGGTACTACGATTATTGATATGAGTTCAATTGCGCCGTTAGCAAGCCGTGAAATTCATGATGAAGTCGTTAAAAAAGGTTTGGCAATGTTAGATGCGCCAGTGAGTGGTGGAGAACCTAAAGCAATTGATGGTACTTTATCGGTCATGGTAGGTGGTGATAAAACTATCTTTGATAAACATTATGACATAATGAAAGCCATGGCTGGTTCAGTGGTTTACACTGGTGAAATTGGTGCTGGTAATGTAACTAAATTAGCAAATCAAGTTATTGTTGCTTTGAACATTGCGGCTATGTCAGAAGCATTAGTCTTAGCAACTAAAGCTGGCGTAAATCCAGAATTAGTTTATCAAGCAATTCGCGGTGGATTAGCAGGAAGTACTGTACTAGATGCTAAAGCACCAATGGTTTTAAATCGTAATTTTAAACCTGGTTTCAGAATTGATTTACATATCAAAGATTTACAAAATGCTTTAGATACCTCTCATGGTGTTGGAACATCATTACCATTAACTGCATCTGTAATGGAAATGATGCAAGCCCTTAAAACTGATGGTCTGGGTGATTGTGATCATAGTGCATTGGCACGTTACTATGAATCTTTAGCAAAAATAGAAATTAAATAACTAAGCTTAAAATTGAGTATGGCGACATACTCAATACTTTGACTAATTGCATAAGGATAGATATGAAAATTGTCATTGCTCCTGATTCTTTTAAAGAAAGCCTAAGTGCTATTGAGGTTGCTAGTATAATTAAAAATGGATTTTTAAATGTATACCCAAAAGCTGAATATTTTTTGATTCCAGTTGCTGATGGCGGTGAAGGTACTGTTGATGCAATGGTTGATGCATTAAATGGTAATAAAATCACAGTATCGATTACCGACCCATTAGGTGAAAAAGGTTTGGCTTTTTATGGTATTTCAGGAGATGGACAAACAGCGGTAATTGAAATGGCCGCAGCAAGCGGTCTTGAAAGAGTTCCAGTTAATAAACGAGATGCGAAAATTACGACCTCATATGGTACTGGAGAATTAATCAAAGACGCGCTCGATAAAGGTTGTAAAAAATTTATTATTGGCATTGGCGGTAGTGCTACCAATGACGGCGGCGCTGGTATGTTACAGGCTCTAGGTGTCAAGCTTCTTGATAAAGCTGGAAACCAAATTGGTTATGGTGGCGCTTCATTAAGTGAGCTTGATAAAATTGACATCAGTGAAATTGACCACAGAATTAAATTCTGTGATTTTGAAGTTGCTTGTGATGTTACTAACCCTTTAACCGGTGCGAATGGTGCTTCATTTATATTTGGCCCGCAAAAAGGCGCGACACAAGACGATGTTCGTTTACTTGATGAAAATCTCAAACATTTTGCTCAAGTAATAAAACGTAG
>CAMLIK010000056.1 GCA_946480175.1 uncultured Gilliamella sp.
TGCAATTATTTTTTGATAATAAAGTTCATTTAGAATTATGGGTAAAAGTTAAAGCCGGCTGGGCTGATGATGAGCGAGCACTTCGAAGCTTAGGTTATAGTGACGATTAATTGCTACATTTAATCCTAAAAATGGAAAATCAGGTATCAGAAGATACCTGATTTTTTTAATCCCCATAATCCTTTCAAGAGATTAATAAACTCGACTGCTGAAACCAAAATATTTATATTTATTTCAAATAATCAATCCTATATGAACCTACGTATAAATTACACTTATGCTTTTAATAAAAAAAGCAAAAGGAATCAGTGTAAATTAAGAGCATAAATAATGTGATATATCTCTCATATTAAATTAGCAAGCCAATTATTCCATATTAATAACAAGATTATCCATATATATAAATAGTATGTTTAATTATCATAAAAAATAGTAGCTAATTTAACAAAAAAGAGAGATATAAATTATGGACAAAATTTATTATGGTGTCGCTTATTATCGAGAATATTTACCAAAAGAGAGAATAGATGAAGATATTAAATTAATGTTAGATGCAGGAATAAACTATGTACGTATCGCAGAAAGTACTTGGAGTACGTTTGAAAAACAAGAAGGCGTTTTTGATTTTAGTTCTATTCTTATAGTACTCGATAAGATGTACCAAAATAACATTGATGTGATTATAGGCACTCCTACTTATGCTATTCCAGCTTGGCTTGAAAAAAAATATCCTGAAGTCATGGCCATAACGCCAAATGGTCGGAATAAATATGGTCATCGTCAAAAAATGGACATTACCCATCCAGCTTATCTATTTTATGCCGAACGTCTTATAAGAAAACTAATGCAAGCCGTAGCTAATCATCCTGCCGTTATTGGATTCCAGATTGATAATGAAACTAAATATTATGATGTCTGTGGAGATAATATACAAATAGATTTCGTTAAGTATTTGAAAGATAAATTTGCAGGTGATTTATTAAAATTAAATCATGAGTTTGGTTTAGATTATTGGAGTAATAGAGTTGATGCATGGGAAGATTTTCCATCAACAGTTGGCACAATAAATGCTAGTTTAGGTGCTGAGTTTCAAAAATTTCAGCGCAAATTAGTAAAAAATTTTTTGCAATGGCAAGCTAATATTATTAATGAATATAAATCAGAAAAACAATTTTTGACTCATAATTTTGATTTTGAATGGCGAACATGGTCGTATGGTATTCAATCTGAAGTAAATCATTTTGATGTATCTGAAATTTTAGATATAACTGGTGTTGATATTTACCATCCCAGTCAAGATCAGTTAACTGGTATTGAAATTGCATTTTCAGGAGATGTAGCTCGTAGCACCAAGAAAAAAAATTACTTTGTATTAGAAACACAAGCTCAAGCATTCAAAAATTGGACTCCTTATCCCGGTCAGCTACGTTTACAAGCGTATAGCCATATTGCTAGTGGCGCAAGCTTAATTGGTTATTGGCATTGGCATTCAATTCATAACTCATTTGAAACCTATTGGAAAGGAATTTTAAGTCATGATTTACAGCCGAATCCAATCTATAAAGAAGCTTGTATTGTAGGTAATGAGTTAAAGATTTTATCAAAACATTTACGTGAAATAAAAAAATATAATCGAGTGGCAATTGTTGTAAGTAATGAGTGTTTAACTGCTATTGATTGGCATCCTTGGCATGGGCATCAATTTAGCAGGGATTCATTACATCAATATAACGATGTTTTTCGTGCTTATTACGATACCTTATATAAAATGAACATAGAGGTAGATATTGTTTCGATTGATGATGACTCTATATTTAATTACGATCTTCTGGTAATCCCACTTCTTTATAGTGTTAGTGACCTTAAATTAGAACAATTAAATAATTATGTTCTGAATGGAGGTAATGTAATTTATTCATTTAAATCTGGTTTTGCAAATGAAAATATGAAGGTGCGAACTGTTGTTCAACCTGGCATTATTTCAGAAGCTTGCGGGATTTCATATCAACTATTCGTTGAACCTAATAATGTAAGTTTGATATCAGACGAAATTGATCTGACCATTTGTGATTGCCAGATAAATGATTGGATGGAGCTGATTGAGCCAGATGTTAATACAAAAATTTTAGCCAAGTATCAACATCCATATTGGGGAAAATATGCAGCAGTTACTAGTAATAGGTATGGGCGCGGTTCTGCCACTTATATAGGTTGTAATATAAGTACTTCCGTACTACAACAAATTTATGAATATATTTTTAATGAGGAAAAATTGGCAGATCTTAAATGCCAGGATAGTTTTCCACTAGTTATTAAAAATGGCGTCAATTATAAAAAAGAAAAAATTAGATTTTACTTTAATTATTCTTCTAACCCTATAAATGTTTGTTTTACTGAAATAGGCGGACGTAATTTATTAACCGGTTCAATTTTAAAATATAACGACAAATTTATATTAAAAGATTGGGATTTAGCTATTATTTTGTTGGGGAATAATCATGAATAGTTTTATAAATAATTCTGATATCGATTCAGAAAAAATTAAATTCAAGGAAAGATTTTCTTTTGGTCTAGGCGATTATGGTACAAATTTAACTTATACTTTAATGGTAACCTTTTTGGCATATTTTTATACTGAGGTTGTAGGGGTTTCTGCCATTCTAGTGGGCTCTTTGATGTTTTTTGCTCGCGTTATAGATGGTATTTTATGTGTTTTTGTTGGTATAAAAATTGATAAAACAAATACTAAATATGGCAAGGCAAGGCCATGGGTTCTATTTACTGCTATTCCTTTTGGATTATCAGCATTTTTAATGTCAACAATTCCAGAAGCTAGTGATAATATAAAAATATGGTATGTATGCATAACTTATTTATTAGCTAATATTTTATTTACTGCAAATAATATTGCTTATGGCTCATTACTTGCTCTTATTACAAGAAGTCTTTATGAAAGAGGTGTTTTAAGTGTATTTAGAAATGGACTTTCTACGTTAGGATCTCTAACTGTTGGAGTTTTTACTCTCCCAATTGTTGGATATTTTGGGAATACTAAAGTTTCTTGGATAATTTTATTTGCTATCTTTGGTTTTTTTACTGCAGTTTGTTTAATTATTACTGGATTAAATGTTAGAGAACGAATTAAACCAATAAAAGAAGATAACGATAGCAATATAAAATTGGAGCAAGTTTTAAAAGCTATACTAAAAAATAAATATTGGATTATGATATTTTTCTATTTATTCATAACTTTTACTAGCTTAACTGCACTTTCAACTGTGAGCGTTTATTATTCAAAATATATTTTAGATGATGTTTACTATATGTCTTATATAAGTATGGCTCAATATATTCCTAGTTTATTGACCCTACTAATCATTCCATTTCTTCTTCGTCATTTGGGTAAAAGAAACCTTGCATTGTTTGGACTTATTATTTGTTGTATTGCTTGTTTAATTCCGTTAATTGATAAACAAAATGCCCTATATATCATTATATCTACAGTTGTTCGAAGTATTGGTTTTTGTGGAGTTGGTGCAACTATGTTCGCTTTTTTAGCGGATACTATTGATTATGGTGAATGGATCACTAAATTAAGAATTCAAGGGATTTTATTTAGTGCAGGAACATTAGGTCAGACATTAGGTATGGGTATGGGTACAGCTAGTATTGGTTGGATACTAGGCGCTTTTGGATTTATTAGTGGTGGTGATGTACAGCAAACAAATGAAGTTCTATCTGTGATAGAATTTTTATTTATCTACTTTCCTTTAATTCTTGCGTTAATCAATATCGCTATTTTGTGTTTTTATAAACTTGAATCAATCTATAGTGAAGTTGAACGGGATTTATCTAATGGTAAATTTAAAAGTGAGGAAATCTAATATTAATATACTTTAATAATTAATATCAAATTTTCAAGCCCAAATGTCTAAATAGTCATTTGGGCTTAATATTTAATATAGATAAATTAGTTTAGAAAATAAATTATTCATAAAACTGAATGACCCTAACGATTGTTCTCTAAAACTAAAATAAAAATTTTAATGAATTGCTAGCTAGATTTAACAATTGTTATTTTATTATATGGTTATTTTCAAAATAGTTAATGTTTTTATTTATTTTAAATGATATCTAATATTATTTATCTATTTAACTCAAATATATTAAGTAAATTAAATTAAATATTTTCTTAAATAAGAAATGCTCAAAAAACCTTAAATTAAATGAATCATATCCTAATCTAAAAATTCCATACTAGGTAAAAATATACCGTTTTAGTTTGATAATATAAACTATAAGATAAATATAATTAAGTTATTTGATGAACGAATTGTAATTTTAAATAATTATTCAAATAAAACGAAATTTAATAGAGACCATATTGGTAAAATTATAATGAATAATAAAATTTTAACAATTGTTTGAAGTAAAAGTGCCAAACAGGAGTGTTTGGCGGATGGCTGATATTTTTAAATAGTACAACTTTTAAGAAATCTAATTTTTGATAGTTTTATGATTGACCATAATAGGCATTTTTACCATGCTTACGATAATAGTGTTTATCCAATAATTCTTGTTGAATTTTTATACCGATATTCAGATTGCGAGTCGCTAATGCCATAGCAGCAATTTCTTCTAAAACAACCGCATTATGTACTGCATCATCAGCATTTTTTCCCCATCCAAAAGGACCGTGTCCAGACACAAGAATACTAGGTATTGCCATAACATCAATATTACGTTTATTAAACTCCTCAATAATAACTTTCCCCGTATTGAGTTCATAATTATTAGTTATTTCAGTTGGTGTTAACAAGCGAGTACAAGGAATATCACCATAAAAATAATCTGCATGAGTAGTTCCTAAAGCAGGAATATCTAATCCTGCTTGTGACCAAATTGTTGCATTACGGGAATGAGTGTGAATAACTCCGCCAATTTGTTCAAACGTTTTATAAAGTTCAATATGCGTTTGGGTATCACTTGAAGGATTTAGTTTACCTTCAATTTTCTTCCCATCAAGATCAATTATAACAATGTCTTCTATTTTCAACTTATCATAAGAAACGCCAGATGGCTTAATGGCAATGACACCATTATTTCTATCAATTTCTGATACATTTCCCCAAGTAAAAGTGACTAATTGATAACGTGGGAGTAGTAAATTTGCCGCTAATACTCGCTCTTTTAATGATGTAAACATACATTACCTCTCATTGGTAATATGAATCAATCAAATAATTAGTAAGAACAATTTGTTATAATTGTACTTAGTTTATTATCTAATCATTCTTTTATTATTTAATTATTTGGCTAAGATAAATTTATCAAGAATGAGGATTACAATACGCAATCTCATTCCAACGTAATTCATTTCTAAAATCATTGATTCTTGTGTCACCATCAATAACTAGAAGTTCAATATTATGCAGCTGTGTATAAAGTCTAAAATAGTCCATTGAAAGTGCCTGGGTATAAACTGAATGATGTGCAGCACCTGCTAAAATCCATGCTTCAGCAGATACATTAAGAGATGGTTTTGGCTTCCAAACTGCACAAGCTACAGGTAATTTGGGTAGTGTATAAGGCTGTTTAATTGTTTCGATCTCATTTGCGATTAATCTGAAACGATTACCGATATCGATCAAACTTGCATTTATTGCTAAACCTGGCTTTGATGGAAAAATAAGCCGTGCAGGATCAGCTTTATTGCCAATACCTAAATGTTGGATATCTAACAAAGGTTTCACGCCATCATCTATAATCGATGGGCAAACTTCTAACATATGTGAACCGACAACCAATTCATTACCTTTAGTAAAATCATAGGTATAATCTTCCATAAATGCAGTACCACCTGTAAGGCCTTTTGCCATTAATTTCATAGTGCTAAGTAAGGCTGCGGTTTTCCAATCTCCTTCACCAGCAAAGCCATAACCTTTAGCCATTAATCGCTGTACGGCAAGACCTGGTAATTGCTTCATACCATATAAGTCTTCAAACGTTGTAGTAAATCCGGAATAGTTACCTTGTTTTAAGAATTGCTCAATTCCTAATTCAATTCTTGCTGCATCAATTAGATTTTGTCTTTTTTCACCATTAATTTGCGCAATAGGGGTGAGTTGGTAAAGTGTTTCGTATTCATCAATTAACTGATTTATTTGGCTATCATTAATTGAATTAATGATTGACACTAAATCACCAACGGCATGGGTATTGACCGAATAACCAAATTTAATTTGTGCAGAAACTTTATTACCTTCTGTTACTGCAACTTCCCGCATATTGTCGCCAAATCTAACTATTTTCATGGTTTTTTCGGCATCAATTGCAACACAAACTCGCATCCATCGTGCAATTTGATCATGCACATCTTTATCTTTCCAATAACCCGTTACCAGAGAATGAGGTTGGCGCATACGAGAACCAATAAAACCAAATTCGCGCCCACCGTGTGCAGTTTGATTGAGATTCATAAAATCCATATCCATTGAATCCCAAGGAACGACTTCATTAAATTGAGTATGAAGTTGTAAAAGAGGTTTTTGTAAATGATTTAATCCATTAATCCACATTTTAGCCGGTGAAAACGTATGTAACCACGTTATTAATCCAACACACTTTGAAGAATAGTTAACTTCCTGACAAAGGCTGTATATATCGTCAGGTTTTGTCGCAAGTGGTTTAGGAATAATCTTTACCGGTAATTTTGCTTCTGTATTAAAATAATCCGTTACCTGTTGGATATTATTTTTTATTTGTTCAAGTGCTTCTGGTCCATAAAGGTGTTGGCTACCAGCAACAAACCAAATTTCAGCTTTTTCATAAACAAACATAATGGACTCCTTTAGAATTTATTCACATTGTTGGTAAAACTAAGCGTTATAGTTTGGTTCACTTGATGCTGACCAAACTAAATACTTTTCATATAATTCTTGATATTTTTGTACCCTATTCTCATTAGGGGTGAATGTGGTTTCGAGCTTACTGGACATCCTACTTTGAGCGCTTGGGATATCTGTATAGACATTAGCTGAGACTGCGGCAAATATTGCAGCGCCTAATGCGCAACATTGTTCTGAACTCACGACAGTCAGTGGTCTATTCATTACATCAGCACAAGTTTGCATGATGATGGGCGATTTTTTAGCTATTCCTCCTAATGCAACAATGTCATTAACTGGTACATGTTGATTAATAAAACATTCCATAATGGCTCTTGCACCGAAAGCAGTTGATAAAATCAAACTACCAAATAAGGTGGCAGCATCAGTTGAAATAGTTAAATTGGTAATAACACCTTTAATTCGTTGATTAGCGTAAGGAGTTCTTCGACCATTGAACCAATCAAGGGTGATTGGGATAGTATCTAAATTTGGATTTTCGGCCCAAGCTTGTGCAATATCGCTTAGAAAATTATGTTTTAAAGTTTGTACAGTCGATTGCAATTCTGGTGAAGTTGAAATCAATTTTTCTAATGGCCAACACAACAGTTTTTGAAACCATGCGTATATATCGCCAAAAGCGGATTGACCTGCTTCAAGACCGATAAAATTTGGCATTACACTACCATCAACTTGGCCACAAATACCTTTAATTGAACGATTAGCAATGACAGCTTGCTCAGCTAATAAAATATCGCAGGTTGAAGTACCAATTACTTTCACTAACGTATAAGGTTTTGCACCAGCACCAACGGCACCCATATGGCAATCAAATGCACCACCAGCAATAACGACCGTTGGTGGTAAACCTAATTTTTCAGCCCACTCTTGGGTAATTGCCCCCACTTTTTTGTCAGCAGTATAAGTTTTTTCAAATAAAGGATAAGGTAAAGCAGTAACTAAGACAGGATCGATTTTTTCAAAAAAGTCATAGGGCGGTAGTCCATTCCATCCTTCACTCCAAAAACACTTATGACCTGCAGCACATCTACCACGCTTTATCTCGTTTGGTGCGGTCGTTCCTGATAATAAAGCAGGTACCCAATCACAAAGTTCAATCCAAGATGCAGAAGCATTTTTCACGTCACTATCTTGACGAAAAATATGCATAATTTTGGCCCAAAACCATTCCGAAGAATATACTCCACCGCAATATTCTAAATATTTTGCATAACGGGCATCTTTGCAAACGTTATTAATCTCTTCTGCTTCATTTACTGAAGTATGATCTTTCCACAAAATAAACATAGCATTAGGATTATCCATAAACTCTGGTTTTAAAGCTAAAACATCCCCATTTTCATCAATTGGGGCAGGAGTAGAGCCAGTTGAATCTACACCAATTGCAACTACATTTTGTGCATCTGATTTAAGTTGTTTTACAACAGATTGTATTGATTGCGTCATTGACTCAATATAGTCAAGTGGATGATGTCTAAATTGATTTTTTTTAGGATCACAAAACTGACCTTTAGACCAACGTGGGTAATAAATAACTTCTGTGGCTAATTCTTTTCCATTCTGGCAATCGACGGCTAATGCCCTGACAGAATCGCTACCAAAATCTAATCCAATGGTTATTTTTTTATTCATCCGCTAGTACCTCAAAGACTAATTAAATGGAATTTTTGGGAAGAATAATTAATATCCGATAAAACAAATAGGTACGTTGTTGCTATAAATATAGACGATTCTGCACACCTAAATTGTTTTGTGATGGAGATCTCAAAATTATCACTATTCAAAAATAATTTTTATGTAAAAATAAAAAAATTGCCAAGAATTGAGGATGCTAAATGAGCAATGAACAACAAAATGACCCGTTACTACCGGGTTATTCATTTAATGTCCATCTTGTATCTGGTTTAACTCCGATAGAAAAAGAAGGAAAATTTGATTTTTTCATCGATCGCCCTAAAGGGTTAAATGGTTACATTATCAACTTAACTTATGCAGGGCAGGGGACTATTTATCGTGATAATGAATCATTTAATTGTTATCCAGGTGATTTTGTGCTTTTTCCTCCCAAAGAACCCCATTTATATGGTCGCAAAGAAGATGAAAATAATTGGTTCCACTTTTGGGTTTATTTTAGACCTAAATCAACATGGAAATATTTATTAAGTTGGGAAAATCGCTTAAAAGAAACCGGGTTTTATCGCCCTAATACTCAAGTAAAAGATGAGCTAGAACAATTATTTATAAAAATTGTTGAGGTGGGGCAATCAAATATAATTTATTCGGAAAATTTAGCCATGAGTATGTTAGAGCAATTCTTAATACGCTGTGCACAAGAGACCTCTGCTACTAATCCACCTAAAATCGATACTCGCGTATTGCAAGTTTGTAACTATTTAATTGATACACTTGATGAAAATAATTTTACACTGGATATTGTCTCACAAAGAGTGTGTTTGTCGACATCAAGGATCGCCCATATGTTTAAAGATCAAATTGGTATGTCGATTGGTGAATGGCGACAAGAGCAACGAGTAAATCGGGCGAAACTGTTATTACAAACCACGACTATGAGTATTGCAGAAATCAGTCGTTCAATTGGCTTTGATGATCAACTCTATTTTTCGCGGATCTTCAAAAAGAGAATTGGTTTGAGTCCGCAAAAATATCGTAATAGTACCCAAGAACAAAATGAAAGGAAAATTCAAAGTGTCAATTCACTTTATTTTTATGATAGACAAAGTGATTCTATTGTTGAATGAATTGAGTTAACCATTTAGTTCAGGTTTTACTAATGATGCAATCTAGATTCAACCTGTTGCTAGTTTGATTTTATTTTAAATGGTTTGCTCTCTTTCAATTTGATAAGGCAGACAAATGCTATTAGGAATTATTTCTCCATCAAGTTTTTTTAGCAGTAATTCAATGGCGACTTTACCTATTTCGAATTATGGCGTAATAACTGTAGCAATATTTTGTTTATTGGCTCGACCAACCTCTAATCCATGGAATCCTGAAATAGCGATTTGTTCTGAAACAGAGATGCTATAATTTTGGCATTCAAGTAAAACACCAATGGCCATATCATCGTTAGTGCAAAATACACCGTCCATATTCGGATATTCTTGTATTGCTTTATTAAAGAGATGTTTGCCTAAATCGATAAATGAAATCGAATTTGGTCAAATTTGATGGGGAACCAATCCTGATTGCTTCATTGCTTGCTCATAACCGTGATAACATTGACTATCTCGTACACTAGCAATTGAGTTAAAATAGATAATATTTTTTTACCGGAGGAAATCATCTGCATTGTCATGTCAAATGCAGCTTTTTGGCTATCAAATCCAACTTGAATATCAAAAAACGTATTGGTGATATCCATTAACTCAATAACCGGAATCTTAGCTGTCTTTAAATATTCAAACGTAGTTGTTGTATGTTGTTTTTCCATCAAAACTAATGCATCAATATTATAAGATAACAAATTGATAATTTTCTCTTTCTCAATTTGCTTATCATAATTGTAATTAGTAATAATGGTTTGATAGTGATGTGTTGACGCAACTGATTCAATACCAGCTAGAACTTCTAAAAATATTTGATTTTTAAATGAAGGGATGGCGATACCGATACAACGGCTACGAGAACCTAACATGATTTGTGGGGCAAGATTAGGTATATAATTAATTTCTTTTAGTACTTTGGCGATTTTTTCTCTATTTACTAAAGCTGCGCCCATAAAAATATAAAATGCTCCAGCACTACCGGTTGCAGCATTGATAACACCAACTAACCATGCGCCAATGAATGCACCAAGTGCACCAAAACTATTAATTAAACCAATTGAAACACCCGAAACATTACTAGGTTATAGTTCAGGAATTAAAGCATAAAACGGTCCATAAGGTGCATACATCCTGCTGTGATAGATAATAAGAT
This sequence comes from uncultured Gilliamella sp., assembly GCA_946480175.1. Taxonomy (GTDB): domain Bacteria; phylum Pseudomonadota; class Gammaproteobacteria; order Enterobacterales; family Orbaceae; genus Gilliamella. The sequence continues at coordinate 10,848 of CAMLIK010000056.1, forward strand.
AAAGCAGATCCAGAAATGTTCGGCACCAAGTAAATAAGCGGTAAAGAAAGCAATCGTTGCAATTAACAATAATGGCCAAACAAATAATTTTCTGTTTTGAAGTTTATCAGAATAAAAAGAGACAATTAACATCATTGCAATCGCAACAAAGTAAGGGATAGCCGCTAACCAACCAACTGAAACGATATCAACATTACCGGATGCTTTAATGATTGATGGCATCCACATCATAAAACCATATACTCCAATGCTTTATAAAGCATGTACTGCATAAAGTTTAATTACATTACCTGAACGAAATGCTTCACCATAATTACACATTGGTTTGATATTTTGCTGCTCTTTATCCATTACTGCTTGGAATTCAGCTTTTTCTGCGTCGGTTAACCATTTCACTTCTGATGGTTTATCTCTGACCAAAATCCACCAAATTACGGCCCATAAAACGGCTGGTAAACCTTCAATAACAAACATTTCACGCTAGCCATAAAGGTCGATTAGATGAGCTAAAACAATAGACATCCGCAATACTGTTAATGGATTTCCTAATATTAAAAACGTATTGGCTTTTGAGCGTTCAGCTTTTGTGAACCAAGTACTAATATAAATTAACATTGACGGCATCACAGCAGCTTCAATAATTCCTAACACAAAGCGTATTGCCATAAGTGAAGGTATATTACTGACCATTCCTGTTAGTGCGGCACACATTCCCCATAAAATAAGGCAAACAAAAATCAGTTTTCGAACACTTTTTCTAACTGCATAAATAGAACCTGGAACTTGGAAGAGAAAGTAGCCAAGAAAAAACAATGCACCAATTAATGATGACGTACCTTTAGTAATACCTAAATCATCATTGATATCAACGGCAAAACCATAATTTGCATGATCTAAGTAAGCTAGACTGTAAGTGATAAAAATTATTGGCATTAATCGCCACCATCTCGATGGTGCTAATTTTTGTGTGATATTCATATTCATTGCCTTTATAAACTAAATAAAATCCTAGATAAATTACGACAAATGTTTATGGTTTTAATCATCTCAAATAACGCTCATTAGCTATGAATCATAAACATCTGTGTAATTTGTGATAGGTGATTAAACAGTAGCCAGCATTCCGCCATCGACATAAAGAATGTGTCCGTTGACAAAATTAGATGCTTTAGAGGATAAAAATACCGCTGATCCAATCAGTTCTTCAGGTTTACCCCAACGAGCTGCTGGTGTTCTTTGGCATAATCAGCTGGTGAATTCTTTATTTTTCACCAGTGCTTTACACATTTCAGTATCGAAATAACCAATACCATTGACTTGAATGTTGTAACGGGCAAGTTCAACACACATTCCTTTTACTAACATTTTTACCGATCCTTTCGAGCCGGCGTAAGGCGTGATAGTGTCTCGACCTAACTCACTTTGCATTGAACAGATATGAATGATTTTCCCTTCACGGCGGTTAATCATATGTTTAGCCACCTGTTGTGAAACTAAAAACACCGCTTTTTGATTTACGTTAATAACTGCATCCCAATCTGCTTCAGGGAATTCTGTAAAAGGATGGCAACGTTGAATCCCGGCATTATTAATTAAAATATCAATAGTACCGATTTCTTTCTCAATATAATTAATTGATTGCGTTACGGAAGCTAAATTAGTGACATCAAAGCCTACACCAACCGCATCAATACCTTGTTGCTGTAATAACTTGGCAGCATTATCAGCTCTTTATTGAGTAAGATCATTGATGATAATGCTAGCGCCATATTGACCTAAACCATTTGCTAAAAGACTACCAATTCCTTGAGCAGAACCGGTAATGAGTGCGCGTTTTCCTTTCAATTCAAATAAAGACTGCATGAATTCCTCTTTTTTATAAATGTTATGCGTAACAGTTGCGCATAACATTAGAGTAAAAAATCTAAAAAAGAAAGTGTAAAACACCATGATTAATTGGAAAATGTTAATTGTGTGATCAATATCAAATTATCGACTTGAATAATTTTTCAATTTATTTTTAAAAAGTTAATACTAAACATCGCTCTTGGTTTTATATATAATAACCATTCACAGACTTGGATTTAGAATATCAATTTCGGAGCTTTTTCATGCAGCAGTTTCGTCCTATCCGTCGTGCTCTACTTAG
>CAMLIK010000057.1 GCA_946480175.1 uncultured Gilliamella sp.
GCACAACATTCAGCGATTACTGCAAGCATACCGAGCACATTACCTAAATTTTTTCGTTTAGCTAATAAGATTACACATAATAATCCACAAAACGCTCCAGCGTATGATACTGCGTAGCGCAAGTCAAAATTATTAAATGGATCAGTATATACATATGCAACTGTGACACAGATAAGACAAAACAATGGATAAAATCTATTGCGCCCCATGGTAATAATAACATCTCTTAAATTATTCATAATTAATACTCTTCATCATTGATAAGTTGATTGACTAATTCAATACTTTGTAAATAACGTTCTTCATAATCAGGCGAATCGATTCGCACATAATTGATATGATTTTTTTCTAATAACGAGATAAGTAGTTGCTGAAAATCTCTTCGTTGTTTTGGACTTCCTAAACTACGTAACCCATCGGCAACCCAAGGCGTGTTATTACCCAATAAAATAACCAGATCAAATCGATAGTTATTGATCATGGCTTGTAAAAATGGATGTTCTTTACCTTCATACTTTTTACAAAATGCTTGTGTGGTAATAAAATCAGTATCAATAAATGATACTTTGTTGGCATGTTTGATGGCGAAATCGATATATTGTGCATGTCCTAATGCAATTTTATCGTAGTCAGCATATTGTAATGCTCGTTCATCACCACCAAGTTGAGAAAATACATAATCGCGTCCATATTCCCAAGCACTAGTGGTATTAAACATATTGGCTAACTTATTGACTAATGTTGATTTACCACTAGATTCGCCACCGAGAATAGCAACTGTTCTAACAAAAAATGGTCTCACTTCTGTTGGGATATATTGCCAGTTTTTTAAAGGTGCTTGGCGAATTTGTGTACCACTAACTTGCATAAATCGACGAGTAGGATCAATAAGCACGGTGTCTAAATCGAATAAATCCTTATACATCACCACATCTTGTGGCTCGCTAGAATAAACACAACTAGGATTAATCCCTTTTTCCTTGAATAATTTTTTAACGCGGTCACTCCATTCATTCCAACCATTTGGGTATGAGGGAATACCATCTTCTTCTAAAAGCTCAATATGGATATTTTTTTGATATTTAAAGGTTTGTAATAACCAGCGGATCCTATCGTTGATAGTTGGTTGGCGAGACATGGCGCTTTCTTCATATAGCGCCATATCGCGCATCGTATCGGAACAAAGAATTACATACAGTTCATCAACTTGACTAATTGCTCGTTGAATAAGATAAATATGTCCAGTATGTAGTGGATAAAACTTACCAAAAATCACGCCTACTTTTTTGTTGTTACAGTTAGAATCGATTTGCAAATAACGATGAAGTGATTGTAACTTTTGAGCACTAGGATTTTTGATTTTATCATTAACTAATTGACTCAAATAACCTTTGGTCATTTGACATGCATCAGCAACTGTTTGTAAAGATAAATTTTTGCGTTTTATGGCTGTTTTCAGATAACTAAAACCATTCATACTTCTCTCCTACTTTTTGTTTTTCATATGAAACAAAATTTACATCATTTTTAATAAATGTTCAATATATTAAACAAAAATAATTTTGCTTAATTAATTTAAATTTAATAGAGATTAAATATAAAATAGGGTTATTTTCTATCTTAGAAAAGAAAGATAATCTTGTTATTTTAAATAACATCAAAACTAATGATTGAATAATTAAAAACTCAACAATATAAGGAAATAATGAAGTGAAAATAAAAAAAATTGCATTAGTAATTGCTCTGATGTCAGGAAGCGCTTGGGCAAATAACAATATTACTTTAAATAAAGTGACTCTGTTTATTCAGGGGGCTGAATTACAAGGACAATCAACTGTTTCATTAACTAAAGGTGAAAGTGAAATAGTATTAACAGGTATTGCTAATGATGTTAATCCTAATTCAATCAATGTAGGTTTTGGTGAAAATAGTAATGTTCAAATATTATCGATATCATTGAATGAAAACTATTTAGAAAATATCAGTAAAGATGATGACATTCAGTCGATCATTGAAAAACAAAATCAATTACAGGAAAAACGCGATACGATAGGAATCCAACTCAAAGCTATTAATGAACAAATTTCACTTTTACAAGGAAATCGTTTAGATATTTTAGCTAAAAATGGATCTGATGACTTAACAGCAATGAAAAATGTATTAGATTTTGTGAAAACTAATTTAACTACGACATTAAACGAACAAAATCAATTACAAAAAGAAGTCGATCAGCTAGATGCACAAATTAGCCAATACCAAACACAATTAGAAGAAAAGCAAACCAATAATGAAAAATTACATAATGCTGTTATAGTAAAAGTCGTTTCTGAAAAGGATATGACATTACCTATTACGCTTTCATATGTCACAACCAATGCTGGTTGGGAACCTATTTATGATGTCAGAGTGGCTGATATCAGTTCGCCACTAGAATTAACATATAAAGCAGATATCCACCAAAATAGTGGTCTAGATTGGCAAAATGTTGATTTCAGTTTATCGACATCTAATCCAAGTAAAGGCATCAATCTACCAGCTTTAACTCCATGGCATATTGACGTTTACAGTAGAGAAAGTGGTTTATTTTTTTCTAAATCTGAAAAAGATTCTTGGAAAGAGCATGAATCAAAATCGCAGCTGAATAATCCAGATAAAATTGGCAATGTTAACACATTAGGAATCAATACCCGTTTTGCTGTTAAATTACCTTATACCATCAAACATGATAGTAAAAATAATATACTTACTTTACAAACTAAAGAAGTTAAAGCAAATTATCAATATGTCTCAATGCCTAAATTAGATAGTAACGTATACTTACAAGCACAAATAAATGATTGGGATAAACTCAATTTATTATCAGGAAAAGCCAATATATTTTTCAGTGGCAACTTTGTTGGCGAAAGCAATATTTCAACCGAAAAAATAAAAGGGACATTAGATTTTTCATTAGGTCGTGATAAGAGCATCTTAGTTTCGAGAAATCGCAATATTAAAGAAACCTCGACTCGATTATTATTTGGTAATGATGTTTCAGAAAAATATGCTTATACTATTAGTATCAAAAATACCAAAACATTACCAATTAACATTGTCGTAAACGATCAACTACCGGTCATTTTAAATAAAGCAGTTACACTTGATGATATCAAATATGATGGTGCAAATTATGATAAACAGACCGGTTTATTAACATGGAAATTCACCTTAAACCCAAGTGAAAATAAAGACCTTAATTTAAACTTTAAAATAACTTATCCTAATGATAAAGAAGAAGATATATATGGTTTATAAACCTTATAAAACAAAGTATAAAAAATGTTAATAACGTGGTTAGAACAATTTAAGCAAAACAGTCAGATCAGTTTACTTGATCTGCATTTGGCTCAATTTTTGGTTAATAAAATTGATTGTGATGATGAAATTACAGCCAAACGTTTTGCTTTTTTAGTCTTATCATTAAGTATGGAAGTAAGAGCAGGGCATGTATGCTTTGATCTTACTCGCTTACAAAATATTGAACCACAAATCTGGTTAGAACTTAATTCACCAGAAATTGACGATTGGATTAAAGTGCTTAAGTTAGCTTCAAATAGACATGTAGTTAGTTTTGGTGATCAGCTTGCGCCTTTAATGTTTATTGAAAATAAACTCTATTTTCAACGCATGTGGTTAGATGAAGGTTTTGTTGCGCAATATTTCAATCAAACTCAGTTGGATATTACAACAAATATCGATTTAAAACAGATACTCAATCAACTGTTTAGTTACGACAGCGCGAGTATTGATTGGCAAAAAATTGCCGTTGCTATTGCATTAACACGTAAAGTTGCCATTATCTCTGGTGGTCCTGGTACAGGTAAAACAACCACAGTTGCTAAAATTCTGGCCGGGATCGTATTAAACAACCCTACAACACGAATCGTGTCGGCAGCACCAACAGGAAAAGCGGCATCAAGGCTAACCGAATCATTAGGGCGAGCAATTGAACAGCTATCGTTTGAATCGCTGAATATTAAAACTGAAGCAGTTACGCTTCACCGCTTATTGGGTGCCAAAACTGATAATCGCTCATTTAGTTATAACAAACATAACCAATTGCATATTGATGTTCTGGTGATTGATGAAGCCTCAATGGTTGATCTCAATATGATGGCGCGAATCATCGAAGCCTTACCTGCTTCTGCTCGACTAATTCTACTGGGTGACAAAGACCAACTCTCATCGGTTGAGGCGGGGGCAGTATTTGGTGACTTATGTGACTTTATCTCAAATGGTTATAGCCAATTAAGAGCTCATGAACTTAGCAGACTAACTGGCTACACCATTCCAATCGCAGACCAACCAACAATGGCGATCACCGATAGTATCTGTCTGCTAAAAAAAAGTTATCGATTTAACGAATCATCCGGTATTGGATTGCTAGCAAATGCAGTAAAAGAGGGGCAGTATCTCAATGTCAAAAAGCTGCTTGCTGATAATACGTTGCAAGATATCAGTTATTATGAACTCTTATCAAATCAAACCTATCAAGCTGTTTTAAACGACTGTGTAGAGCATTATAAAAATTATTTAAATGCTATCAATCGAAGTAATGATATCGCCACGGTATTAACTAAATTCACACAGTGCCGATTACTATGTGCTTTGCGTGAAGGAAAGTTTGGAGTAGAAGGGTTAAACAAACAAATTGAGCTATTATTAGCCAAACATAAATTAATAAGGCTAAACCATCGCGATCAATGGTATATAGGTCGACCAATCATGATTTTACGCAACAGCACATCATTAGGCTTATATAATGGTGATATAGGAATCACCTTAACTGCCGAACATGATAGTTCTAAATTGCGAGTCTATTTCCCATTTTCGGACGGTACAATTAAAGGCTTTTCACCTTATCGACTACCAGAACATGAAACAGCCTATGCAATGACAATACATAAATCTCAAGGTTCGGAATTCGATCATGTCAATATTATACTGCCAACTGAATTCTCCCCATTACTCAATCGCTCATTACTTTATACCGCAATAACTCGAGCGAAAAAGGCAGTATCAATCTTTGCTGATGCCAAAATTTTGGAACGTGTGGTTAAAAGCCAAATACATCGAGAAAGCGGATTAGTTGAACAAATAAAAAAATATTCGAAATAGAAAATAATTAGGATTGATTAAGGGAGCACCAACCCATAACAGCTGGTGCTTTTGTATTTATTAATGGATTATCTTTGCTAAAAAGTCCTTAGCACGATCAGATTGTGGATTAGTAAAGAACTGTTCTTTAGAGGTATCTTCAATGATCTCACCAGCATCCATAAATATAACACGATGCGCAACTTTACGCGCAAAGCCCATTTCGTGGGTAACAACCATCATTGTCATCCCTTCATAGGCTAATTCAACCATCACATCTAACACTTCGTTAACCATTTCTGGATCGAGAGCAGAAGTTGGTTCATCAAATAACATAACAATCGGATCCATACAAAGCGCACGAGCAATCGCTACACGTTGTTGTTGACCGCCAGAAAGTTGAGCAGGGTATTTATTCGCATGTGCTAACAGACCAACTCGATCTAAAAGAGAAAGTGCCTTTTCACGTGCTTCTTCATCTGATCGACCAAGTACTTTAATTTGAGCCAGTGTCAAATTCTTCAAAATTGTTAAATGCGGGAAAAGTTCAAAATGCTGAAACACCATGCCCACTTTTGAACGTAGCTTTGCTAAGTTAGTCGATGGGTTTGTAATCTCAGTACCATCAATAATAATTTTACCCTGTTGAATAGGCTCTAAACCATTTACGGTTTTAATTAGTGTTGATTTACCGGAGCCAGAAGGGCCACATACCACAACAACTTCACCTTTTCCTACCCTGGTAGTACAGTTTTTTAATACTTGAAATTTTCCGTACCATTTTGATACATTTTCTAAGGAGATCATCGACTTATCCCTTTCTTGAAATAATTAACTAAACGAGAAGCAGTATAACAAATTATAAAGTAACTTATTGCTGCAAAAATAATCATTGAATACTTAACTGTACCACCTTGGACAACACCAATTTGTGTTACACTAGCACCAAATAAATCAATTAAGCTCATCACATAAACCAATGAAGTATCTTGGAATAAGATAATACCTTGTGTTAATAACAACGGCACCATTGATCTAAACGCTTGCGGTAATATTATCAAACGCATCGCTTGACTCTTGGTCATGCCTAATGCATAAGCCGCATGATATTGACCTTTAGCAACGGCATTAATACCAGCTCGAATAATTTCTGAATAATAGGCTGCTTCAAATAAAGCAAAGGCAATCATTGCTGAAACAACCCTAACATCAGCATAAGGTGGCAAGTTAAATACATGTTTAATCACTTGAGGTAATGCCAAATAGAACCATAACAACACTAAAAGTAAAGGAATGGAACGGAATAAATTGACATAACATTTAGCAAAAATATTTAAAAATTTATTATTTGATAAACGCATTAAAGCTAGCACGGTGCCCCAAATAATACCGGTTACCACAGCGGTAAAGGTAATCTTAGTAGTTAGCCATAAACCGGATAATAATAAATGATAATTGTCTGAAACCAATGAAGGTATATCTGCAATCCAACTTAAAATTTGCATATTAATCTCCATGATTCATATTAGGTAAGCGTGTATTATGTTCAACAATACGCATAATAATTAACACAAAATAGTTAATCAACATAAATGCGATAGTAACGCCACATAGTATTTCAACAATACTATTTGTTGCATCATTAATACGATCGATCTGACCGATCAAATCAATAAGCCCAATAGTAGATGCTACTGATGAGTTTTTAATGATGTTAGTCATTTCTGACGTTAATGGTGGAATAATACGACGATAAGCATTGGGTAATAAAACATACATGTAAGCTTGTCGATTCGTTAAACCGAGCGCAATTGCTGCATAACGTTGACCTTTAGGCAAAGTTTGAATACCTGTTCTAACTTGTTCAGCAATACGTGCAGAAGTAAACAGACCTAAAGCAACTGCGGCAGTAATAAATGCGCTGACATTAGGTGAAATGCCAGAAATAAACCATGTTTTTAAGCTACCAGATAGGATTTCTGGAAAAAGCATATACCATAAAAACATCTGAACAAGTAGTGGGATATTGCGAAAAAGCTGAATATAACCGGCAGCAAAATTATTTAGAAATTTATTTTCTAAAGTTCTGCAAATTCCTACTAGCGATCCTAATATGAAAGCAATAATCCAAGCTGTGAAGGCTAATGAGACGGTAACAATAATACCGTCAAAAAGCCAGTTTAAGTAAATTCCATCACCATAGGGGGTGGATTCAAAAAATAGTGTCCAATTGAAACTCATAATATATTTATTTCACTAAATTAGATTATGTACTAAATGCAGAAACATTTAGTACATTGGATTAGAAAGATAAGAAAAGTATTAATCTAATGCTTTATCATTTGGATTTGCAAAAAGCTCAACCATTTTTGGTGAAATTTCAAGAGCCATATTCGCTCCTTTTGGTGGAACAGGTTGAGTAAACCATTTGTTATAAGACTCTAAGGCTTTACCTGATTTTTGCGCATCAGCAATGGTTTTATCCATTAATTGCTTAAATTGATTATCATCTTTTCTTAACATGCAGCCGTAAGATTCATAGGATAATGGCTCACCAACAATTTTCCATTCAGTTGGATTAATAGCTCGGGAACGTTCACCCGCTAAAAGCGCATCATCCATTAAAAATGCAGCGGCACGACCTGTTTCAAGGGCATTAAATGCATCACCATGATCTTTAGGTGTAATAATACGAATACCTAAATTGTCTTTATTATTAATCTGATTTAAACGTACTTCAGATGTCGTACCAGCAGTGGTAACCACATTTTTACCTTTTAAATCTTCAATACTGTTAATATTGCTATCTGCTTTCACTAAGAATCGAGTACCGACAATAAAGATACTGTCAGAAAAACTTACTGTTTTTTGGCGCTCAAGATTGTTAGTAGTAGAACCACATTCAAAATCATAAGTATAGTTATTAAGTAATTGTATACGAGTCTTAGAAGTAACTGGTAAATATTTAACTTTAAGATCTGGCATATTTAACTCTTTTTTAACTGCATCTACGATTAAATTAGAATAATCTTGTGAATAGCCAATAACTTCTTGTTTTTCACCATAGTAGGAAAATGGAATCGAAGATTCACGATGACCAACAACAATCACACCACTATCTTTAATTTTGGCTAATGTACCACTTAATTCTTCAGCAACAGCACTACCACTCATCAGGCCAAACATTGCTAATGATAACACTAATAATTTTGTCTTTTTGTTCATACTCATCTCCTACTGTTTAATTTGTATCATATTAAATAAATTTAATATTTTTACAAAGTTCGTATATTATAACTTATTTTTCATCATAAAAGTACTTTTTACTGTATATTTATCGATTAAAAGGACAAGCTGCAATCTAGAATTGCCCAGATCTTTACGAAATATTAACAATTTTTTTAATTTCAATAATATACAAGCAATATTTATGCCAAAAAAATGATTAGTGACGTTTTTTTATAAAAACCAAAATAAATAGCAATGAAATGATGAGATAATAAGGCAGATCGCCGAATCTAGCATAAGGTGTCAAACCAACTGTTGGTGACAACGTATAATTCAAAACATCAGTTTGGAATTGTGGTATTTGTTCAATAATATAACCATGGTGATCAATAATCGCAGTAATGCCAGTATTGGTACTACGAATCATTGGTCGACCAAACTCTAATGCTCTAGCTTGAGCCATTTGCAAATGTTGTTTTGGTCCAATACTATTACCAAACCAAGCATCATTAGAAACGGTTAATAAAAAATCCGTATCAGGGGCAAAATTCTTCAGCATTAAATTAGATAGAATTACCTCATAACAAATTGCAGTAGTAAACTTAAACCCTTTCATCGTAAGTCGAGGTTGCTTCTCTGCACCGGCTTGCAATGACGACATAGGAATATCAAGCACATCTGCAATGGGATCTAACAAAGATTGAAAAGGGGTAAACTCTCCAAAAGGAACTAAATGATGTTTTTGATATCGATTGGTATTAGGATATTGATATGGTGTCTTTTCACCTAAAACTAGCAGCGTATTATAAATATCTGGATTAGTTTGATAACCATTATCCCCAATACGATAATCGAGAACACCGACCGCAATTTCACTACCATTAGCTCTTGCCTCATTATCTAAATACTGTAAAAAGGGTTGTTGATTTATCTCATAATCAGTAATACTAGCTTCAGACCATATAATAATATTATCTTTGCCCAAGTTCTTTTCAGTTAATGAAGCATAAATTTGTAAAGTCTTGTTCAACTGTTCGGTAGTCCAGCGAATTGATTGCAAAATATTGCCTTGAATCAACGTAAAATGAGCTGAGCGTGAGTGATCAATGGTAGTCCAATTAATTAAATTGAATGAAATTGGTGCAACAACGATCGCAAACAGTGCGATAATTGCACCAAATGTGTGCTTTTTAAACGCAAAACGTTTGATGTTGTACAAACAATAAACACACAGTCCACAACACATCGTCAGCATTAATGTCACCCCGTTAATTCCTACAAGAGGGAAATAACCGCGTAAAGGACTATCAAGTTGACTATATCCTAATTCTAACCAAGCAAAACCTGTTAAAATATAACCTCGTAAAAATTCGGTAACTTGCCACAAAATCGGCGCTAGCAAAACAAGCTGTCTTATCGAAAATCTAGTCGCAATGCGATCACTGGCTCTCAATAACCAAGCAAATAGCATTGGATATAGCGCTAAGTAGGTAATTAACAGCCCTAAAATAATAATAGCGACAGATGTTGGTACTTCACCATACTGCTTAATACTAATATAAACCCAGTGAACGCCAGCCAAAAAGTAACCAATGCCCCAGCTAAAGCCAATCAGCAAGGCTTGTTTTTTTGATTTATCAGCAATTAACCATAAAAAACCTGCAAATGATACAAAGGCAAGTGGCCAAATGTGAAAGGGTGAGTAACTAAATACCGCAACTGCACCAAAAAGTAGACTTAATACAATTTGTTTAAGCATTTTCTTGATGCTCTAAATTAGGTACTGCTGCATCTTCAGGGATCGTGACATGTAATTGAATAATTCGTCTACGATCAACAATGGTTACCTTAAACTGATAACCATCGATAGAAATCGTCTCGCCACGAATTGGTAATCGTCCAAAATGTTGCATCACCAAACCGCCGATAGTATCCATTTCATCATCACTAAATGCGGTACCAAAAATCTCATTAAAATCTTCAACAGGCGTAAGAGCGCGGACAGAATAAATAGACGGTGATAAACGGCGAATATTCCGATCTTCAACCTCATCGTATTCATCTTCGATATCGCCGACAATAAGCTCTAAAATATCTTCAATCGTCACCAAGCCCGAAACACCTCCGAACTCATCAATGGCCATCGCCATATGATAGCGCTGCATACGAAACTCTTTTAACATATGATCAACGCGTTTACTTTCAGGAACTACAACCGTTGGTCTTAGGATGTCCTTTAAATCAAAATCGCTAACACCTTGTCGAATATAAATGAGTAAGTCCTTAGCTAAAAGCACTCCTTCAATGTGGTCTCTATCTTCACTAATAACCGGATAACGTGAATGGCCATATTCAGAAATAATATCTAAACATTCATCAAGGGTAAAATTATCTTTGATTGTTACGATTTGAGAGCGGGGGATCATGATATCGCGAACGCGTTGATCGGCTATATCCATTACGCCTTCAATCATATCAAGCGTATCAGGATCAATAAGTTCGTTTTCTTCTGCTTCGCGAATCACTTCAATCAATTCATCTTTATCTTTTGGTTCTGAATTGAATAATTGACTTAGCCATAATGTAAACCCTTTTTTGGGCCTCCGGTGATTATCATCACTCATTTGCTCTCTTCCTTTCTAATTATCAAACGTAGTTTAGATTTATTCTTATCATTTCAATATCAAACAGACTATTGAAAAACGTTTACTTAATCAATTAATAAATAAGGATTATCAAATCCTAATTGTGCCATTATATCGATTTCGATATTTTCCATTTCTTCGGCTTCTTCGTCAAGAATATGATCATATCCTAATAAATGCAAACAACCATGCACTATCATATGTGCCCAATGTGACGTTAATGGCTTATGTTGCTCGCTTGCTTCTGTTTCAACCACTTGTTTACAAATCACCAAATCACCAAGTAATGGAACATCAATCTCAATTGGCGATTCAAACGGAAAGGACAACACATTTGTTGGTTTATCTTTATTGCGATAAGTGTGATTAAGATATTGACTCTCATCCTTATCAACAATCCGAATAGTGATTTCAGCTTTATCCACAAACTGTGGTAATATTACCTCTAACCACTGCATAATTTGTTGCTCACTTGGCAGATTATCTTGCTGCTCGGTAGCAATTTGCAAATCTAAAATACACATTCAAATATCCAACCTATTCACGATGATAAGGATGATTAGTTGTTAAACTCCATGCACGATAAAGGCTTTCAGACACAATTACGCGTACTAATGGATGCGGAAGTGTCAAGGGTGATAACGACCAACTCTGTTCAGCAGCCGCTTTGCAAGCAGGGGACAACCCTTCAGGCCCACCAATTAACAAACTAACATCACGACCATCAGTTTTCCAACGTTCTAACTGTTTAGCTAAATCATGAGTTGTATAAGGCTTACCAGGGATATCCAACGTTACAATGCGATTACCCTTACCACAAACCGTTAGCATCTGCTCGCCTTCTTTATCTAAAATTCGAGTAATATCGGCATTCTTAGTCCGTCTTCCTGCGGGGATTTCAATGAGTTCTAAAGGCATATCTTTGGGAAAGCGAGATTGATAATCATCAAAAGCGGTAGTCACCCAACTTGGCATCTTGTTGCCAACAGCAATAAGCTGTATTTTCACTTGACTAACCCCAAAGCTTCTCAAGTTCGTATAATTGTCGGCTCTCTTCTTGCATGATATGAACAATTACAGAATCCATATCAACTACAATCCAATCAGCATCATTTTGGCCTTCAATACCTAATACCAAATGACCTTGTTTCTTAGCCTCATCAAACAGATGGCCAGCAATTGACGAAACATGACGATTTGAAGTACCGGTACAAATAATCATATAATCGGTAATACTTGATTTATTACGTACATCAAGGGTAACAATATCCTTGCCTTTTAGATCATCAATTTTATCAATAATAAAATCTTGTAATGATTGTTGCAAAATAAACTCTCTACTCTTTTAAATAAAGTCTAGTATAGCATATTTTTTGAAAATCGATTTGAAAATAGCATATCTCAATGCCGTGACCCAAATAGTAAAATGTGAGGAAAGGGGATTTTTAGACGATTAAAACCGATTAAACCTGTTGTTAATATGCACTTTTAATGGTTATCAATAGTAAAATTGTATAGTCATCTAAAAAGTACCATTGCTTTCACTACTCAAAACGTACATCGAGTTTTTAAAATGTACCATTGAGATTGGTATTTTAAGGTTTAAAAATAGAACTATTTTCTAGTTAACATTATTTTTAATTATTTACTTTAATAATTAATTTCGTGCTTTTCTTTACAAAAGTTAACAATTGAGCGATTAAAATCAGTTGCGAAGGAG
>CAMLIK010000058.1 GCA_946480175.1 uncultured Gilliamella sp.
AAAATTGGATATCGTATGCCTGCGGTTATGGATTTAACTAATGCGAATTGTCAGCATTCTAATCGTCCGGACTGTCGAGGTGCTGTCAGTGCGAAACCTCTGTCATCTAATCATTATTTTCAGCGTCACATTGGGGCAGGGTTCTTTACGGAATGGGGGGAAATGATCAAATACAATGAGGCCGGCTTTCGCAGACCGGGGAGTGGTCATACTGGTTGGCATGAATATTGGACGGGTGATGTATTTAATCGTAATCATCAGTTTATAGTCGATTCGATTATTGGTTATCCGTCCTACAGCACTAGTTCTAGCTACCTCGGGCTTTGCGTCTATCCTTAGTACTTATTTCTTAGTCCTTGGGCTGTAGAGATAGGCATATGAAAAATAACGTTACGATGTTAAGGAATAATTGCTTTGCTAAGGCAATGGCGCTAATGAAGTTGGCGATAAAAACGTATTTGTGGCGAGAACTAGTATTCCTTAACAAAAGTTAACAATTAACCGTGAAAAAAGTGTTGCATCGTGTTTTTTCAGTCATTATACTTTTGCGCTGTTTAGTGTATATAAATAACGGCTAAACAGTTAATATAAAAATCAAATAAATCAAAAATTTAACTGACAAGGTAGTCAAAATGTATTGTAATTTTAAACAAGAAATTTGGCTAACCTATAATTTAGCTTCGCCAAAATTAAGTGCTTACCGTTCATTTTTCACGAACGTTTGTTTTTTATCGAGATTGCGTGAAATTCCGCGAATCTTATCGCAATCCTTGTATCGATCCTCTTTATCTCGACAGATCATCATGTTAGTGTTAACGGCTTTTTTGATAATTCCTTTTTCCAGCCATGCATTAACATCAAAAACGGTGAATGTTATCAATGGTAATGCGCCCTATTTTACCTTCGATGGAGGTCGCACTCGTGCGACAGATAAGAACGATTTACTCGGGATAACTTTATCTAATGGAGATAAATATACTCCCATAACAAATACTTCAAGTGAGACAAATCCGATCATTTTACCAAATGTGGGTGAGACTCTTGCTGATATTGGTATGTTCTTACCAATTGATACTGATTCAATCGAATTAAGTTCTCTTATTGGCGCACCTTATCATTATTGGGGTGATGATGATGGTGATGGTCAAGGGGATAATGGTATCACCGCTACCGGTATAATGGACTTATTTATCGAAGATAAAAATAAACAATTTGTTGGTCGTAATGATGCGCTTAACATCTGTAAAGCACCTTATAAATTAACCTTAAGCATTAATACTAGAAGCAGCTTAAAAACACGTTATGGTGAGCCAAATGAAACTTATTTTGGATGGAATCAAGTCACTTATTATATTAGTCCTAAGGCATCGTCGCCAGTGATTTGTTTTGCTAAAGTTCAGCCTGACGGAGAAGAAGATCATGCCGGTCCTTCTTCGATGTGGGACATATTTGATGGGTTTCTTCCGCAGTCATTTAGTCCATCAGATTATGAGAAAAATTTCCCAACTACTGGTGCTAATAATATGTATTTTGATTTACAGATAGCCGGTGTTGCTGAGCCTTTAGAGTGGGAGGTAGTTTCACCTAATGCTGGTATTAAGGTGACGATGACCAACTCAACAAATAAAAGTGTTCATGTCACGCTAACAGGTCCTGCTGTTGAAGACCCTTCGCAACAGATTTCTGATAATCCAACTCGTTTAGATAAGCTATCTTTGCCTCAGGTATTTGAGTTAGTTGGTAAAGGTAAAGATAGTGACAATAATGATATCGAGTTAAAATATGGTTTTGTGTTAAAGCAATGGTTCATCAACCGTGGTACTAGTAAATACTCTTATTCAAGTACATCATCATGGTGTACAAAAATTGGATATCGTATGCCTGCGGTTATGGATTTAACTAATGCGAATTGTCAGCCTGAGGTTTATAACTGTCGAGGTGCTGTCGGTGCGAAACCTCTGTCATCTAATCGTTATTTTCAGCGTCACATTGGGGCAGGGTTCTTTACGGAATGGGGGAGCATGTACAATTACACTGAGGCCGGCTTCCTCAGACCTAGATATTGGACAGGTGATGTAGTTGATGGTAATCAGTTTTCAGTCGGTGTGACTGCTGGTACTGCGTATTACACTAGGGAATCTAGCTACCTCGGGCTTTGTGTCTATCCTTAGTACTTATTTCTTAGTCCTAGGGCTGTAGAGATAGGAATATGAAAAATAACGCTACGATGTTAAGGAATAAATGCTTTGCTAAGGCAATGGCACTAATGAAGTTGGCGTTAAAAAACGTATTTGTAACATATGAACTAGGCGCGCAAATTAAAGGTAGATTTATCTTTGAGAAGCGGGGTTTTTGAAAACCAATTCTCCAAAATGTCAATTACTATTAAATCGCACGGTTATTTTTGGGCACAAAAAAATCTCGCATATCAACTTGCTCATGTTCTAGCAACCAGATCTTTTTGTCAATCCCTCCCGCATAACCGGTTAAGTTACCATTTGCGCCTACTACACGATGACAAGGAATAATGATAGATAGTGGATTATGCCCTACAGCTCCACCCACTGCTTGGCTGGACATGTGGGGTTTATTTATTTTAGTACCGATTTGTTTGGCTATATCACCATAGGTGATCACTTTACCATAAGGAATTTTTACCAATATGTCCCAAACCATTAGCCTAAATTCGCTTCCTTGTGGTGCTAATGCGAGTTGTGTGATGGTAGGTTTCTTGCCAATAAAGTAATCATCTAACCATTTTTTGGTTTGGTTAAAAATCGCTAAATTGGCCATTTCTTTTTTGTTGGCGCCTAGCATTTGGCCAAAATATTTTTGACCTTCAATCCAGACACCAATTAACTTATTATGCTCACTTGCAAGCGTGATTTGCCCCATTGGTGAGGAATAGTGGCTGATATAAAACATGAAAAAATCCTTATTCCGGCGGTTATCGACAGCTTTATTATAATGGGTTTTTATACGGTGAATATGGGTATATTTAGACAAAAAGACTCACCTAAGTGAGTCTTTTTTGGTGTTATTTGGCAGCCTTACCTTTTTCAACATAACTCATGTCACCTAATGATTCAACGATAAATTTACCATCATCAGTATAACGGATTTTAGTTACGCTCGCGTTACCAAGTCCACTCGTGATTGGTTTGTCTAACATCTCTTCAACCATTGCCATAATAGCCATACCGTGAGAGACCACCAATACATTACCACCACCTTGTTCTTGAGCAGATTTAGCAATAGCCTTTAATGAGGCTTGCATACGAGTTTTAACAGCATTGTAATCTTCAGCTTGACCTGATTTCTCAACAGCTTTGATCGCATCCATCACCTTTTTAAGGTTAACTTTACCTTTAGCTAAATCAGCCATTAGGGCTTTGTCAGACTCATAACCTAGATGTTGTGCAGCTGGGTTCCACATGTTTGGATCAAGATCACCTTCAAAATCACCAAAGCAAGTTTCACGCAGGCTTTCCATTTCATTAATGTTTAATTTAGTTTGACCTTTAGATTCAAGTACGATTCTTGCTGTTTGTCTAGCACGACCAGAGTCACTTGAATATACCGAAATAAAATCAACATCTTTTAAACCTCGGCCAAGTTGCTCTGCAACTTCAATACCAGGTTTAGTAAGAGGCGTGTCTGACCATCCTTGAGCACGATGCACATTATTGAACATAGTTTTACCGTGACGAGTAAAATAGAGATTTACATCGGCAGCAAATGATTGCGCGATTGACGCTGTAAGAATAGCGGTTAAGCCAATAAGTTTAATAAGTTTTTTCATAGTTTCGTCCTTTTATAACAAGTTGAATCGATAATCAATAACGGTTTCTGCTGATAATGATGGTGAACGTTGCGCATGGCCGTCTCTCAATTTAGGGGTAATGTCTTTATTGCTCATGGTTTTATAAGACCAACCATAACCTAATTTTGACAAAATAGATAGATTTTTAAATGTTCCACTGGTTGGTTTCCAGATATTAAACACGTTGATTTCACCATTTTTTAGGGTTTCGTGTTTATAGTTAAATTCTCCATAGTTTAGATACAAACCTGTGGTGTTATCTTTAAAAAAGTCGTAACCTAATACACTAGATAATACGATTTCACCATCGCGCATATAGTCACCACCGGCTGCGGCCATACCGTTGTAGCGACCACGATTATTTTTACCTAAATGACGCCCATAAAAACCGATAGCGCCTTTGCGATTGGCGTCGGTATAAGCGATACCGAATTTGGCACTCCAGTCAGCTTCTTTCCATTCAACATCGGCTGCATAATGCCACGCGGAATCATCAAAATCACGCACGTTGGCTTTCATTTTGTCATGATTTTTAAGGGCAGTGCTACCGTAAATTTGTGAGCCGAAGGTGAGTTTATCCATCGGTTTATAAGCGAATTCGATAGCATGACGTTTGATGTAGTCCTTAGCCACGCCGTAAGAGTAATCGAGTTTTAGTGCTTTATCGTTATAAGCAATACCTGCAGTTTTGATATTATCGATTTCGTGCTTTCTATCTATGCTGTAAAAATGTACTTTTTGCGATGATTCTCGCGGTAAGGCACTGTCGATATAGGCTAATGATAACGCAAAGTTTGCGTATTTTAATACGCCACTATATCCTAAATAACTATAGCGAGTTAAATGTTGTGACGAACTCATGACACCCATATCTTTTAAACTATGCCAACCGACTTTACCATTAAAGTTGAGGTCTGTAGAATTGCCGAGTTTGACTTTGGCATAACGTTGGGTAAATTTGTTAAATCCATGGGCATTATGTTTATTTGGTTTTTTACCTGTGTTATAAAGTAAGTTACGAGAGGCAAAGTAGTCACTGGCTCCAAGTTTAATAACGTTGTCGTAAGTGAAATCGAATCCGAGGATATCTAACAAATAACCAGATTTGTAATTAAATGTGAATGCTTGCCCCCATGCACTATGAACCTCTTTAGGCTGAGATGCGTTTTCTTTTATATATTTCCAATGATTACGTGTTGAAAATTCAAATTTAGTGTTTTTGAAAAAGGTATTATCAAAAAAGCCATTTTTATTATTCACTGAATTTGATTCAGCCGCAACAGCGGAAAAGCACATGATATTGAGTAGTGCTAACGAGAGGTACTTTGTTTTCATTATTATTTCCTATCTTTTTAAAATTTCTTCCAAAAAAAACCTAAATACCACTCAAGCCATATCCGTTTGAGCTAGTATTTAGGTTTTGCCTGCAAAAGCAGTAACAATCCTATTCGACTAATTCTATTGTCAATTATGTTTATTAATGTTTTATATTTATTATTTATTTAGTGATAGTTTACCTTGATTTACATAGTCCATATTGCCAATTTCAACTACGCTATATTTACCGTTTTGGTAAACAATTTTGACCACAGTGGCATTGGATAATGGTTTATTTTTATTAGGATTATCAGTTAAATCAGAAATCATCGCTTGCATTGACATGCCCGATGAGATCGCCAATATATTTTTTTGGTGCTTATCTTGTGCGGTTTTTACTATGGTGTTTAGTGCATTTTGAGTGCGCTCTTTGACTTGCGTAAAATTCTCCGCTTCGTGTTTAAGGTCACTTTTCGCAATAGCATTAGTTAGGTTCGCCACAGGGATTTGCCCTTGTACATAACTTTTATAGAAGGTATCAACTGATTTGTAGCCAAGTAACTTCATTGAAGCGGTTACCATTTTCGCATTGGTTCCACCTTCAAATCCGCCATAAAAGACTTCACGTAAGCCTTTTAGCTCTTGGATTTTGTAATCTTTAACGCCTTTTTGTTCTAACAATACTTGCATGGTTTCGCGTTGACGACCCGCATCACTGGTGTAATAAGCATCAAATTGAATGTGCTTATCTTTAAATCCTTCGCCTAAATAACGCGCAACTTCGATCCCTTTGTCGGTTAATGGGGAATCTGCCCAGCCTTGTACTAGATCATAGGTATTAAATAAGGTTTTACCGTGTCTAGCAAAATAAATAGTGATTGCATCATCACTATCATAAGTATTGTTTGGCTGATTGCTACATCCTGTCGATAGTATTACCAGTAGACTGGTGGTTAGTGCTGCTTTGATTGTTTTATTTTTCATCTTTAGCCTCGTATGGCGTTATTGTTATGACAAATACAGCCGCAGGTAAGGTAGGGTAAACCTTACCTACATCATCATGATTATTTTAATGTTGCCCCTTTGGATGAAATAACAGACTGATACCAATAGTAGCTTTTCTTTTTATAACGTTTTAATGTACCTGAACCGTCTTGGTTTAAATCCACATAGATGAAACCATAACGTTTAGTAACTTCCGCTTTTGAGGCACTAATGAGGTCAATTGGTCCCCAGCTGGTGTATCCCATCACTTCAACACCATCATTAATCGCTTCACGAATTTGTACTAGATGATCATTCATATAATTAATACGATAATCATCATTAATGGTGCCATCAGCTTCGAGTTTATCTTTGGCACCTAAGCCGTTTTCAACAATAAACAGTGGTTTTTGAAAACGTTCATAAAGTAGATTTAATAGGTAACGAATGCCAATTGGATCGATCTGCCAGCCCCATTCTGACGCTTTTAGATGAGGATTTGGTACCATATCAAGAATATTCCCTTTTTGACGAAGTGAATCATCAGCCGTTCCACAACAACTCATATAGTAACTAAACGAGATAAAGTCGATGGTTTCTTTTAGATCTTCACGGTCTTGATCGGTTATCGTTAACTCGATGTTGTTCTCTTTAAAATAACGATTCATGTAGGTTGGATAGTAACCACGAGCTTGTACATCACCAAAGAATAACCAACCATGATTTTCGCAATGTGTTGCCCAAACATCTTCTGGTTTAGGGGTAAGCGGGTAGGCGATAGCACCGAGTAACATGTTACCAATTTTGGCATTAGGAATAATTTGATGACACAATTTTACCGCGCGACTACTTGCGACTAATTGATGGTGAATCGCTTGGTAAATATCCGCTTTATTGCTGTTACGATCTAAACCAACACCGGTGAAAGGTTCGTGCAGTGACATATTAATTTCATTAAAGGTTAACCAATATTTCACTTTGTTTTTGTAGCGTTCAAATACGGTTTTAGCATAACGGGTAAAAAATTCGATGACTTTACGATTTCCCCAGCCGCCGTATTGGGTGACAAGGTAGTAGGGCATTTCGTAATGTGATAAGGTGACAAGTGGCGTAATGTTGTGTTTTAACATTTCGTCGAACAGTTTGTCATAAAAAGCGAGTCCTTTTTCATTTGGTTGTTCTTCATCTCCATTTGGGAAGATTCGAGTCCAAGCAATAGAGGTTCTTAAACAGGTGAATCCCATTTCTGCAAACAGGGCAATATCTTCTGGGTAGCGGTGATAAAAGTCGATAGCCCGATCTTTAATGCCAGTAATGTCGACTTTATTACGATCGACGATGTCACCAAATAGACCATTAGGCGTGCAGTCAGATGTCGATAGGCCTTTGCCATCTTCACGATACGCACCTTCAACTTGGTTGGCGGCAATAGCGCCACCCCATAAAAAATCAGTTGGAAAAGTATTTGCCATGTTTTACTCCTTATTTGCATTTAACGCTAATAATAATGCGTCACCTTGTTGAACATCATCTTGTTTAAATATGCACTCCACATCAAGATAGTCATCACTGTTAGTAATAATAATTGGGGTGCTGACTTCAAAACCGGCTTGTTTAATGGCTTCAATATCAAAACTAACAAGTCGATCGCCTTTTTTCACTTTTTGACCAGCTTCAACATGGGCTTCAAAATGTTGACCATCTAATTTAACAGTGTCGATACCGATGTGGATGAGGATTTCTGCGCCCGACTCAGTTTGGAATCCAATAGCATGTTTGGTTCTAAATAGTGATACAACTTCACCATCTTCTGGTGCAACGGCTTCGCCAATGGTAGGTATAATTGCCGTACCTTTACCCATTAAGCCGCTAGCAAAAGTTGCGTCATTCACTTCTTTTAAATCAATGAGTTTACCGGTCATTGGGCTTGAAATAGTGATTGTTTTTACTTGTTCGCTAATATTTGTTTGATTGTTGTTTGAGTCACAATTCTCTGTTTTGTTTTCATTAGTTGGTTTTTTGTCTTTTGGGATACCAAATAGATAAGTGACTAATGTTGATACTATAAATGAAATAAGCGAACCAAATACTACTGCATAAAATTTCTCATTAATGCCTGTAGGTGGAATTAGTTGTAAAAATGAGAAGATACTAATAAAGCTGAATGAATAGATAACTGAATGGTAATAACCAACAATACCGCCACCAATCATTGCGGAAATACAGCCGATAATAAATGGTCGTTTTAATGGTAAGTTAATGCCATAAATAGCCGGTTCGGTTACCCCAAAAATTCCTGATAATACCGATGAACTTGCTAATGTTTTAACTTGCGCATCTTTACTGCGTAACATAACTGCTAATACCGCACCGACTTGAGCAAATACCGCTGGGAATAAAATTGGTATCATAAAATCTTCTTGATAAACGGAGATATTATTCATTGCAAATGGTACTAATCCCCAATGGATACCAAACACCACCATGACTTGCCAAAGAGCAGCTAAAATCATAGAAGCAATGACAGAATTAAGTTGATAAACATAGATGATACCGCTAGCAACAGTATCACTTAAGAATGATACAAGAGGACCAATGACAGCAAAGGTTAATGGAACAGTAATTATCAGACCAAATAAAGGTGCAATAAACTTTTTGAACGAATCATGCATAATCTTGTTAAAATTGCGTTCTAATAATGAATAAAACCATGCAGCTAAAATTATCGGAAAAACCGAAGAAGGGTAAGGGATTAATTTAATTGGAATGCTGAAAAATTCCGTCTGTAATTCAAAAGCATTGCCTAGCATGCCAACTACACTAGGATGAACTAATGCGCCACCTAATGCCATACCTACATAAGGGTTACCACCAAATTTTTTAACCGCTGAAAAGCCTAAAATAATAGGTAAATAATAAAATGGTGCGTCAGCAATCGCATTTAAGAAATTAAATGTTGGTGAGCCGGCTTGAACAAGTTCCATGACTTGTAATATTGCCACTACTCCTTTAAAAATACCGCCAGCAACAAGTACCACCAGTGCAGGGATAAAGATACTTGAAACTAAATCAATCAGTTTTGAAACTATCCCTTTAGGTGTCGCAGGAGGAGCATCGTTTGTCGATTTTTCATTAAGATTAGTAATATCCATAATCGCATTAAATACGTCAGCAACGCTATTACCTATCACCACTTGAAATTGTCCACCACTTTGAACAACAGTGATGACACCAGTTTGTTTTTTTATTATTTCTGCGTCTGCTTTTGATTCATCTTTTAATACAAATCGTAGTCTAGTAGCGCAGTGCACTAGACTAATGATGTTGTCTTTACCACCTACGTGCTCAATTATTGATTCGGCAAGTTGTTTATTTTTCATAGCTTATCCTTATTTAAGCGCAAAAAAAAACCTAAATCCCAATAGATTCGGGATTTAGGTTTTGCTTGCATCGTTATAATTAACAAATGCAATAACAATCCAAAGATTCGGTATTAAATTAACATAAAATAAATTAGCTTGTTGACTATTTGTTAGTTAATTTGTGACATATATCACATAATTATTTTTTTAATTCAGCTCTTAGTCTTTCAATATGAATTGTCAGATATAAACTTTCATCGTCAGATAATGGGTGTTGATACTGCTGAATTAAATGTAAATCTATCTGTTTAGTGCAAAGATAGGCTTGTTGATACTTTTCACGGATGATTTCGTACAAGGTGGTATCTTGTTGTACGGGTTTACCTTGACTTAAAATGCGATGGGCAAAAAACTTCAAATGTGTAACAAATCTTTGATAAGAAAGGCTGTTTTCGTCATATTCAAATCGAAAATGATATTTTACGATATTTAAAATTTCGCGCATGATTTTGGTCATATTGACGATATTGGGCATGGTGTCGTTAAGTTCAGCATTTACAATATGAAATGTAATAAAGCCAGCTTCATCTTCATGAAGTTGAACACCAAGGCGTTTTTTTATCACTTCTAAGGCATAAAGACCGATTTCGTACTCTTTAGGATAGAATTTTTTTATCTCCCAAATGAAGTTATTGGGAATATCAAATCCTTGCTTATGCCTTTCAATGGCAAAATAGATATGATCAGTCAATGAAATATAGATACTATCTTGCAATTTACTGCCTAAATATTGTTTGGCATGATTGATAATAATATCGGAGGTAGTATGAACTTCAATCGGGATCTCAGAAAGTAGTTCAGCAAATTTTGGTAGTATTTCTTGATTATGCAAAGAAAACTGTTTTTCGATAAGTTTAGGATCGACTTTGTCACCTTCCCGTTTTTTAAAGCCTATTCCACGGCCGGTAACAATCAATTCCTTCCCTTTGGCATCTAAAGTCACTACAACATTATTATTTAATATTTTATGAACTTTCATTAGATTCTGTCTAGATTTTAAGATTAAGTTATTATCTATCGCCAAATGAAAATGAAAAGCAGCAATATAAAGAAGTGTGATTAACTTCATAATTTTGAAAAAAATAAACTGATCATTCTCAAAAACACTTGTCAAAAAACAAACAAAAAACCCGATAGGTAAGCCATATCGGGTTTGATTGAATAACTTAATTTATTATTGCGCAAGCAGTTTATTCATAGTTTGAATAAATTTGCTTGGATCAGTTAATGAACCTTTTTCAGCCAATAATGCTTGATCTAATAGTAACTCAACCCAATCACCAAATACGGCTTCGTCTTGAGTGTCAGCTACACGTTTTACCAGTTGATGATCAGGATTAATTTCAAACGTATATTTGATTTCTGGCGCTTTTTGTCCCGCTGCGGCAAATAATTTTGCCATTTGAGTCGACATTTCATCAGCAGCAGTGGTTACTATCGCCGGCGTATCAGTTAAACGATGGGTTAACTTAACTTCTTTAACTTTATCACCTAGTACTTTTTTGACACGTTCGATAAATGGTTCAAGTTCTTTTTCAACTTGTTTTTGCTCATCACTATTTTGATCGGCTAATTTCTCGATTGATTCATCAGATTTACTGATAGATTGGAACTGTTTACCTTCAAATTCAGTTAGATTGCTCATCATCCACTCGTCAATACGATCAGAAAGCAATAATACCTCAATACCTTTTTTGCGGAATAACTCAAGGTGAGGGCTATTTTTCGCGGCGCCGTAGCTATCAGCTGTGATGTAGTAGATCTTCTCCTGACCTTCTTGCATTCGGCTTATGTAATCGTCTAACGATACCGTTTGTGCATCACTATCGCCTTGTGTGGTTGTAAAGCGTAATAATTTCATAATCGCTTCGCGATTAGCATAGTCTTCGCCAGTACCTTCTTTTAAAACTAAACCAAATTCACTCCAAAATTGTTGATATTGTTCTTTATCATCTTTAGCAAGTTTATCTAGCATTTGTAAAACACGTTTGGTACATGCGTTACGAAGGTTTTGCGTAATTTTGTTATCTTGTAAGATTTCGCGCGATACATTTAATGGTAAATCATTTGAATCAATTAAACCTTTGACAAAACGTAAATAATTAGGCATAAATTGTTCAGCATCGTCCATAATAAACACACGTTGTACATAGAGTTTTAAACCGTGTTTATTGTCACGATTCCACATATCCCATGGTGCTTTAGATGGGATATATAGCAAGCTGGTGTACTCTTGTTTGCCTTCTACACGGTTGTGACTCCAGCTTAGTGGATCGGCAAAATCGTGTGAAATATGTTTATAGAACTCTTTATATTCATCGTCACTTACCTCCGACTTGCTACGTGTCCAAAGTGCTTGTGCTTTGTTGACTTTTTCCCACTTAACTTCTTTGCTTTCTTCGTCAGTAGTTTGAACTTCAACTGGTAATGATATGTGATCAGAATATTTACTGATAATTGAACGTAAACGCCAATCATCTAAAAACTCTTTTTCATCTTCTTTTAAATGCAAGGTGATTTCAGTACCGCGCGTTTCTTTTTCCGCATCCGAAATAGTGTATTCACCTTCACCAGCTGATTCCCACATCACGGCTTCATCGGCATTAGCTGTCGCAGCACGAGTTTTGACTGTTACTTTATCGGCAACGATAAAAGCAGAATAGAATCCAACCCCAAATTGACCAATTAGCTGACTATCTTTAGCCTGATCACTACCAATTGATTCTAAAAAGGCTTTAGTACCTGATTTGGCAATCGTACCTAGATTTTCAATGACCTCGTCACGCGTCATTCCAATGCCATTATCAGCGATGGTTAATGTGCCAGCTTCTTTGTTGGTTGAAATACGAACACCAAGCTCAGCGTCACCCGCATATAAATTTGCGTTTTCAAGTGCTTTGAAACGAAGTTTGTCGGCCGCATCAGAAGCATTTGAAATCAGCTCTCTTAGAAAGATCTCTTTATTAGAATATAAAGAGTGAATCATTAAATGAAGAATTTGTTTAACTT
>CAMLIK010000059.1 GCA_946480175.1 uncultured Gilliamella sp.
TTTTATGAGAGGTTTTTCTTTTGAACGACATGGTAAAGAATTTACTGATCTGGGGGGTTATCGCGGTAGTATTAATTGCTGTATTCAACCAATTCAGCACGCTATCCAATAGCGGTCCTCAAGTCGATTATACCAAATTTAATTCGGATGTAACGAGCGGTAAACTTAAAGAAGTGCATATTAACGGCCGCGAAATTGTTGCTACAACTAAAAGTAGTGGTAATTATGTTACTTATATTCCTTATCTGGATGAAAAGCTAGTTGATAATTTGGTATTAAATGATATTGCTGTTTATGGTAGCCCAGATGAAAAACCAAGCTTATTGGTTAACATTTTGATTTCTTGGTTCCCAATTATCCTACTACTTGGTTTTTGGTTTTTTGTTATGCGCCAAATGCAAGGTGGAGGTAAAGGTGGTCCAATGTCAGTTGGCAAAAGTAAAGCCAAAATGTTAACGCCAGATCAAGTTAAGACTAAATTTACCGATGTAGCCGGCAGTGAAGAAGCCAAACAAGAAGTTACCGAAGTTGTCGATTTTTTACGTGATCCAGGTAAATACCAAAAATTAGGTGGTCGCATTCCAAAAGGTATTTTAATGGTAGGGCCTCCGGGTACTGGTAAAACATTACTTGCTAAAGCCATCGCTGGTGAAGCCAATGTGCCTTTCTTTAGCATTTCAGGTTCTGATTTTGTTGAAATGTTTGTTGGTGTGGGAGCTTCTCGTGTCCGTGACCTATTTGAACAAGCTCGCAAACATTCACCTTGTATCATCTTTATCGATGAGATTGATGCTGTTGGCCGTAAACGTGGTGCAGGTTCAATGGGTGGTCATGACGAACGTGAACAAACTCTTAACCAAATGTTAGTTGAAATGGATGGTTTCGAAGCAAATAGTGGTATCATCATTATTGCAGCAACCAACCGTGTTGATATTTTAGATCCAGCATTACTTCGACCTGGTCGTTTTGACCGCCAAGTTCAAATTGGCTTACCTGATATGAAAGGCCGTGAACAAATTTTAGCCGTTCACGTGCGCAAAGTGCCACTTGGTACTGATGTCAATTTATCCGTTCTCGCTCGTGGTACACCAGGTTATTCTGGCGCTGAGCTGGCAAACTTAGTCAATGAAGCCGCACTATTTGCCGCACGTCGTAATAAACGTGTTGTCACAATGGACGAATTTGAGGAAGCCAAAGATAAGATCAACATGGGCACAGAACGACGTTCTCTAACCATGACTCAAGAACAACTTATTTCAACTGCTTATCATGAAGCTGGACATGCTATTATCGGTTATTTAATGCCTGATCATGATCCAATCCATAAAGTAACTATCATCCCTCGTGGCCGAGCATTAGGGGTAACGTTCTTCTTACCTGAAGGCGATCGAGTTAGTGAAAGCCGAGAAAAATTAGAAGGTGATATCGCCACACTATATGGTGGACGTCTTGCCGAAGAACTGATTTATGGTGTTGATAAAGTTTCAACTGGTGCATCAAACGATATTAAAGTTGCCACTCAATATGCCAGAGCAATGGTTACCCAATGGGGCTTTTCTGATCGTTTAGGTCCACTATTTTATGAAATGGATGATAATTCATCTTATGGCCGACCAAAAGATATCTCTGATGAAACTGCGCGAATTATTGATGAAGAAGTTAAAAAAATAATCGATCGTAACTTTGAACGAGCACGTAAAATTCTAACTGATAATATGGACGTACTTCATGCGATGAAAGATGCATTAATGAAATACGAAACCATTGGCGCAAAACAAGTTGCTGATTTAATTGCTCGTAGACCAATTAGTGCACCTGATGATTGGACAGAAAGTGATGAACAAGCAGCAAAAGAGATTCCAAATGAGGGTAGTGATATACCAACTCAGTCAGAAGATTGATGATGATTAAACCTAAAACGCGCTTCGGCGCGTTTTTTATCATTAAAAATCAATTAATTTTCAAAAATAGAAACCAAACAGCAATACTCCATCATCTCAATAGAGTACTTAGCAAAAAATATAGATAAAATAAGGCTTAAAACCATGGAAATTCGTTTTCAAAATCAGGTAATGGATCTCTCATTTCCACAAGTAATGGGAATTGTTAATATGACCCCTGATTCTTTTTCAGACGGTGGTAATTACAACAATCTTGATGATGCAATGCGCCGTGTTGATAATATGATTCAAGCAGGAGCAACCTTTATTGATGTAGGTGGAGAATCAACTCGCCCAGGTGCTGCTCAAGTGTCAACCAGCGAAGAGCTTGACCGGGTTATCCCATTGGTTGAAAAAATTGCCCGCTACTTTGATGTCTGGATTTCAGTTGACACATCAAAACCCGAAGTTATCACTGAATCGGCTAAAGCGGGCGCTCATTTGATTAATGATATCCGCGCATTAACTTTACCGGGTGCACTACAAGCCGCGCAAAAAACTGAGTTACCGGTATGTATCATGCACATGCAAGGTGATCCGAAAACCATGCAAAACGCCCCGCATTACCAACAAGATATCTATCAAGAAGTCGATTCATTTTTTGAAGAACATATCAAACAATGTGTGGCAGCAGGAATTGCTCGTGAAAAAATCATCCTAGATCCAGGTTTTGGATTTGGCAAAACCTTAACCCACAACTATCGTTTATTAGCAACCCTCGAAAGGTTCCATCATTTTAACTTACCTATTTTGGTTGGTATGTCGAGAAAATCCATGGTTGGCCAAGTCCTAAATGTACCACCCAAAGAGCGCGTACTTGGTAGCGTTTCTTGTGCAGTTATTGCCGCAATGAAAGGTGCACAAATCATACGAGTTCATGATGTCAAAGAAACCTTTGATGCGATGCGAATAGTTCAAGCGACATTAGCAGAGCAAGTCTAATTTTATGCTTCATGAGTTTTGTTACTTATTACTATTGAATAAAAAATTTAGCCGTTGATGATTATCCAAAACGGCTAAATTCCTTGATTTAACTACTTTGAAATGAACTAATAGTAAAATAGTTTTATTATTATTCTAGTGTTGCGATATATTCCTCTAAATGTGATTTAATTACTGTTACATGAGGGCCATAAATAACTTGGACACCTTGCCCATTAATAATCACGCCTTTTGCACCAGTTGATTTTAAGGTTTCTTTATCAACTAATTGATTATCATGTACAGAAATTCTCAACCTTGTTGCACAACAATCAACATACGTAATGTTGTCTTTACCACCTAACCCATCTAATATAATACTGGATAGATCACTGTTATTTTTCTTAGCATTTTCAACATCTTTTCTGGTATATAATTTAGTTTCTTCATTATCATCTTCCCGACCTGGGGTTTTAAAATTGAATTTTTTGATCAAGTAACTAAATGTAAAATAATAAATTGGGAATAACGGAAGACCAATAAGAATGACATTAATCCAATGCGTTTTACTGTTCCCTTGTAAAACACCAAATAATACAAAATCAATTAAACTACCTGAGAATGTTTGCCCCACACCAACATCAAAAATATGACAAAGCATGAAAGATAGACCAGCATAAATACAATGGATAACATAAAGTAAAGGACCAGCAAATAAGAAAGAAAACTCAATTGGTTCAGTAATTCCTGTCAAAATAGCGGTTAACGTTGCTGAAACTAAAAGACCTAATACCATTTTACGATTTTGTGGTTTAGCTGTACGATAAATAGCTAATGCTGCACCAGGAATACCAAATAAATAAAATGGAAACTTACCGGCCATAAAGCGGGTTGCTTCAACTGAAAATTCGGTTGTATTTGGACTAGCGAGTTGAGCAAAGAAAATATTTTGTGCGCCAGCAACAAGGGTACCATCAATCATTGCAGTGCCACCAACACCAGTTTGCCAGAACGGCATATAAAATACATGATGCAAACCA
Organism: uncultured Gilliamella sp.; assembly: GCA_946480175.1. Taxonomy (GTDB): domain Bacteria; phylum Pseudomonadota; class Gammaproteobacteria; order Enterobacterales; family Orbaceae; genus Gilliamella. The sequence goes on from CAMLIK010000059.1 coordinate 3,902, forward strand.
AATGGAATTAAAGCACGTTCAATAAATCCATAAATAAAGGTGCCTGCATAACCCGATTCGTTGACCAATCGACCTAATAACAAAATTCCATATTGAATTGAAGGCCAAATATAGAACATTAAAATACCAACGAATAAATAAACAAATGCGGTAATAATAGGTATAAAACGAGAGCCGCCAAAGAATGATAAAATAGCGGGTAATTCAATTCGATAATAACGGTTATGTAAAGCAGCAACACCTAATCCAACTATAACTCCCCCAAAAACCCCCATTTGAAGAGTTTCAATGCCAACCGCATCACCTAAAGATCCATCTGGCAACGCACCTTCTTTTAATAGTCCTCTTAATTCTAATAAAGCATGAATAGTTGAATGCATGATAAAGAAGCCAACCGCGCCGGATATTGCGGCAACTTCCTTTTCTTGTTTTGCCATTCCCATCGCAACGCCAATAGCAAATAAAATAGGAAGATTAGAAAATATAACGCTACCAGCATTTTTCATTATGGTTAAAAATGCATGTAGTAAAGTCCCTTCACCTAAAAAGCTCTGTAACCCATAGGACGCAATTGTCGTTTCATTTGTAAATGAAGCCCCTATACCTAACATTAATCCAGCTACAGGAAGAAGTGCGATGGGTAACATAAAAGATCGACCAACCCGTTGCAATACACTAAAAAAAGTACTTTTCATTGTAGTTAACCCTATATTTTATTAAAAGACAAAGTGAACCACAGATAGTTCACAAAATTAATTCTATCTGTAAATAAATTTAATTTAAAGAGATCTAGTTCACATAATTTTAATAAAAAATGAATTTTTTAGGCTTTTCTATTAAGTAAAATGGTAAAAAATGGAAAATAAATTATATATTTTAAGATATTTTGTGAATTAAGACCTTTATCGCAATAAAGGCCTCATAAACTAGGATAGATTTCGTAACTCATTCATTGTTTGCTTATAAGGTTTATCTTTATTGAACAATCCAGCAGTTCCAAGAATGAAATATTCAACGTAAGGAGATAATTTTTCAATGATACTGGGGCTTATCGCACCATCAATAGCAATGGTCGTATTTAGATTTTTATCGTTGATAATAGAATTTAATCGCTTAATTCTATCGATAGAATTAGCGATAAAAGGTTGTCCTGCAAACCCCGGATTTACTGACATTATCAAAACAACATCAATGAGTTCTAAAACATCTTCTAATACACATAATGGCGTACCGGGATTAATCGCAACACCAACTTTTTTACCCGTTGATTTAATTTGATTTAATGTTCTATCAATATGCATTAATGTTTCGACATGAACATAAATAATATCACATCCAAGTTGTGCAAATTTTTCAATATATGGTGATGGATTAGTCACCATTAAATGAACATCAAAAGGAATCTTTGATATTTTGCTCACCGCTTTAATATCTTCTATACCTAATGCAAAATTAGGCACAAAATTACCGTCCATCACATCAATATGAAACATATCGACACCCGCTTCTTCTAGTGACTTTAGTTCGACCGCTAATTTAGAAAAATCGACGCACATAAGCGAAGGACAAAATTTACTCATGAAAATCTCCTTTTTCGATAGCATTGATTTGATCTATTCTGGTTTGATGTCGCCCGCCTTGAAATTTTGCCATTAACCATTGATCAACAATCATTTTAGCAAGTTCACTACCTACAACACGGGAGCCAAAAGCAAGAATATTGGTATTATTATGTTCCCGAGATAGTTTTGCCGAATAAGGATCACTACAAACAACGGCTCTTATTCCTTGGTATTTATTTGCCGCAATAGAAATACCAATACCGGTTCCACATATTAATATACCTAAATCAGCTTCTTTTGAATTGACGGCTATTGCCACTCTATTAGCATAAATCGGATAATCTGTTCTTTCAGTTGATGGCGCCCCAAGGTCAATCACCGTAATATTTTTATTTTCCAAATATTCAACGATATCTTTCTTTAAAATATATCCAACATGATCATAACCAATTGCAATTTTCATTTGTCACTCTCCATTGATTAAAAATAAGGCAATTTACTTCACTTTTTATGATATTAACGTTAATTTATTTTTTTGTAAAGTTATTGGAGAAATAAAAAATCCTCTTTTTACAATGTGCTTAACTTAAAATTGGGTTAAAATTACCTCAAAAATGTTATGGAGAGAAAATGTGAAACAACTAAATGATTCAGAAAATTCTAATGCACTGGCAATTGGAGCGATGATTCGAATCTCACTTTCAAGTTTAAGTAATACTGAGCAACGAATTATTGAATGGATGATGACTAAAGGCAACTTGAAACCAAGAACTAGTATTAAAGAAGTAGCCGAAGCGTTATCCGTTTCAGAACCTCTGTTGGTAAAAGTATCAAAAAAGTTAGGTTATTCTGGTTTTAGAGAAATTCGAAGCGCATTACTTTCCTATTTTGATGCCTTACCTTTTGAGAAGGAACAAGAATTATCTGAAAAAGATAACGTCGAAAATATTATTGAAAAAGTCTTTAATAACTCTGTACAAGCATTAAAAGAAGCCCAATCTATTGTTGACGCTAAAATTATTTCCAAAGCCGCAGAATGGATTTTTCATGCTAATCGTATTGTTATTCTTGGTGTAGGTGGTTCAGCGATTGTTGGTGAGGATTTTGAGCATAAATTATTGAGAATAGGAATTCACAGTCATACTTATAGTGATAATCATTTGATGGTGATGGTAGCGAGTCAATTAAAAGAAAACGATGTGGTTATTGCTATCTCTCAATCAGGAAATACTGCGGAAATATGTAATGCAATATTGGTTGCCAAAAAAAACCAGGCGAAGATTATTTGTATTACTAATAATCATCAATCAGAATTGGCTGAAATTTCAGACTTATCTATCTTTAGTCCTGCTAAAAATGGACCATTACTTGGTCAAAATGCGGCTGCTCGAATTATCCAACTCACCCTGTTAGATACACTATTTATCGCAATTGTGGTACTGGATCATGAAAAATCAAAAGTTCATTTGGAGCGTAGTATTGATGTCGTCAAACCGTTACATAAAAAAACCTTATCTAATCAATGAGATATTTTTTAAATAATTAAATATGGGAATTTCGTTAGCAAATACCCTTTCCTCAATATTTTAGTTGTTATTAAAAATGTAAAAAATATTGAGGAGTCTATACCGTCTAGACTTTTAATTATCGGCTCTTTGCTATAAATAACTAGCTCTAAACAACAAAATAAGCTAACACCTACCACGGTGCTACTATTTATAAGAACTAAAATAGTCGTCAGCCAAATTATGTCATTTAAGCAATTATAAATACTTTTCTGTAAAAAATATTGAGGAGTGTATACCATCTTGACTTTTAATTATCGGCTCTTTGCTATAAGTAACTAACTCTAAAAAAACAAAATAAGCTAATACCTACCACGGTGCTACTATTTATAAGAACTAAAATAGTCGTCGGCCAAATTATGTCATTTAAGCAATTATAAATACTTTTCTGTAAAAAATATTGAGGAGTGTATACCATCTTGACTTTTAATTATCGGCTCTTTGCTATAAGTAACTAACTCTAAAAAAACAAAATAAGCTAATACCTACCACGGTGCTACTATTTATAAGAACTAAAATAGTCGTCAGCTAAATTATGTCATTTAAGCAATTATGAATACTTTTCTGTAAAAAATATTGAGGAGTGTATACCATCTCGCTTTTTTTATAGTAACACTTTTGTAACTAAAGATATTAAGTATAAGCCATATAAAGTTTGCGATAAGCATTGAATAAAGAGGGTAGATTGGTTTCAACCAATAAACATCGCTATAAATATAAATAAGCCGATATAGTTATTATTCATAAAGGCTTTGAAACAATTAGTTCTATCTCGGTCTTTGATTAACCATTGTTGATAAATAAACAGTAATAAAACAATGATTAAACCAATATAGTAAAATTGATGGAAATGATTATTTATGCCGATAAGTGCTAGGCAAATTAAGGTGATGAGTTGCAACAATCCAATAATAAACTTGTCATAATGACCAAATAGGATGGCTGTTGATTTTATACCAATTTTCAAATCATCATCCCGATCAACCATGGCATATTCGGTGTCGTAAGCGACTGTCCAACAAATATTAGCTAAACACAGCAACCAACAAGTTAAAGGAAATTGGGCGATTGTTGCCGCATACACCATTGGTATACTCCAACTGAAAGCTATACCTAACGTCACTTGCGGTAAATGGGTATAACGTTTCATAAATGGATAGACCATTGCGGTAATTAAGGCAAATCCAGCAATTAACCACGTTAATTTATCTAAAGTAAGCAATAAACCAAGTGCAATTAGCAATAATACAAATAAGGTATATAAGGCATTTTTTTCGCTTAATGCGCCGCGAGCTAAAGGGCGATTTTTTGTTCGTTCAACCCTTCCATCAAAATGACGATCGGCATAATCATTAATCACACAACCCGCAGAGCGCATAACAATCACACCAAGTGCAAATACAACAACAATATGCACCGATGGGGTGATGCTGGCAAGCCAAATGGCCCATAGTGTCGGCCAAAGTAGTAGTAAGGAACCAATTGGCTTGTCTAATCGCATCAGTTGTAAATAAGCTAACATAGATTGTCATTGTCCTGAATCATAATAGGTGGATTATACCTGTTCCTTTAAAAGCTGCAATCAGTGGTGATCACTGAACATATTGTATTAATCAAATAAGTAAGATATTAATTTGCTATACAATAGGAATTTACAGCATTTGCAAATATTGTTCAGCAATAATCGCCAATGCTTGGTAGAACAGGCTGATTTGGTTTTGTTTTAGGCTATTTAAATAAGCTGGTGCCCAACTTAATAAGTGTTCGGTCAGTAATTGTTTGGCGGCTTGAAATTGATGTTTTTCAAGCAGTATCGCATAAGCCATTAACATCAATCCGAACTGATCTTCTGGCTCATTCATACCTGTGTTTAGAGTTAAACCTTGATGCTGTAAGAATGCTCGGTAACGCTCTTGCGATTCGCCCATGAGTAATTTGTCTTGATCCAAATAAACTGATCCCCATGGTGGAGCAATCATGCTACCTTGACCTTCAAATAGTAGTGAGAATTGATATTCTATTTCAGGGTGATTTATCTGATCTTTCAATACTTGGCATTGTTCATCCATTAAGGACTGATTAGGCCAATTAGCTAACTGGTTAACCTGTAATAACCCTTCAATCAGTGAATTTATCTGTCGATTTTTAGGATGATAATAAAAAAAAGCGCCTAATAGTTTCGCCAAAGTAATAGATGTCAGGTTATCCAAAATATTCGTTCCATTATGAATCATTGAATTAACATTGCCTAAATTATTACATAATTAAACAGTTATCATCCATAAATTATAAAAGGTAATGCGCCCACAAATTTCGGCAATAAATACGCCAATAAAAGCCAACAAATAAAACACTGTCGGATTTTGTTTGCGCAAAACAGTTGATAAAACTAATAGCATAGCAATAATTAATAATATACATTCGGCAACAATCCAGTTGCACTGATTAGCCGTCAGTTTTGGCGCAATACTACTCATTAGATTTAAGTAAGGTATTTTTAATAGCAGAATCAGTAAGCTGCCCATAAAAAATGCACCATAACCAATTCGACGTGGACCTAACCAAGTGACAGCAATACCACCTAGCACTAACATTGCGGTATACATTTGTATTGTAGTATAGTTGGTATCCCATGTTTTAATTGTTGGTAACTTATAGGTTAGTACGATTGTCCACACAAATAATAAGCTTAATATGATTAATATAATGGCTAATAAAACGTTTAAATGAGCAATGCGGTTAATTTTTTGACATAAAGGTTTGATTATTTTTAATTTTGTACTATTTGGATATAAAACAAAATAGTTAAGTATGACAAAGGCAAATGTAATGCCAAATAATAAACCAAAGGTAAAAATTTCATTACTCATTGGTGAACGACCAATACCAAAAATGACATTTAAAGCACGTAAAGGTTGCCCTAAATGAAATGAGGCGACCCCCATGCCAATTGCCATAAAGATTAGCGACATTGTATTGATTTTTTGCGTGATAGCCAATTTAGTTGGCGAGCGAGAAATCAGATAAAATAGTCCACTTAATAAGATCATTCCTGCTGATAATTGCCCAAATACCGTAAAAAATACCAGTGGTAGTTCCTGCATTTTAGACCTCCTCTGGATTAAGCACTTTACCAAGCGAGTCACCTGTTGCTTTTGCTTGTACATGCGGTTTTATCACAATACTTGGTTTGGTTAAGTCTGAGCTTGGTAGTGGTGCAATATCGCACTCATATCCATAACGCTGACGCAATTTGCCAATTTCATCAAAATCTAAAGCGCGCTGAGGACAAGACTCAACACAGACTGGTTTTAAACCTTGCGCTACACGTTCGTAACAACCATCACATTTAGACATGACGCGTTTTTGATGATCATATTGTGGCGCGCCATAAGGACAGCGCATTTCACAATAGCGGCAACCGATACAGACATCTTGATTAACAACGACTAAACCATCTTGCTTGCGCTTATGCATGGCACCGGTTGGGCAGCCTTGTACACAGGTTGGTTCTTGGCAATGATTGCAGGAGATCGACAAATAGTAAGTGAAGATATCATTTTGCCAACACCCATCAACTTGTTTCCATGTGCCACCACCATATTCGTAAACACGCCGAAAATGAATCCCTAGCGCATTATCTTTTTCATCCTTACAGCTTACTTGGCAAGTTTTGCAACCCGTGCATTTGGAAGAGTTAATATAGAATCCATATTGCATTTTAATCACCTCCCTTATGATGCCGACGGCATAGCAGCTAATGGCTTGATTTCAACCAAGTTGGTATGCTGAGGATTAGATTTGGCTAGTACAGACGGTCGCAATGAGGTTAAACGATTAATACAACCTCCAATATCAATTCCAGCCTCATTGGTTTTTGCCCATAATCCTTGTGGAATGGCAATAATACCGGGTAATATTCGCGGCGTGACTTTAGCTGAAATATAAAGTCGACCACGATCGTTATAAACCTCAACCAGTTGACCATGCTTTATCCGTCTTTGTTCTGCATCTAATGGATTAATCCAAACACTACTTGCCACCGCTTCTTTAAGTTGCGGAAGATTACTATAACTTGAATGGCAATGCCCTTTGATGTGAAAGCCAATCAATTGTAGTGGGTATTTCTCCTGTTTTTCGATATCTTCACTACCTTCTATCGCTGGCAAATAAGCCGGTATCGGGTAGAGCTTATCATCTTCATCAAATTCCCACTCATTGGCAATTTTAGCTAAGGCTTCTGAATAGATTTCAATTTTACCGGACGGCGTATTTAGTGGATTGTTTGCTGGATCATCCCGAAACGCTTTTAATCCGATTTGAGCATCACTATCAGCTAATTTGCGATCAATAACGCCCATGCCATCAGTTTCGGCAAAAGTAGGTAGATTTGGATCGAGTTTACGCATTCTTTCATAACTATAGGCGATCCAATCATCTTGAGTTCGCCCTTCAGTAAATTTGTCCTTAACTCCCATTTTTGCTGATAGTTCGGTCAATACGTCATAAGCAGGGCGATTTTCCCACAATGGTTTGATTGCACGCTGCAAGCGAATAACATAATAATAAGCACCCGATGCATAAGAGTTATTGATTAAATCGTTGCTTTCAACTGATGAGACATCTGGTAACAATAAATCGGCATATTTTGCAGAAGCAGTCATATGGGTATCCCAAACTAAAATAAATTCACACTTTGATTCATCCTGTAAAATTTGATGCGTTCGATTGAGATCGGAATGTTGATTACCTATAACATTACTGGCATAACTCCAAATAAATTTAATGCCAACATCTAATTTAGCTTTACCTTTTATATACGCATTTTTAGCTGTCATGCTTAGCGGTTCTTCAATAGCTTTAGTCCATAAAAAGAAAGGAATACTGGTTTTAATGGGATTAACCATATTTAAACCAGGAACAGGATAGGTAACACTCCCACCCCAAGTTCCAATATTGGTACCACGCTTACCAAATTGACCGGTAATAACCGGTAAAATCATAATCGCTCTTGTGGTGTGCTCACCATTTTGCCAGCGCTGTGGCCCCCAACCTTGTGAAATCCATGCCGCTTTCGCATTGACAATATCTAACGCCAACTTACGAATCTGTTTTGCCGCAATGCCGGTTTTTTTAGCTGCCCATTCTGGAGTTTTAGGCGTTCTATCATCACCCAATCCTAAAATATATGATTTATAGTCGCTAAAAGGCGGAGCACTATCAGGTAATGTATCAGCATTCCAACCCACACAAT
>CAMLIK010000060.1 GCA_946480175.1 uncultured Gilliamella sp.
GCAAGTGGCCAACGCGGTACAGTATTGGTTGAGAAACGTTGATGGAATAAACAGATTGCTGTTTCCATACGAATATCAGCTAAATCTAAATAGAATCGAGGTAAATCTTTCGGCATACATAAGCCTTTATAGATATTAACCTGATTTGAAAAGCTACAGACATAAAACGTATCATCTTGCACTCGTTTTTCAATACGACGGCGAACCATATATAAGCGACGTTCTAAATCAATCTTAGTCCAGCCAGCAGGTGCATTGACAAATACTTGTTCAATTCTTGGTAGTGATGAGAGTGCGATTTCACCAAGCACACTTTTATCAATTGGTACTTCACGCCAACCTAAAACATATAAGGTTTCTTCTGCTAGCTCTTCTTCGACAATTTTACGGCTAGCTTGAGCTTCTGTTTCATCTTGACTTAAAAATAGCATGCCAACGGCATAATTAGCGGCTAAGCGCCAACCTGCGTCCTCAGCGACTAATCGGAAAAATCGGTCTGGTTTTTGCATTAAAAGACCACAGCCATCACCGGTTTTACCATCCGATAATATAGCACCACGGTGTTGCATGCGAGCAAGTCCGTGAATTGCGGTACGCACCACTTTATGACTTGGTTGCCCTTCAATGTGAGCAATTAAACCAAATCCGCAGTTATCTTTTTCATGATGCTGGTTATATAACATATCATTGCCTCAAATTCATCGTTATTATTTTTTGTGAAGGTATAGGCATTAATCCCATATTAGGTGTGAAGGTAATTAAAAATAGGTTTTAGGTCAAATAAATATTATTTATAAGTCAATATTTTAATCACTTAACCCATATATATTAATGAAGCTTATATCTTATATTAACCAATTGTTTTTATTGGTTTTAAATTTTTTTTAAGATTAAGGCTCTTTAATTTAAAAATTTTTTCATAATAAGAATTAATATCTGATTAAAAAAAGTTTGAGGAAAGGGGTTTTTTAACCATAAAAATTGACTATATTTGCTGATTTTTTCCAAAATCAGGGAGTTATAATCACCAGATTTATGCTGTTATAATAGATTATCGATTATTGGTTATAGATGAAATATGCAAACTAAAATTACAATTATAGGTGCTGGAGCTGCAGGGCTTTTTTGTGCTGGTCTGTTGGGACAACAAGGTCATGATGTGACAGTCATTGATAACGGTAAAAAATTAGGTCGTAAAATCTTAATGTCTGGCGGTGGTAAATGTAATTTTACTAACCTAAATGTTGAAGCTACCCATTATATTTCTCAAAATCGCCATTTTTGTAAATCTGCTTTAAAACGGTTTAGCCAATGGGATTTTATCCAACTGGTCAATCAATATGGTATTGCCTATCATGAAAAAGATCATGGTCAACTATTTTGTGATAATTCAGCGCAAGATATTGTCGATATGTTGATCAAAGAGTGCCAAAAAGGGCAAGTTAAATTTATGTTAAAAACACAACTTGAAGATGTTGATGCAGAACAACAAGGATTTAAGTTATCTACTTCACAGGGTTGTGTTTATACTGATAAATTAATTGTGGCAACGGGTGGACAATCTATGCCTGCACTCGGTATGACTGCTATTGGTTATAAAATTGCTGAAAAATTTTCTATCCCAGTTGTGCCTGTAAAAGCAGGGCTAGTGCCGTTTACCTTACATAAACCTTTGTTAGCTGTATTATCGACGTTATCAGGAATTGCTCTACCAGTTGAAGTATCTAATAAACGTATCAGTTTTAAAGAAAACCTACTATTTACTCATCGAGGATTATCTGGGCCAGCTATTTTACAAATCTCCAGTTATTGGCAAGCAGGTGAAGCAATAACGATCAATTTATTGCCTGACGTTGCTTTTGAGGAAGATTTTAAGCCTTTGTTAGATAATAATCGCAATCAAAGTCTTAAAAATTGTTTAGCCCAAATATTACCTAAGCGGTTAATTGAAGCGTTAATGCAACTAAATTTGATCGTTGATACAACGGTTAAACAGTTAACGCCTACTGCGCAACAAGCACTATATCAGATCTTAACAACATGGAGTGTGACACCAAATGGAACAGAAGGTTATCGTACGGCAGAAGTGACCTTAGGTGGGGTAAGTTGTGATGCGTTATCCTCAAAGACGATGGCGGTAAAAAATCAGCCTAATCTCTACTTTATTGGTGAAGTTTTAGATGTAGCCGGTTGGCTTGGTGGTTATAATTTCCAATGGGCTTGGAGCAGTGCATTTGCCTGCGCCCAAGCTTTTGGTGATTAACTATCAATTACTCCCATTTGTATATGATATTTCTTCACCTTATATTGTAACGTTGTTCGTGAGACATTGAGCAGTTTCGCCGCAGTAATAATTTTACCATTGGCTTGATTTAATGCATCAATGATAAGTTGCTTTTCATAATGTTCAACTTGTTCGATTAGATTATGATTACCTGTTAACTCGTTAATACTTGTTTTTTCTATCTTATTTTCAAGTTGATCTTGTGGATAAGGACTATGAATATCAAATAGTTCTTCATCGAGAATAATTTTTTGTAATTCACCCGGTTCATTTTGTAATACCATACTGCGGACAATAGCGTTTTCCAGCATTCGTACATTGCCTGGCCATGGAGCTGACATTAATTGCTGCAATGCATGTTCACTGATGCCGGTGATCACCATATTGACATCAGTTTTATGTTTATCGATAAAATATCGTGCCAATACAGGGATATCTTCTTGTCTTTCCCGTAAGGCTGGAAGTTTAATTAAACCAACATTTAATCGATAAAATAAGTCACTGCGCATTTTACCGCTTTTTAACAATTCCGCTGGCGATTCATTCATCGCCGCCACAATTCGTACATCGGCATGTTGCTCTTTATTACCGCCTAAAGGCCAATAAGTTTTTTCTTGTAAGAAGCGCAATAGTTTACTTTGCATTTCAAGTGGCATTGCATTAAGTTCATCAAGAAATAAAGTTCCACCATTAGCCAGTTCAAGATAACCTTGGCGATTTTCAGCACCGGTAAAGGCTCCTTTAACTGTCCCAAATAACGTACTTTCAATCAAGGAGGTTGGTAAAGCACTACAGTTTAGTGAAATAAACGCCTTATCGCGGCGATGGCTGGTTTGATGAATTAATCTGGCAAATAGCTCTTTCCCTGTACCAGTTTCACCAACAATTAATACCGGAACATCATTACTGCCTAAAATATTGGTTTGATCGATAACCTCTTGCATTTTTTTCGACGCAAAAACAATTTCCGGTAGCGGTTGTTCTTTATTGTGATATAACTTTCTATTAAGGCGAAAAACCTGATCTTGTAACTGCCTAACATTGGATATATTTCGACCTATTTCAACCGCACCGATAATCTCTTTATTATGATTATAAAGCGGTACCGTTGTATGTTGATAATCGACTAACTTGCCCACATGATTAAAGTAAGTTTGATAGGTATCTTGATACTCCTTACCATGTAAAGCTTGTAGCATAGTACTATCTTCTTTTTTCAAATTAGGGTAAACTTTAAGCATTGGTTTACCGATGGCTTGCTCCATTGAATAACCATCAAGTTCTGCGCTTTCCTGATTGTAATAAATATATTTACCTTCTTTATCAATAATGGCCATTGGCTGATGTATTAAATCAAAAAAATGTTTAAATATTTCCAATGCTTGTAATAATTCAGGATCAATTATCATGATTCTAAAGCCTTTTAAAAATGGATTATTGTTAAGTATAGCTAGCGTTGATTTAAATATCTTTCAAGTATTACTAAAAATAGTGACAAATTTTCGTCATAAAAACGTATTTCTTACTAAATGACTAGTATTTTATTTGTAATTATTTCGTTAAGATATTGATTATTTGTGTTTTTATAAGTTGGCACGTTGATTGCATTGTAAGTGAGTAATCTTTTTTACTTACCTTTTTTATGTACTAATTAACTGGAGGTCATATGTCCGACACAATTATGTCAAATTATAACAAATTACGTACCGATCTAATAACAAAAGATCGCCGTTTTAGTGCGCAAAACGGCAAACTTTGTTTTGATGGTGTGAATTTGGAAGAATTAGCCAAGAAATATCCAACACCTTTTTATGTATTTTCTGAAAAAGAAATTGACCGTAATATTCAGGAAATCAAAGATTCGTTTAAAGCTCATCCAAACACTAAGATTTTCTATGCGTCAAAAACCTGTTCAGTAATGGGTGTTCTTAAAGCGATTAAAGATGCGGGTATCTATGCAGAAGCAAACTCAATGTTTGAAGTACGTAAATGTTTAGAAATCGGTTTCCCAGGTAGTCAAATTGTTTTCAACGGTGTGGTTAAAAAACCGGTTGATTTAGAATTTGCCATCCAAAACGATCTTTATATCATCAACGTTGATAGCTTATATGAATTAGATATCATCGATGAAATTTCACGTCGCTTAAAGAAAGTAGCCAATGTTTGTGTGCGTGTTGAACCAAATGTTCCATCAGCAACTCACGCAGAATTAGTTACTGCTTACCATGCTAAATCAGGTATCGATTTAGAACAAGCTGAAGAAACTTGTCGTCGAATTCTTGAAATGCCTTATGTGCATTTACGTGGTTTACATATGCACGTGGGTGACCAAGTGCCAGAAGCAGAACCATTTGCTAAAGCAACTAAAGTATTAGTTGATGAATCACGCCGTTTAGAAGAAGTTTTAGGCATTAAATTTGATTTAATCAACGTCGGTGGTGGTATTCCAGTTCCTTATAAATACGATGATGAAAATGGTAATCCATTACAAGACAACATGTATGCCGGTATCACTGCACAAGATTTTGCTGATGCGGTAATTAGTGAAGTTCACAAATGGCGTACAGACGTTGAAATCTGTATCGAACCAGGTCGTAAAGTTACCGGTTCAGCAGGTGTGCTTTTAACTGAAGTTGCTTGTGAAAAACGTAAAACTAACTACGATTTAGACGGTAACATCGAAGAACATGTTGAATGGAAATTTGTTGATGCTGGTTATAGCGTATTATCTGACAGCCAACACTTTGATTGGTTCTTCTATGTTTATGATGCGTCAAAAATTACTGAACAACATGATGAGTACATTAAATTAGCTGGTCCATTATGTGATGGTGGTGACTATTTCCATGTTGGTGTTAAAGGTGAAGAATTCTTATTACCTAAAGACACTGAGATTGGCGATATCATTGCTTTCCTTGATGCTGGTGCTTATACCATTGAAAGCCAAACAGTTTATAACAATCGCCCACGTACGGCTGTTGTTATGATCGATAAAGAAGGCAAAGACCGATTGATTCGCCGTGAAGACACTTACGAGGATATGGTTGGATACGACGTGTATTAATCATGAGCTATCTGGGGCACTTAGTGCTCCAGATATTATAATGTGAGGTTATTTTATGAGTGATTCTAAAGATTCAAGTTTACTTGGTATTAAAGACATTGTGTTTATGAATGTCATTGCGATTCTAAGTTTACGTCAAATTCCTAATGTTGCTCCTTATGGAGCGTCAGCAATGGTCCTTTGGCTACTTGCTGCATTTTGTCTGTTTTTCCCATTAGCTATGGTTTGTGGTGAACTTTCTACTGGTTGGCCAAAAGATGGTGGGATATTTGTTTGGGTAAAAGAAGCGTTTGGTAAACGAGTTGGCTGGATAGTGGTCGTTTGTTTCCTATTCTCATGCGTGCTTTTCTTCCCACTCATGTTGCAATTTGGTTTTACGGCAATTGGTTACATGTTTAGTCCTGAATTAGCACAGAATCAGGTGTTTATTGGTGTTGGCTCCATGGTGGTATTCTGGATCTTAACATTAATGAATATCAAAGGGATGAAATGGACTAAAATCATTAACAGTGTTAGTGCTTGGTTAGGGGTATTTATTCCTGCTGCTATTATCGTGTTATTAGCTATTGTCTGGTTAATGACAGGTCACCCAATGGCAACTGATTATAGTCATGTTAGTGATTGGATTCCAGATTTAAGTAGCTGGGATACTATTGTATTTTTATCAAGCATGATGTTTGCTTTTGCTGGACTTGAAGTGGCACCAATGATTGCTGGTCGTACTCGTGATCCACAACGTGACTTCCCTAAAGCAATGGCAGTATCTGCAATTGTTATTGTGGGTATCTATATGATCGGTACTTGGGCAATTAATACTTTATTACCGGCAGCTGATACCGATATTGTTGCCGGTGTAATGCAAGCGATGGAAGCTGCCGCTCAAGAGTTACATATGCCTTGGTTATTACCTGTGATGGCAATCTGTTTATTCTTTGGTGCATTGGGTCAAATTAACTCATGGTTAGTTGGTCCTATCTATATGTTACAAGAAGCATCAAAAGAAGATAATTTACTTGGCGAACGTATTGGTCGTTTACATCCGGTATATCAAACACCAGCATTTGCTTTAGTTATCCAAGCAATCATTGTAACGGTACTTTGTTTCTCAACATTCGTATCACCAAGTATTGCTGCTGCATATTGGATGTTAACTGCATTAACAACCATTTGTTACTTTATCCCTTATTTAGTGATGTTTATTGCTTACTATCGCTTACGTATTACTCAACCAGATGTACCACGTAGCTTTAAGATCCCAGGTAAAGTATTACCAATTGTTTTACCAGGTTTAGGATTCTTATCTACATTATTTGCGGTGATCTTAGTGTTTATTCCACCAGCACAAATCGATATGGGTGGATATGTTGAGTACATCGCGAAAATTGTTGGTGGTGCAGTGCTTGCAATTGTGTTAGCTGAATGGATATACCATCGCGCACAAAAACGTAATCGCTTGCAACAACAATAAGATATAGAGGAGTAATTTATGTACAAACCTATATTAGAAATTGATTTAGGTAAATTAAAAGACAATGCTCGTGTTGAAAAAGAGCTATTAGCTAAACACGGCATTGAAGTGATGGCTGTAAATAAAGTTTTTGATGGTTGCGTTGAAACTGCCAAAGCAGTTCTTGATGGTGGTATTGATGTTATTGCTGAATCAAGAACCTACAATTTGAAGAAACTTAAAGATGCATTAAATTGTAAAACTTGCCTATTACGCAGCCCTTGTTTAAGTGAAATTAGTGAAGTTGTTAAGTATGCTGATATCAGTTTAAACAGTGAAAAACAAGTTATTCAAGCACTTTCTGATGAAGCGGTAAAACAGCAAAAAGTCCATCAAGTTTTATTAATGGTGGATATGGGTGATTTACGCGAAGGGATTTGGTTTGAACATCTAGACGATATTATTGAAACGGTCAAACTGATCCTTTCTTTACCCGGTGTTGAGCTTTATGGGCTTGGTACTAACTTTAACTGCTATGGAACTGTGCTACCGACAGTGAAAAATGGCGTAGATTTTTTACACATAGCACGCAAAGTAGAAGAAGCTTGTAATATCAAAATCAAATATCTATCTGCTGGTAACTGTACTAGTTACCATCTGCTTGATAAAGGTATCTGGCCAGAAGGACTTAATCACATCCGTATTGGTGGTTTACATGAGTTTGGTATTGAGTATGTCGATATGAAATATCTTGATGAGTTTCATCACTCAAATAAACCTGTCGAGAAAGCTTGTAGTGACATGTATAAATTATATGCACAAGTTATCGAACTTAATAGTAAACCTACCGTGCCTGTTGGTGAATTAGGTGTTGATGCCTTTTTGAACAGCAAAACTTTTGTTGATCACGGTACTCGTAAACGAGCTTTACTTGCTTTTGGTCGTCAAGATGTGCCGTCGGAAAGCTGTGTACCGGTTAATGATAACATTACGGTATTAGGTCAAACGAGTGATCATACTATCGTTGATATTGAAGATGTTTCTGAAACATTGCGAGTTGGCGATATGATTGTTTTTGAGCTTGATTACACAGCTCTGCTTATGGCTTGCCAAACCAACGGCGTAGAAAAACGGTTTGTTTATTAATATATAACTGCTGCTGGGCAACCAGCAGCTATTATTGATTACTAGGCGGTTTACATGGCAACATCAGAATCTCAAGAAAGTCCTTATCCCAGTACTTTAAAGAAAAACTTAAAGAATCGTCATTTATTGATGATTTCATTAGGTGGTTCAATTGGTACCGGATTATTTATTGGTATTGCAGCGCCACTTAGCACGGTTGGGCCTTTAGGGACCATTATCGCGTATCTACTTGCCGGCAGTATTATGCTGTCAACCATGCTTTGCTTAGGTGAACTTTCTTGTGCATTCCCTCATGCAGGGTCTTTCCAGCATTATGCATTAATGTTTATTCCTCATCCTATCTGGAGTTATACTATTGGCTGGTTATATTGGTTAAGCTGGGTACTATCTATGGCTGCTGACTTAACAGCGGCGTCTATGATTGCTCATCAAGTTTTTTCCTCTATTCCTATCTACATTCTTAGTCTAATTATTCTAACTGTTATCACTTGTGTTCATTTAACCTCTGTTCGTGCTTTTGGTGAAAGTGAATACTGGTTTTCAACGATTAAAGTATTAGCTATTATTGCGTTTATTGCAGTTGGTATATATCTACTTTATCAACAATATAATCAAACGCATGAGTTACCTACCTTTAAAACCGATCAAGGTTGGTTCCCTAATGGCTTTTTATCCATCTTTGTCTGTATGACGATTGTTACCTATTCATTTCAGGGAGTCGAATTAATCGGTAGTGCTGCCGGTGAAGCGCAATCACCACAAACGGTATTACCGAAAATTATTACTGGTGTGGCGTTTCGTATCATCTTGTTTTATGTGTTAGCGATAGCCGTATTAGCACTGGTTTATCCTTATGGCACAACACATGATGAGATTAGCCCATTTGTTTGGGTATTCAATAAAGCAGGGATTACCTTTGCATCGTATGCAATGCTGTTTGTTATCTTTTGTGCCGCGATTTCGGCTGCTAATTCGGCGGTTTATGCTAGTTCTAGAATGTTATGGTCGATGGCTCAGGATAATTTAGCACCAAAATACTTTTCAGAAGTGAATAAACGTGGCGTGCCAACCAAAGGAATATTGTTTATTGCCATTATTGCTTTAGTTTCGCTATTTTCCAAGTATATCGCAGCTGAAAAATTATATCTCTATTTAGTGGCAAGTACCGGACAAGTTGGTTGTTTTGCGTGGATAATTATTGCTTGGTGTCAGTATCAATTTCGCAAAGGTGTGAATCAAGGTAAATACAGTAAAGATATGATTAAATTTAAATCACCGCTATTTCCTTGGTTAGCGATGATCTCCATTACCGTTAACATTATTATTATTGTTGGCGTATGGTTTGGTGAGTCAGGGCATTTTATTTTATTATCAGAAGTGCTTTTAATTTTTGTTATCTTAGTCTCATACTACTTTTTTAGTAAACGACATTTAAATAATAAATTAAATTAATTTTATTCTTTATTTATGTAATCACCTAAACTCTAAATTAAAGGTGATTACATATATCAGTGATAACTATCTCTATCTTTATATCTATCTGAAAGAGGGCTAGCCTGACTTATTTTAGGAATGCAGCAACGCCAGTAAAAACAACTTGTGCCGCAATCGCTGATATTAATAATCCGGTGAGTTTTGACAAAATGGCAATACCGGTATTTTTTAACACTTTAGCAATGCTTTTGGCACATAGTAACATGGCGTAAATACCACTTGAGGCAATCAATAACGAAAGCGCGCCAATAAGATTTTGCATAATACCAACTGAACTCGTCCCCATAACAATAATGGTACCGATGGATGCCGGCCCCATACATAATGGTATTGCTAGTGGTACGACACTAATATCATCATCGTCACTATGAATTTTATTTTTTTCCGGTGAATCATTCATTAATGTCACCGCGGTAATAAACAGTAATGCTCCCGAGCCAATTCTAAATGCGTCAAGTGTAAAACCAAACACACTAAACATCGCATTACCAAAAAAGAATAGCACAATACCAATAATAAATACCGCACACGATGTTTTAAGTGCCGTTTTACGGCGTTGTGCTTCATCATACTGCTTAGTGCCACTTAAAAATGCACTTAGCACAGCTGGTGGCGTCATCAATGCAAATAACTTGGTTGTGGTGGCAAGAATCTCAACAAGATAGTTGTCCATAGTGTTACCTTTTTTTATCACTAGATGTTGCTTGAAATGTGTCAACGATTGTTGGCGGGAATGAACATTTACTATACACATAAAAACGGTCACCATAAAGGTGACCATTTTAATTGGATATATTTTAATTAGTTTATTAAATATGAACCAATTGGAATTAGTTAAGGCGCTCTTTGATACGAGCAGCTTTACCACGAAGTTCGCGTAAGTAGTAAAGTTTAGCTTGACGTACTTGACCACGACGTTTCACAGTAATTGAATCAACAATTGGTGAGTGAGTTTGGAATACTCGTTCAACACCTTCGCCATTCGAAATTTTACGTACTGTAAATGCAGAATGTAAACCACGATTACGAATAGCTATAACTACACCTTCATATGCTTGAAGACGTTTTTTGTTACCTTCAACAACCCATACTTTAACTTCTACCGTATCACCCGGGCGAAAAGACGGGATGTCTTTTTTCATTTGTTCTTGTTCTAATTGCTGAATAATTGCATTTTTCATAATTTTGTCTCTTACTAGTTATACTGAAATATTATTAGCTCGGTTTATCACGATATTCCTGTTGGAATTCAGCGAGTAAACGTTGCTCTTCATCAGTCAGAGCTAGATTTTCAAGAAGATCTTCTCTTCTCAACCAAGTTCGTCCTAGTGATTGTTTTAATCGCCAACGACGAATCGCTTCATGGTGACCAGACATTAATACATCGGGCACCGCCATTCCATCTAACACCTCTGGACGAGTATAGTGAGGGCAATCAAGTAAACCGTTAGCAAAAGAGTCTTCTTCTGCTGATGATTCATGATTTAACACGCCAGGGATAAACCTTGCTAATGCATCAATCATTGTCATCGCCGGTAATTCACCGCCACTTAACACGTAATCCCCAATTGACCATTCTTCATCAATTTCGGTTTGGATAACGCGTTCATCTATACCTTCGTATCGTCCACAAATCAAAATCAGTTTTTGATATTGTGACAACTCGCAAACTCCCTGTTGGTTTAATTTGCGCCCTTGTGGGGAAAGATAGATTACTTTAGTATCTTCACCAGCTACAGCTTTGGCTGCATGAATCGCATCTCTAAGTGGTTGTACCATCATTAACATGCCGGGACCACCACCATAAGGCCTATCATCGACAGTCTTATGCTTATCATGCGCAAAATCGCGCGGGTTCCAATAATCTACTGTTAACAGCCCATTTTTAACGGCTCGACCAGTTACGCCATAACAGGTAATAGCTTGGAACATTTCGGGAAAAAGGCTAATTACGCCAATCCACATATTCTTACCTTACCAATTAAAATGCAGGATCCCAATCGACCACAATCATTTTTGTTGTTAAATCAACTTGTTTAATAAATTGTTCTTCAACAAAAGGGATTAAACGTTCTGTTGCTCCAAATGCATCTTTTAGATTTGCTTTAACAACCAATACATCATTAGAACCGGTTTCCATTAAATCAGTTACCTGACCTAAGTCATAACCATTAACTGTTTTTACTCGACAGCCAATCAAATCTTTCCAATAAAAATCACCTTGATTTAGTTCAGGTAATTTTTCGGCATCAACAAATACTTCAGCATTCGTTAACGCATTAGCTTGGTCGCGATCATCAACGCCTTTGAGTTTGACAATCATGTCCTGATTATGAGGTTTAAAGCTCTCAACGATTACTTCTTGCCATTTACTAGCACGCTGGATATACCAAGGTTTGTAATCAAAAATACTATCTGGAAATTCTGTAAACGAAAAAATCCTGAGCCATCCACGAATGCCGTAGCTTGAACCAAGTTTACCAACAACAATTAGATTCTCAGTATTCATCATCACAGTTACTATTACTTAATTAAGCAGCTTTTTGTGCTTGTTTGATTAGTGCATTAACACGATCAGAAACAGTTGCACCTAAACCAACCCAATGATTTACGCGATCAAGATCTAAACGTAATTCTTCTGCTTTACCTTGTGCAATTGGATTAAAAAAGCCAACGCGCTCAATAAAACGACCATCACGTGGGTTACGGCTATCAGTGACAACTACTTGATAAAAAGGGCGCTTTTTAGAGCCACCACGAGCTAAACGAATAGTTACCATAACATCCTCTTAAATTAAAAAATAATCTTTCTTTTGCCCAACATGGACAAAATCAAAGCCCCA
>CAMLIK010000061.1 GCA_946480175.1 uncultured Gilliamella sp.
TTTGGGATTTCGACGGCAAAAACATCTTATTACCTCGCATGAAAAGTGATTATTTGCATGAGAGGTTTATTGAGTGGCATGTTAGAGAAGTGTTTAGGAACTAAGGGAAAGAACACTAATGGACAAAATTAAAAAATCTAACACCTCAAATTATTCTAAATAATAAACAATTCTGAAGGCGGACGATGCAATTGATAATACAGCAGCACTATGTCCTAATTGCCATCGAAAAATGCATGTTGTTAAAGATATAGATGATATAAATAAATTGAAAAAAATTGCAAATTTAAGAGGGCGAGAAATTGCTTTAAAGAATGAATAAAATTATTAATGTTGTTGCTGCAGTAATTATTAAAAACAATAAAATTCTTTGTACTCAACGGGGTAACACTAAATATTTAGCGTATAAGTGGGAATTTCCTGGTGGAAAAGTTGAACCTGGCGAACAATTAGAAGATGCACTAATTCGGGAAATTCAAGAAGAATTAGGTTGTAGTATATCGATCAAAAAATACTTATTAACAACAGAACATCATTATGATTTTGGCACAGTTAAAATCAACGCTTTTCTTTGTCAGCTAATTGATAATGATCCAATATGTTTAGAACATAATAAGATTTGTTGGTTAGATAGTAGTGAATTAAACGATCTAGATTGGGCAGATGCTGATTTACCGATTGTTTATTTTTTGACTTAAAAGTTTCACGATGTGTAACATAAATTAATTTTTACAAAGAATAGAAGAAAAATAATAAGTTGCTGTGATTTGGACTATTTTAATTGAATTAAATCTGTTAATAAGTAAAGGAAAGACAATTATATATGGTGAAAAAAATATGGGCATATGCTAAAAATGAGCAAGGTGATTATATTTCCAATCAACATAATCCGTCTCAAAATAGAACATTTTATATATGGGAAGTATTAAAAATAAAACAAAAATATCCAGAGGTGTATGAGAAGTTAACTTTTTATAGTACTCAAAAAAGTGAGAAAAATAGATCCAAGATGACGCCTGTAAGAAATGGTTTTTTTAGGTATATTGAAAATATGAAAGGAGGTAATAATGAAGATGGAGACAATGAAACCATTTCTCACTCAATGGCAATTTTGGCTCTATCAGAATTAAAAGAGATTACATTTATTATCGATAAAAAAAGCTATCAATTAAAATTCACAGAATTTCTTATAGAACCTCGCTTACAATTTGAAAATGATAAAGTCTATTATCCAGATCTAATTGGTTATTTTTCTTCTAAATGTGATTTAGCTGAAAAATGGAATGGAAAAGTTGCTATCGAAGTTGCTGTTAATCATAAATGTGAACCAACAAAAATAAAAGATTTTTTTGCACATAACATCCCCATAATAGAAGTAACTCTCACAAAAAAAATGATTTTTTTACAAGAATTTCAAAACAAAAGTTATGATAGTGAGGATTTAGAAAAATACTATAATTTTTTAAAATCAAAATTTAAAGATCACGTTTACGGCACTATTCTTTCAGATCCTATTCCTGCCAATTATTATGTTGAAGAGTTAAAATTAAAACAAATGGAATTAAATAATATTATAAGTATTAACAAAGAATTGAACGAATTGAATGAATCATATAAATTGGAGCTTGATAATAAACAAACTTCATTAAATGAATTTACAATTAAGATAAATGATTTAAGTAGAGAAAATTACAATTTACATAATTTATTAAAACAAAATGAAGAATCGAATAAAAAACTAAAAAATAAAATAGAAATAATTGAATCAATGAGCTTTTGGGAAAAACTAAGATATTTATTTAAGTTAGATTGATTTTAATACAAAAAAACATAAATAAAACCCAGTAAAAACACCAATGAAAAACACCCAAAAATTATTACTACTTATCACTCTTAGCTTTCCTATGGTGAGTAGTGCTGATTTTGAAAAATGGATTGATTATTTACTTGAAAAATACCATTCTTCTCGCGAGAGTGATAAGGCAGTTTGTAAAATATGACCTGCTGATGAAAGTAAAACAATTGTGGTGATACCGTTTCTTAATGAAATCGAAGGGAAAATTTATTATGCTCTTTATGTGTGGCTTGATCCTCGCCAAAATATTAGACAGAGCCTACCTCTATCATTTTTTCGTTTTGGTAATATTGTTGTTGATATTGCTGCGGTGATACCCAGCCATTGGCTGAATGACGGCGTATCCGATTATAATAGATTTCAATATATTCAAATAGTGCTTTATTAGCCTGCTTCCTCGTTTTGTAGTAACAGTCATGAATAATATGTGTTTTGAGTGTATGAAAAAAACTCTCAACAACCGCATTATCAAAGCAGTTGCCTCTTCGACTCATGCTTTGCCTTAGCCCATATTGTAACAATAATTGCTTGAAATCAGCACTGCAATATTGGCTTCCTTGGTCACTATGAATGAGTACATTTTTAGGAAAGTGACTCCGAAATAAAGCTTGTTTTAATGTATTACACACTAAATGGCGGTCTATGTAGCGACTGGTTTGCCTAGCAATCACTTTTCGTCCATATAAATCGATAATCACCGACAAATATAACCAACCTTCACCCGTTTTAATATAAGTAATATCGGTTACCCATGTTTTATTAGGCTTATCAGAAATAAATTGCCTATCTAACGTGTTGGGCGCAATATTGTGATGAGCCTTGTCTGTTTTATGCTTGAATTTACGTGCTGCTTTACTCCGTAATCCCAATTGTTGCAAAACACGGCTAATTGTCCTTTCTGAAACTTGATAGCCTGCTTCTCTTGCATCATGAAGCAGGCTTGGCGCACCCAAACGGGCTTTATGTTGCCAATACTGCTTTTGGATATACTCGCTGAGTTTAGCTGATTTGTTTGCTCTTTTTAACCAAGCATAATAACCCGATGAACTGACACCAAGTAATGAGCATATCCTAGTAACGGGATAGCAGGTTAAATGATTTTTCATATAAGTGTACTTCATCGACTTGGATTGTTGATGAAGTACACATGCGCCTTTTTTAGTATATCATTAGCCATTTTCAGTTCTTTAATCTCTTTTTCTAACGCCATAATCCGCTGTTGCTCAGCGGTTAACTCTCGACGGCTGGTTTTATTCGGGGAAAGTTGCCTAATCCATTTATCTAGGGTTGATTTACCCACACCTAGATGATTGGCAAGTTCGCTGATAGAAAGGTGTGCATTAGATAACGCATAATCCACTGATTGTTGTTTGAATTCGATATTAAATTTTTTGACCATGATATTTGTCTCCTATGATTTTTGTTTATATCATAGAGGCGACTTTTGTCCACTTTTTTGGCGAGGATCAGCTTGTGGATACGCAAAGTGGTAGTGATGCTATTGAATTAAATAATTTTGAAATCGATACGGCTCGTTATCAACTTAATAATGAATATCGAGCTTTTGGTGTTGGTACTAATTTTGCACCTCATTCCAATAATGTTTCTTTTTCTGAACAGCAAATTAATCTTTATGAGCAACAAATTGAAAAAGTTGAAAACCATCAATTATTGAATCTTATAAACTAATAAGATAATTAAATAATAATTAACTAGCTTCTCGAGTAAAAATTATTTGAGGCTAAAATCTTAACATTTCCAATAACTACACCAGCAATTTTAAATTAGTAATAACTTATTATTTCTATCTAAAATTCAATATATTAATAACTACTAATTAAACTATTTAACTTATTACTTTATATTTATAAATAACGCCATAAATAATGAAACATATATAATAAAAACATATTTGATTATTTTTAACGTAACTTGAGATTGATTAAGTATTCTTAATAATTTAATTAAATATGATTTTTTAATTATATTTAATTGTAAAAATAATCTTATATTTATACTTTTTAAAAATTATTTTAGAATTTGAAGGCTTGTACTAACAGATAATCTAAGGAATAATCTCTGTTCTAATTTTATTTGAAACCGATAATATAATGGATAATATTTTACCAAAGCTGGATAACACTCAAACCAAAGATCGAATAGCAAAGATATTGCGGCAGGAGATCATATCTGGTAGGTTCAAAAATGGTGAACAGCTCACTCAAGAACAGATAGCCCAATATCTTAATACATCTAGGATTCCCGTTAGAGAAGCGTTTCTTATATTAGAATTAGAAGGATTTTTATCGCGATTACCTAATCGACACGTATTAGTAGTAGGTCCGAAGATTGATTTGTTAAAAGAAATTTTTGAATTAATCGCATCGGTTGAGATCCAAATTATCAAAATATTGTTAAATTCAAAAAAAGATATAAGAAATATACTTGTTGCAGATGCCAAACAATTTCGACAAGTTTTATTAACCGAAATCGACAATTATTTTATTAAAGAAAATTATTCAAGACTATTAGTGGGTTATCCGCAATATGTTTGGGATAATATTGAAAAAAAATCTAGTGATGAAGATTTACATAATAGTTTAATAGCATCAATTCAAACACATGAATTAAAAGCAATAGCCAAATTTGTATACAAATATTATTTTTCATTAGCTGATAGTTTAACAAAAAAGTTAAATAGGAGTTAACCTAGATGAATCAATTGCAACCACTGAAGTTACTACCAATGAGAGAACGAATAGCTTCGGTTTTACGCAAAGCCATTTTAACCAGAGAGATACAAGAAGGCACAATTGTGACGCTTGATGGTGTTGCATCGCAATTGGAAGTTTCAAATACCCCTGTCAGAGAAGCTTTTCAGATTTTGGCTAGAGATGGTTTTATTAAATTGCGCCATAATAAAGGAGCAGAAGTTTTAGGAATTACTAAGAAATTTATCAAAGATCACTATGTGACTCGCGCAGTTTTAGAACGCGAAGCTGTCGCAGAAGTTTGCCAAAATAAAGCCGATCTATCTGAAATTATTGATGCTTATCAATGTGGAAAAAACGCTATTGAAAATGATAATTACGTTGATTATACCAATTATAATCAAGCATTTCATATGGCAATTTGGGCCGCATGTGGCAATAATAAAATTAATTCTATCTTATCGGAAATGTGGAATGGATTATCATTAGGTTCGAATATTTCTGAACAAGAATACGCTATTCTTTCATCTAAAGAACACGGTAATATTTTGAATGCAATGATTGAATATGATGCAGAA
Source organism: uncultured Gilliamella sp. (assembly GCA_946480175.1). Taxonomy (GTDB): domain Bacteria; phylum Pseudomonadota; class Gammaproteobacteria; order Enterobacterales; family Orbaceae; genus Gilliamella. Next base: position 5,145 of record CAMLIK010000061.1, read on the forward strand.
TTGGCAAAAAATCTTATGTATCAGCATATCATTCGCAGCATGGAAGATATGCTAACACGTTTTTAAGTTTTATTTTTTTACATAAGTAAGGAAAAACAGAAGTTTAGGTTAACAGTCCAAAATTTTATTTTTTAATTTACCAATTTGACTAATTTCAACTTCAATAATATCTCCTTCTTTCATAAACAGCGGGGGGGTTCTTTTTTTGCCAACGCCTCCTGGTGAACCTGTTATGATAACATCACCGGCTTCAAGTTTACTGAATCTTGAGATGTACTCAATTAAATAAGAAATAGAGTAGATCATATTTCCTGTAGATTCACTTTGAACTTGGAGTCCATTTAATGAAGTTGTAATGTGCAGTTTTTGCGGATCAGTAATTTCATCTGATGTGACTAGCCAAGGCCCAAACCCACCCGTTTTTGGCCAATTTTTACCTGAAGTAAACCAAGTATATTGCATATCTCTGACGGAACCATCCATAAAACAGCTATAACCAGCAACATGCTCTAGAGCATTTTCCTTTGATACATTACTGGTCGTTTTACCAATAATTACTGCTAATTCACCTTCATAATCAAATTCATTTGTTGAATTGGGTTTATGCATGAATTCATTATGTGCAACAAGCGAATCAGGAAATCGAATAAAAAGTGTTGGGGCATTAGTAGATTGTTCAAATTCCTTTCTTTTTTCTGGATAATTCATTCCCACACAAATTATTTTATTTGGATTATCAATAACAGGTAAGAAATGAATTTCATTTAGCGCATAATCTGGATGCTCCAATTTCAATTGTTTTAATTCACTTAAAATATTGTTAGAAATGGCTGATTTTAGATCTGGATAGTTGTCACCTAACTGTTTTTTCAAGTCATATACATTGTCATTTTTAACACAACCCCATGTTTTTTCATGTGTTAGTGGTGACAAAAAGCTTAATAGCTTCATAATAAATTCCTTTTTCAAATTTAATTGCCACTTCTGACTAAAGTGGCATTTTTATTTAAATTCATATAACAATTTTGTTATTGAGCTTGTCGTTTTTTATTATTGATACCAATAATTAACGTTAAAAAGGCTGAAATCATTAACATTCCGGCAACAAAATAAAGTGCATAAGAAAAATCACCCGTTGCCTGTTTTAACCAACCAATTAATGCCGGTCCAGCAAATCCACCTAAATTACCTATGGCATTTATCGCCGCTAATCCGGCAGCAATAGCTGGTCCATTTAAAAATTGAGATGGAATACTCCACAATGGTGGTTTGCAAGATGATATACCAATATTAGCCATAACTAAGGCAATGGTTGCAATAATTAACGCTGTAGCAAGGCCGGCAATAATGAAACCAACGCACGCAAGTAAACACGCACAAATAACATGCCAGGTTCGTTCATTTGTTTTATCCGAATGTTTCGCCCACAGGATCATCGTGATTGCAGCTAATGCCGGTGGTATGGAATTAATATAACCGACTTGAATTGTGGATAAGCCAAAAGATTTAAAAAACATTGGAGACCAAATATTGATCGAATAAAGTCCAGCAGAAGTACCAAAATAAACAATCGCTAAGGTTAATACCCTAATATCAGTTAATCCTTTCCATATACTGGTTTTTATTACTGCTTTTTCCCCTTGTTTCTCTTTTGCAAGAGTATCGACTAACCATTTAGTTTCGTCTTCTGTTAGCCAGCTATTTTTTTCTGGTTTGTCATTAACATAAAATAATGTAAATATCCCCATTACCGCGGCAGCAATCGAACACATTAAAAACATTAATTGCCATCCTTTAAATCCAAATGCGCCGTGTAAACTCATAATGATTCCGGCTAAAGGTGAACCAATCATGGCTGAAATTGGTGCCGCAGCCATAAAGAACGCTATCATTTGAGCGCGTTTCTTTATTGGAAACCATGTGGATAAATACAATATGATTCCAGAAAAAGAGCCTGCCTCAGCTACTCCCAATAAAAAACGAATAATATAAAAACCAGTAACTGTTTCAACATAAATCATACATGCTGTGATTACAGCCCAACTTAGCAATATTCTAGCTAACCAAATACGAGGTCCCACCTTTTGCAAAATAATATTAGATGGGACATCAGTAATAAAATAACCAAGAAAAAAAAGTCCAGCCCCAAGTCCAAAAACGGCATCAGAAAATCCCAACTCCTGATTCATCGTTAAAGCAGCAAAACCAATATTTATTCTATCGAAAAACCCAATGAAATAGACTAGCATGACATAAGGAACTATTCGTAATGTGATTTTTCTTAATGCTGTTTGCTCTAAATTTTGTTTCATTACATTTCATCCTTCTCACTAAAGACAAATTTTTTGTCTTTTATTAAAACTTCCAACATAACGTTAACCTTTATAATTTTGATGTTACTTATGGATAGTTACCGTTATTTAATAAACCTGACTTGCGGAATAATTTCTTGATAAACTTCTTCCTTGCGTTGATTGAAAATGATTTTGTTATTTTCAAATAAGTTATTCCCTTCGGTATCAATTGATACAATCAAAGGACCTAATTCTTTTACTTTACATACCCACAATGTTTCAGGCATACCAAGATCTCGCCATTTAGCATCAACTATTTTTTCAACTTGTGTTGCAGCAACAACAGCACATCCAGCCGGGAAAACGACATGAATTGCTTTATATTTTTTACAACCCTCTTCAGTATTTGGCCCCATTCCACCTTTACCAACTATTAATTTCACGCCTGTTTGTTCAATAAATTCTTTTTCAAATTTTTCCATTCTCATGGAGGTTGTTGGTCCAATAGATATCATTTGAAATTCATTATCAGATAATGCTTTAACTATTGGTCCTGCATGAAAAATTGCACCACCATTTATATCAACCGGTAAATCTAATCCTTGTTCAATTAATCGACGGTGAGCCACATCACGACAAGTTACAATATAGCCAGTTAGGTAAACGATATCCCCAGCTTTAATTCCTTCTAAATCCTCAGATTTTATTGGGGTGGTTAATATTTTCTTTTGGCTCATAGTGTTACTCCTTTGTGACTTATCGTTTGGTAATTCAACTCTTTATCAAATACAATTGTTCCTCTACGGTGAGACCAACAACCAACATTTACTGCCACACCAATCGCCGATGGATGACGTGCACCATTTTCAACATGGACTCCCATAACTGAATATTTACCAGACATACCTTGAGGACCTAATCCTATTTTATTTATACCATCTTCAAGCAGCTGTTCAAATTTAGCGGCTTTTTCATTGGCATTTCGAGAACCGATTGGGCGCATAAGCGCTTTTTTGGAAAAAAGTGCTGCTGTTTCTACTGAAGTAGCCACACCAACACCAACAAGTAGCGGAGGACAAGCATTTAATCCATAGCTGGTCATTACATCTAAAACAAATTTAGTTACCCCTTCATAACCAGCACCAGGCATGAGTACCATTGCTTTACCTGGCAAAGTACATCCGCCTCCAGCCATGTAAGTATCAATTTCAACGACATCACTATCAGGAATAATATCCCAAAAAATATAAGGCGCATTTGTACCTATATTTTTGCCAGTGTTTTTTTCATCAAATGTTTCAACACAGTTGTGTCTAAGAGGGGCGGTAATTGTGGCTTGAAATACTGCATTAGTTAAAATGTTTTCTAATTCACCAATAAGAGGAAAATTCGTACCACATCTTACCGAAAACTGTAAAACGCCCGTATCTTGGCAACACGGCCGATTCAATTTCATCGCAAGATTTTGATTTTCCTGCATAGTGCTATAGATGACTTTTGCTAATTGACTTGTCTCCTTTTTGCTTAGATCTTGAAGTTTATTTTCAACATCGTCAGGTAATTTCTTACCTACAAGGGCTACAAACTTGCTCATTATTTCGGTCATATTAGTCACAAGTTTATCTTTATCTGACATAAATTATCTCCTAGTTGATGGTGATAGATTTAGATATTTAGAAAAATATATTCTGAGAAAATTAATTGCCTATCTATGAGGTGTTTTCCTAAAAGAACATGCTTCCATCTAATATTTTTAATCTCCTAACACTAAGTAATATGAGAATTATTGACCCAATTACTTAGTCATTATTAAATTATATAAATTTTATTTTTAATTCAATGTATTTAATAATGTATCCAATTATTTGTGAGCAAGTTCTCACCAAATTAGTTTCCGATGGAATTTCAGTTATTAATTTCTAATGCTTAATTTGAGTTTACTTTATTGAATTTATTGGATTTATTATCAGGCTAACATAGCCATAAAACTAAAATTGACAGATTTTGCTATGAGTGATTTTTTATTAAATGAGGTTATTTTATTGAATTTTAGGTTTAAAGTGGACTTAACTTAACAGTCAATACTGTTAAGTTAATTTTAGCATTTATAACAACTCTCTTGTCATATCCATTAATGTTTTTACATCTTGAGGCTTTGTTTTTCCACTGTTTTTATCAATAATTGAGCTATAAATATGAGGAATCACTTTTTTAACCCCAGCATCTAAGGCTATTTTTAAAATGGTGGCATAATTGTTTAAGTCAATTCCGCCAGTCGGTTCAAGAGCAAAATTAAGTTCAGCACAACATTTTGCTACATATATTAATCAAACCATAGCTCAAAATTAAGGTAATTGCCGGATATAGAATTAATGGCATAATTCCCCCCATTGCACTACCATTAGCGGCAAAAGGGATAAATAGTGCAATTAAAAGAGGCATAATAGCAGCCCAAATAATAGAATCACCAATACCAGCAAGCGATCCCATTAATCCTGTTTTGATGCCGGTTATTGAACTATCAGAAATATTCTCACCCAAACTTTTTTGCTCTTCCATTGCAATAGCAATGCCTTGAATCATTGAACCAAACGTTGCTTCAGTATTAAAAAAGTTCAAATGACGTTTTAATGCTTCTGCTTGCTCTTCTTTGGTGTGATAGAGTTTTTTAATAATTGGTGTCATCGATGCACAAAATATTAAACTTTGTAAACGTTCATAAGAACTTGATAACTCAGCACCTAAATAGTAGATAAGCCAAGCTTTACGAATATCATTTTTAGTTAAACGACTACTTTGTTTAGCTTTTTCAATCAATTCATTTTGCATAGTACCAGAACTAACTTGATTTCCATTCATCTTATACATCCTCTTTATTTGCGAAACCTTTAATTAAAAATGCTAAGCAGGTTCCAAATATAGCCATAGCCATTACATCAACTTTTAAGTAAAGAACAGCGAAAAAACCACCAATAAAATAAGGTAATAAACTCTTCTTACCGATAACCATGATGGTGATAGCAAAACCTAACGCAGGTAAAATTCCACCGATAATTTCAAAGGAGTGGGTTAACCATGTCGGCATTAAACTTAAGAATTTTTCTACTACTGGCTAACCAAAGAAATTCGCTGCAAAAAACAACAGTAAAGCAATTCGAATTGATATTGCGAATAAAGTGGGTGATAATATTTTTTAACTGGATTTTATTTTCAATTTTCACAATAAGATAGCTACAAATAATATAGAAATCTACAGTGATTTTATAGTAAATGATAATATTATAGAAATAAAATACAGTATTGTGGTACACGTAACCATTCGCAAACTTCTTGATAAAAATAAAGGTTAATGGAATAACTTAAAATCAGTTGATATAAAATTAAGGATCCCCCCAATGAAAAACATAAAAAAATTACTACTACTCATTACGCTTTGTTTGCCTATGGTAAGTAGTGCTGATTGTGAAAAATGGATTGATCAATTACTTGAAAAATACCACTCTTCTCGTGAAAGTGATATGCCGGTTTGTAAAATATGGCCTGCTGATGAAAGTAAAACAATTGTGGTTTTACCGCTTCCTGGTGGATCATAGGATTCTATTTTATATGATCTTGATGTATTACTTGTTGATACGCAAAGTAGTAAATTGATAACTCATCATTGGGAACCGATACATTTGGTTCGATAATGGCGTGTATCCATAAAATAGCTTTAAAGCCTTTATTTGCAAGGGCTATAGAGAATTGCTTGCCAAATGATTATGTATTCATTATTTGTACTGTTACTTTCAATTGATACCGTTACTACTTTATTCTTTTTGTAAATATTTATTTACATTACACCGGTTGTTTAATCATAAAAGAATTATGCACTATTCATCTTCATCCATTCATATTCTGATGGATTGATCGTTTTATGACAATAATATTATTACATTAGCGTTTCACTATTTTGCAATTTAAAATATTAATTTCTATCAAATGTTTTCGATGTTTTATTAAGGCTAAAGATAAGATAAAAAAATAATCATTAAAGGTTAATTAATATTATTATATAAAAGAAAATTATTAGATAAATAACACCAATACCCCCTTATCTGAGTAAACCATCAGTTACTAAAACAGTAAAAAAATAATTTTAGCTCTTATCAAATGATTCTAATTTGATAAGAGCCATCACATGAAAAATAAAAACTTTACTATTCATACCCAACTCAATCAGCAACTAATGACACACCTAAATAAATTACAAGATAGATACTCAAAAATTTTACCGATTCGAATCGACATTCATTATGCTAAGGATGATAAATTCAATACAAATATTCATATCGCTAAACAAGAAATCACATGCTTACTTTTTCAAGCAATGCAATTTGAACTAGATATTGTAGGGTATGCTGTTGTTATGGAGTTCAATCAAAATAAACATATTCATTTCCATGCTATTTTTTATATAAATGGTCAAAAAAGACAAAAATACTATCCTGTTTATGTTGAACTAGAACGTGCATGGCATGAACTGACTAATGGTTACTTATATGACTGTCAACGCAATAATTATTGTATAAATGGGTTAAAAATGATAAACCATCATGATCATGAAGCATTTCGTTCGGCTTGTTATATGCTAAGTTATTTAGCTAAAACAGAACAAAAAGAGCCATTTAAAAAACGTTATAGTGATTGTCTCTTTTTAAGTGAAGTTCCTCCACCTAGCCATCGTGGAAAACCAAGAACACTTGGTGTAAGTAAATTTTTAATACCTCTCTCTATTTAATAATACAAA
>CAMLIK010000062.1 GCA_946480175.1 uncultured Gilliamella sp.
CTGAAAGAATCAATTTGAAGGCTTCGGCAACACGTTCTTTAGTCGTACCACCACCAACATCTAAGAAATTCGCTGGTTCACCACCGTATAGTTTAATCATATCCATGGTAGCCATAGCAAGGCCTGCCCCATTAACCATACAACCAATATTACCGTCTAGAGAAACATAACTAATACCTTGTTTTGCGGCAATTGATTCGCGTTCGTCTTCCTGTGTCGTATCTCTTAATACAACTAAATCAGGATGTCTGAACATAGCATTGTCATCTAACACAACCTTGGCATCTAAACAGATAAGTTCTTGTGTATCAGTAACAACTAAAGGGTTGACTTCTGCCAATGAAACATCTTTTTCTATAAAAAGATTAGCAAAATTAACAAATAATTTAGCAAATTGATTGACTAATTTACCAGTTAAGCCTAGTTTAAAAGCTAGCTGGCGACCTTGATAACTGCATGGTCCAGTTAAGGGATCAAGCGATATTTTATGAATTAAGTGTGGTGATTGCTCAGCAACCTTCTCAATTTCAACACCACCTTCAGTTGACGCCATGATTACAATACGTTTTGTGCTTCGATCAACGACGGCACCTAAATAGAACTCTTTTTCGATATGAGAGGCCTTTTCAATTAAAATCTTATTAACGGGTTGCCCTTTAGAAGTTGTTTGATAAGTAACTAAATATTGACCTAACCATTTTTCGGCAAACAGTTTAATTTCATTAAAATCATTAGTACAAATTACGCCACCTGATTTACCACGACCGCCCGCATGTACTTGGCACTTTGCCACCCAAGCATTAGTTTGAGAAGAAAGTTCAGCCAATATATCTTGTATTTCATCAATTGAATTACCCACGTAACCTTCCGGTACTGGCAAATTATATTGTTTAAAAAGGTGTTTTGATTGATACTCATGCAGGTTCATAAATAAATTCCGAAACGTCGATTGCCATAAAATAGTGGCTAATTTTAATGCAAGTTAAAAAAAATGTGTAGTAAATAATTACTTATGTTTATAGTAATTGAGAATTATTGCTGATAACTACTGACAGTGATATACTCAAAAGATATATTTAGCAAAAACAAAAAAGGTAAAAATATGGCACAAGTTGGAATTTTTTTTGGTAGTGACACCGGTAATACAGAAAATGTAGCTAAACAAATCCAACAAATCTTAGGTACAGATAAAGCAGATCTTTTTGACATCGCAAAAACAACAAAAGAACATATCGAAAAATATGACTTGTTATTTTTTGGTATTCCAACTTGGTATTATGGTGAATCTCAAGCTGATTGGGATGATTTCTTTCCTAATTTAGAACAAGTTAATTTTAATGGTAAAACAGTGGCAATTTTCGGCTGTGGTGACCAAGAAGATTATGCTGAATACTTTTGTGATGCAATGGGAACTATCCGCGATATTATTGAACCAAAAGGCGCTAAAATTGTTGGTAACTGGTCTACAGAAGGCTATAGCTTTGAAGCATCTAAAAGCCTTGTTGACGACAACCATTTTGTCGGTTTAGCTATTGATGAAGATCGTCAACCAGAATTAACAGAAGAACGAATTAATAATTGGGTAAACCAAGTAAAAGCCGAAATGAATATTTGATCTATTAATGTGATTTATTTTATTTTCCGTTCATATTTTTATAATATGCCTAATTAATTAACTAAATTGGAATGTAATATGACTAATCATGATAAAGATAATAATGCAGCACTCAAAAGTGCAGGCTTAAAGGTTACGTTACCGCGATTAAAAATTTTAGAATTATTGCGAGATCCTTCATGCCAGCACATTACTGTCGAAGATCTTTATAAAAAGCTACTTGATATGGGCGAAGAAATTGGTCTTGCTACAGTTTATCGCGTATTAAATCAATTTGATGACGCGGGTATTGTGACACGTCATAATTTTGAAGGAGGAAGAGCGGTTTTTGAACTTGCTTCCCAAAAACATCATGACCATCTAATCTGTTTAGATTGTGGTGAGGTTTTTGAATTTCGAGACGAAATCATCAACAAACGCCAAAAAGAAATCGCAGAGCAATACGGGGTTACACTAACCTTTCATAGTTTATATCTTTATGGTCATTGCAAATCAGGCAATTGTAAAGCGCATCCAGAACTTCATACCAAAAAATAAGCCTATTTATATAGGCTTTTTTACTTATCGAGAACACTTAATTTTATCTATCAGGTTAACAAATAAATGAAGCAGCTTTTAAATTTTATTCCGCTTATCGTCTTTTTTATATTTTTAACAATTTACGATATTTTTGTCGGCGTACAAGCACTAATGGTTTCGGCAACTATCTCTTTTTTAATTATTCTTGTTATGTATAAAAAAATTGATAAAGTTGAGCTCATATCTTATATGATGATCATGATTTTCGGTGGAATAACACTTTATACACAAGATAAAAATATCATTAAATGGAAAGTCACCATCATAAACTTCTTATTCGCTGCTGCGTTATCTATCAGCCAGTTTGGTTTCAAAAAAAATCTACTACAAAAAATGTTAGGTAAAGAGATACAGCTTGATATAACGGTTTGGAATAAGTTAAATGTGATATGGATTGTATTTTTTATTGTCTGTGGAACTTTCAGTCTAATTGCAACATATTATGTAGCAGATAATTTCTTCTGGATCTTTAAGGTATTTATATTACCCGGCGCATCATTAGTCATGTCTTTGATTTCGGGCATTTATATTTATCGACATATGAATAAAACTATTGATAACGGATAAAATAATATAATTAGGAGTACTTTCAACATGACACAAAACGAAAATAACCCAAAAGGACAATTAGTATTACGAACTTTAGCCATGCCAGCAGACACCAATCCTCATGGTCATATCTTTGGTGGATGGATAATGTCACAAATGGACTTAGCGGGCGGCATATTGGCTAAAGAAATTGCCAAAAGAAGAGTCGTAACCGTTAATGCAAGTAGTATCACCTTTTACAAACCAGCAATGGTTGGGGATGTGGTTTGCTGTTATGCACATTGTATAAAAACCGGTAAAACATCGATTACTATTGGTATTGAAGTTTGGATTAAAAAACTAACTGATACTGACAATGCAACCGAACGCTTTTGTATTACTGATGCCACATTTACTTATGTATCGGTTGATAAACACAACAACCCGAAACCGTTGCCAGAAATATTTCAAAATTTCGATTGTAGTAAAGACCCTATTAGTAAACTAAACTTAAGTTATAGCTGATAAATATGCAATTTACTTCATTTCATGCATTAGTAAATTCATTAATATTTCTTGTTTACTGGTTGCTCATTGTATCGACCACTTTACGTATTGTCTTTAAAAGGCGACCAACTACTTACGTCATTGCATGGATGTTAGTCATCTACATATTGCCTATTATTGGCGTCATCCTCTATTTTGCACTTGGTGAAGCCCACCTTGGTCAACAAAGAGCAAAGCGTGCGCAAAAAATGCGCCCAACTATTACCAAATTTATTAATCAACTAAGTACTTTTCCTGACATATTTACCACTAAAGTTAGTCAAGTTAGCAAACCTATTTTTCAACTCTGCAAACATCAAACAGGCCTCGATGGGATCAGGGGTAATCACATTGAACTATTAAGCACTACCGATGCCATTTTTGAACGATTGATTGAAGATATAAACCAAGCCAAATCAAACATCGAAATGGTATTTTACATCTGGAACGAAGGTGGTAAAGCTAACGAAGTTGAACAAGCACTGATACAAGCCACGAAGCGAGGCGTCACTTGTCGATTAATGATTGACTCGGCTGGCAGCCGACATTTTATTCGATCCAAAGCTAGCCAAAGAATGAGAGATGCTGGCATTATCATTATCGAAGCATTACAAGTTAATCTACTTAGATTTATGTTCAGGCGACTTGATCTTCGACAACATCGCAAAGTCGCCATTATTGACAACTACATCTCATATACCGGCAGCATGAACATTGTTGATCCACGATTCTTCAAACAAAATAAACATGTTGGTGAATGGGTTGATATTATGATTAGAATGTGTGGCCCTGTAACCACACTTATGGGCGCGATATATGCCAGTGACTGGGAACTAGAAACAGGAAAATATCTATCCCTTCCTCAAATTACCGATTTTGCTGAACCGCCAGAAGAAAAGAAACATATCATGCAACTTATTGCATCTGGCCCCGGTTACACCGAAAACATGATACATCAGGTACTATTAACCGCCATCTACTCAGCTCAAAAACAGATTATATTCACCACACCCTATTTAGTACCGAGTGACGATATTTTACATGCAGTATGTACTGCTGCACAGCGAGGGGTTGAAGTAATCATCATCGTACCTAAAAAGAATGATTCGCTAATGGTAAAATGGGCAAGTCGTGCCTTCTTTACTGAATTATTAAATGGTGGCGTTAAGCTTTATCAATTTAATGACAACTTACTACATACCAAAAGCGTATTAATCGACAACCAACTGAGTTTAGTGGGCACCGTTAACTTAGATATGCGAAGTTTATGGCTCAATTTTGAAATCACAACTGTAATTGATGATGCCCAGTTTGCAAAATCACTATCAATATTACTAGCGCAATACCTATCTCAATCGGATAAAGTTGACACAGAAACTTGGAAAAAACGACCAATCTGGCAACGAATCGTAGAACGACTGTTTTACTTCTTTGCACCACTACTCTAATCAATCAAAAATCAGAATTGACAATTAAATTTGAGCAAATACTGAAAATAGAAACGTTAATAACCTTTTTGCGAAACATCTGGTAAAAATTGATTATCTGCAATACGAAACACGCTAGATACTATTGAACCATTTTCATTAAGAATAATTTCTCGCCAGCCGGGCGCATCATCATTAGCTAACTGAAAATCATAACAATTTGGTTTGAATTGAAAACAGGTAGAAGGTGTTGAAAAGGCCTGACAATTATGCCAAACATGATCTTGTTGTTGATGAATATGTCCCCAACCAAGACCTTTTATTGAAGGAAATTTTTGGACGATCTTCTCAAGCTCTTCCCTATTTTTCAAAATATGCTCATCTAACCAATGACAACCTGAATCAATAGGATGATGATGTAAAAAAACCATCGCATTTTTATCGGTATGAGCTAACAACGCCTTTTCAAGAAATTGTAATTCAGATTCAGGTAACAAACCATAAGCCTGACCGACAACTTGACTATTTAAAAGCACGATCAACCAATTATCACCAAGCATTACCACCTTATTTTTAGCAAGTTGATAACTCGAAAACACTTCCTGCATATAACTAAAATTGTCATGATTACCAGCCAACCAAACACAAGGGGTGTTAAATTGCTTAATTTGCTCAGCAAATCGTGCATAGGATTTCTTCGACCCATCTTGCACAAAATCGCCGGTTGCGACAATCAAATCATACTTCTTATTACTACGCTTAATTTCATTAATAACTGATAAAAAACTTGCATTCGACTTAACGCCTAATAAAGCGCCATTCTCATTCTCAAATAGATGTGTATCAGTAATATGCAAAATTTTTGCACAATACTGATTTAGTATTTGAAGCGTTAAAAGTGACTCCAAAATCTACCTCAATTATTATATATACGAAATCATGTCAGCAATAGAATTGATATTGTGATCAACATCACAATTTTTTATTTTTAAATCATGATGTTATATTAAATTGTAAAATAAAATCTATTGTTTGGGAAGCAATAATTTTATTAAATTAACAAAAATCGCTTATTTCCATTCATTTTTTAGTGTCAGATGATTGAGTTGTAACCATTGCAACGCGATAATTGATGCCGCATTATTGATTACACCTTCTTCAACCCACTTATATGCTTGCTCACGACTAACCACATGAACCTTAATATCCTCGTTTTCTTCGGCTAAACCGTGTACACCTTTTGCGGTCGAAGAATCAACTTGGCCGACCAACACGTGCAATTGCTCGGTTAAACCACCCGGTGATGCAAGATAGCTAATAATCGGCTTACATTGCCCAACAACAATACCCGCTTCTTCCATCGCTTCTCGTCTTGCCACTTCTTCGGTCGATTCATTCTCATGATCCATCATTCCCGCTATCAACTCTAACATCCAAGGACTATCTTGCGTATCAATCGCAGCTATCCTAATTTGCTCAATAAGCACCACTTCATCACGCTTATCATCATAAGCTAAAAGCACCACCGCATGACCTCGCTCCAAAATTTCACGAGTCACCATTTCACTGACAGAACCATCGAATTTACGGTATTGAAAGCGATATTCTAATAACGAAAAAAAGCCTTTATATAAAATTCGTTTAGTTAAATTAAAAACGTCTTTCTTGTTAAAAAGCACTGGGGTAAGTTTATTTTTCATATCAAGTTCTCTATTTTAGGCTAAATTTTAATAAAAAGTGCGAATCACGAATAAGGATAATGTCTATGTGCTAATTATCTGTTAAAATTATGCAATTGGAAATATTATTCTATTTTATTGCTTTTAAAGAGAAGATTGATGAAAAAAACTTTAACCTTTTTAATTGGCTTAGCATTAAGTCAATCTGTGTTTGCTGATAACTTAGTTCAGGTTTACGAACAAGCAAAAGAAACCAACCCAGATCTGCGCAGTTCATTAGCTGAAAAAGATAAAGCTTACTCAGCGATTTCAGGTTCTCGTGCAAGCTTACTTCCGCAAGTTGGCCTTAGTGCTTCTTATGGTGTAGCACATGGACGTCGAGACAATAGCGGAGTTAAAACTAAAAGTGGTAGCTTATACCAAGTAGCTGTATCACAAAGTATCTTTAACTTCTCCAATTGGAAAGCTCTAGATATCACAAAAAAACAAGCCACCATTGCTGATATCTCTTATCAATATCAAGGCCAAACATTAATATTAAATACATCAGTAGCCTACTTTAACGTACTAAAAGCACTTGATGCATTAAGCTTCATTGATGCTCAGAAAAAAGCAATTGGTCGCCAGTTAGATCAAACTCGTCAACAACACAAAGTTGGTTTAGTTGCAATTACTGACGTGCAAAATGCTCAAGCAAATTACGATTTAACTGTGGCCCAACAAGTTAACGCGTTAAATGACTTAAATAATGCACTTGAAGCATTACGCCAAGTTAGTGGACGTTTCTATTCTAAACTTGCTAGTGTTGACACCAAAACTTTCAGAACTGAACAACCAACGCAAATCAACGCATTATTAAAACAATCTGAAACCACAAACCTCAATTTATTAACAATGAAGTTAAATCAAGAGATTGCTCGCGATCAAATCAAAATGGCGCAATCAGGTTACATGCCGACAGCTAGTTTAGATGCATCAACCAACTTAAATAAAACCGACAGTTATGGTAACACCAATTACGAACGTCATACTGCGGGCAAAAAATACACAGGTGATAACAGAATTGGCGTCAGCGTGAATTTACCACTGTTTTCAGGTGGCGCAACAGTATCACAAGTACAACAAGCACAACACAACTTTGTTAGTTTTAGTGAGAAGCTTGAAAGTACTAATCGTAGCGTGATAAACCAAATCCGATCATCTTACAACAACATCTCTTCATCGATTAGTGCGATTAAAGCATATCAACAAGCTGTAGTTTCGGCACAAAGTTCGTTAGAAGCAACGTCTTCTGGTTACCAAGTAGGAACTCGTACTATCGTTGACGTACTTAATGCAACAACACAACTATATAGTTCAAAACGAAACTTATCTGACGCTAAATACAACTATTTAACAAGTTTATTACAGTTAAAATATGCGGTTGGTACCTTAACTGCAAGTGATTTAGTTTACCTAAATAACATGCTGGGTAAAGAAGTAAGTACACTTGCAACGATAAAATAATCGAATAAAAGATAAATAAAAAGCGATCGTCAGATCGCTTTTTTTATATACATATAATAGAATTATTAAGTCATTGCATTAACAATAAACTCAATAAAAATGTTGAGTTTTGGTAATCGCTGTTTATCGGCAGTATATAACAGATGAACCTCTCTGGCAGGTGGTAAAAAATTTTGCAATACTGGAATTAGTTTACTTTGTTTAATTGATTCACTCAGTACCGAGTCTGGTAACATCGTAATCCCCAACCCTTCAACTGCTGCCACAGCCAATGCTGAGGTATTATTACATTTAAATGCCCCAGCAATAGGAACATTAACTAACTCACCATTTATCCTAAAAGGCCATAAATTATCTTTCTTAGCTGGATTGACATATTGATAAACTAAGCACTGATGATTCTTCAAATCATCGGGTTCCGATGGCATACCATAACAGGCTAAATAACTTGGCGATGCAGCAAAAATAAGTTGCAAATCATTAAGTTTACGCGCAATTAAACCCGAATCAGTTAAAGAACCAACACGAAACACCACATCAAAATCATCTTTAACTAAATCAATAAAACGATCGCTCAATTGAATATCGATATTCACCTTCGGATAACATTTCATAAAATCACGGATAACCGGAATCAAATTAAATTGACCATAACTAACAGGAGCACTAATCCTTAAACGACCTTTCGGTTCCTTACTATATTTTTGTGCTAACGTTTTAGTATTCTTAATTTCACTTAATATAAATAAGCATCGCTCATAATATTGTTTACCAAACTCGGTCAAATTTTGCGATCTTGTCGTTCTGTTAAGCAATTTAAGCCCTAAATAATTCTCTAAAAAAAGGATATATTTTGCTACCATTTGAGGTGAAGTATTTAAAGAAATAGATGTTTGAGCGAACGATCCCGTTTTGACCGTTACAACGAAAGCTTCCATACACTTAACTAAATCCACATTATCAACCCTCAGTTGTTAATATATAAATTATCACACTATTTATTATCATTTTATCAATAAATATAATACACATCGTTAATTAAAAAAAGAAAAACTCTTCATAAAAATTGGTATCATATCAACGGACTTTTGTCCTACAATCTTAGACAAGCGACTAACATTATTAATAAGAAGATAAATAAAAGGATGCAAGATGGAAAAGGAAATTAAACCTGAAACAGAAAGAGGAACTGAAGGCGAAATTATCAATACAGAAAAAAGATATACGGTCATTACTGGTGCCAGCTCAGGAATTGGTTACGCAACAGCAATTGCCTTTGCCAAAAGAAACAAAGATCTTATCGTTATCGCAAGAAGAAAAGAAAACCTAGAATCATTAAAACAACAAATAGAGATCATCAATCCAAACATTGAAGTTATTATCAAAGTTTGTGATTTAACCAATATAGAACTCATCACCACATTATTTAATGAATTAAGAAATTACTTTATCGAAACTTGGATCAATAATGCCGGTTTTGGGCATTATGGCAGTGTAAGCACTCAAGATTTAACCAAAATTGGATCCATGCTCCATCTAAACATCGAAGCATTAACCATCCTCTCAACTCTTTATGTACGAAAATATCATAATCACAGTAACACCCAGCTTATTAACATATCATCGCGTGGTGGCTATACCATCGTACCTAATGCAGTCACCTATTGTGCCACCAAGTTCTATGTTAATGCCTTCACGGAAGGGCTTGCACAGGAATTGATACAAACTAACGCAAAATTAAGAGCAAAAGTACTAGCGCCTGCGGCAACACAGACCGAATTTGGTAAAAAAGCCAACGATGTTCATGAATATGATTATGATAAGAGTTTTGCCAAATATCATTCCGCCGACCAAATGGCCGAGTTTTTATTAGCGCTTTATGATAGTGATAATATCATTGGAGAGATCAGCACGAAGGATTTCTCATTCAGTTTAAAAGATAGTATATTTCCTTATTCGGGTAATCCAGCAGAAAATCAAAAATAAATAATCATTTAAAATTATTTATACAAAGGATTGAGGGATTAAAAAACCCCTTTCCTCAAATTTTTTACTTCAAAACCTAAAACATCTTAACAATATATGCTAAAAATCACTGTTACTAAACAGTGATTTTTTTAGATATTAACGTTGTAACGCTATTTTTCATATGCCTATCTCTACAGCCCAAGGACTAAGAAACAAGTGCTAAGGATATGATCTTTTACTTTAAGGCCGGTTTCCACTACACTGATTATTGGACGGGTGACGTAGTTGATGGTAATCAGTTTACAGTCGATGTGAATGGTAGTAATGCATATTACGCTACGAAATCTAACAACCTCGGGCTTTGCGCATACCCCCCCATTCTGTAAAGAACCCTGCCCCAATGCGACGCTGAAAAAAAGAAGTAGATGACGGAGGTTTCGCACCGACAGCACCTCCACAAAATTGACTAACCCGACAAATCCCGTTAGTTAAATCCATAACCGCAGGCATACGATATCCAATTTTTGTACACCATGATGATGTACTTGAATAAGAGTATTTACTAGTACCACGGTTGATGAACCATTGCTTTAACACAAAACCATATTTTAACTCGATATCATTATTGTCACTATCTTTACCTTTACCAACTAACTCAAATACCTGAGGCAAAGATAGCTTATCTAAACGAGTTGGATTATCAGAAATCTGTTGCGAACGGTCTTCAACAGCAGGACCTGTTAGCGTGACATGAACACTTCTATTTGTTGAGTTGGTCATCGTCACCTTAATACCAGCATTAGGTGAAATTTGATTTTGGCAACTTTCGCTCATTTTTGGAGGGAATTTTTAGCTTCAAAAAGTACGTTCCTCAACTTTTTCAAATACGTTGCACGACCATAAATAGTATTTGGAAACCTATTGTTAGGTGAAATGGGTATTTTTAATATAATGCAACGTTTATATCGCTCAAACACTCCAACCGATTATACATAACGACTAATGTAAAATCGGTTGTATTTCTTATTACTCAAAACTATTTTTATATTTTATTAGAGGTTGATTTAGTTTGAGTCTGAGTCTGAGTCTGATTTTGATTCTGGATAAACACACAGCTCATAAGCACCTTCTCGAGCAGCGTAATTCCAACGGACGGTGCCATCAAGCGAGTAGACATCGAATCGATCTGGATTTTGAGCATTTTCAGGAAAAGGAGTTACATCTTGAGTCCAATAGCCGTGAGTAATAAAGCCAGCGTCTTTGTAAAATTCTTCTTCACCCATAGGTCCCCACTCTGAAAAAAAGCCCGCACCGATTACACGTGTGAAAAAATTATCAGGTGATTTTGGAGTAGCACCGACAGCACCTCTACAGTAATAAAGAACTCCATATCCTCTACAAGTTGAGTTTGTTAAATCTTTAACTTTAGGAATTTTATAACCTATTTGTCCACACCAATCTACTGTATTATCCCTCTTCTTATATGTTAATACATCTCCACGATTAACAAACCACTGGTTTAACTTAAAACCATATTTAACAATTGCGGGACCTCCTTTACTGTAACTACCAACTAATTCAAATGTCTGTGGTAAATCAGGTTTACCTATTTCATTAGGAGTATCTGATTCCCATTGCGATTCATCAGTAACAGCAGGGCCTTTTAGTGTAACTCGAACCATTGCAGGATTAACTATTTTGCCTTCATGATCACGATCATATTCAGCTTTAGCAGTAATACCCCCATGTTCAACTTCTTCCCATACCAATGGTTGAAGAACACCACCTATATCTAAGTAAAAATACAGCTCATTAGCACCCGTAGTCGGGAAGTTTGAACCATAACTAGCTTGTGGTTTGAAACCTTTACCAGAATCCCAAATTTCCGCTGGACCGTCAAATTTATGGTCGGTCACTAACCAATTATGTTCTAAATTTGGTCTAGCAAAGCAGACCGATGGATTTGCTTTTGGATTGATATAATAAGTTACACTTCGAGCACTAATATCCGTTCCATTAGGAATACCATATCTGGTTTTTAAGGTAGTATTT
>CAMLIK010000063.1 GCA_946480175.1 uncultured Gilliamella sp.
ATGCGCTTGCCATTGTGCTATATCATCACTCGCTAGTAACGCCGAATGGGCGACGAAAATAAAGTGATTTTGATCAAGTAAGATTTCGTCATCTTGATTGGTTATTAAGCTACCATCTTCAGTAGGCCTGAAACTATTGACGATCTGACCGTTATTATCCAATTGTAACCACACTAAACGCTGAATCAATCGTCCCACAATTGGATGTGGTTGCAGATATTTTTGCCAATCTTCTACTCGCCACTGACGCTGAGCACACATGGCTTCGTAAAAGCGGTTAATTTGCATAGTAAGCAATTGGTTAAGCTCTTTTTTACTATTGCTGAACTGTTTTTTGGCTTCTTTAACTAATTCAGGGTTTTCGTTTTTACGTGCTTCAGGTAATGCTTTGATCTTTTTCCCCTCTGCATTTTTCAATTGCCATTTAAATTGTTCATCTAAACTAGCAGTAAAGGTACGCTCACCATAATCAAGAATTAACAAGCCATTATCATCTAACCCTGCGGTCGATATGGTGCGGTCTGCCAGTTCTTCTGTACTCCAGCCTGAACGCTGGGCAATACTTTCTACCAAGTATTTAGCCTTTTCTTGAATTGATGCCATCCGATAGCGACGAGCTAATGACAATAATAGTTGAATGATCAGCGGATCATCACTATTTGCCAGTGGTTCAAGCATCGCTTCAATTTGTGCTCGACGTTGATAATGATTTTTCATATAACTGCGCAAGATAGATACTGCAAAAGAGCCCTCAATACCGCAGGTTAACGCTAACATTCCTTTTGTTTTAATGGCTGAGCCAAGATAAGTTGCTAATGTTTCTTTTTTAATTTCGTCAAAAACCTGCTCATAAGTAATATTCTTATAGTCAGAATAAATTTGCGGCCAACGCTGATAATGTCTAATATATTGTTGCAAGCGTTTATCGGCTTGCGAATTGGCTTCGGCTTCAGCCTCCTCTAAAGTTCGTATTCGGGTATCTTGGTTGATAAAACTTTGCAAAATGAATTCGCCTAATTGTTGCTGACTTTGGGTACTTAACAATCGAGTATAAATGATTAATAGTGGATGACTAGGATCTTTTAATTTGACCGCTAAGCAAATCCACCACTGAATAATTTGTCGATCAACTTTATCACCATTTTGCCAAGTTAAAGTGGGTAATAAGTTAAAATCAAACCAATCAAGGTCGGTGGGTATTTTACTTTTTAAACCTTTTGGGGCATCAGCCAATAACTTTTTCGGGGTTAAGTGCTGACTAATGTCTTCACCAATTTTTTCTAGTGACACCAATATCGCTGCTTGTACTGTTTCGCGTTTTTCTTTTTTTAGCGCAGCGTTTAGTGCTTTAATCGAGCTTTTTTGTCCTAACTCAGCCAACCAATTAGCTGCGGCAATACGCAATTCTTGTTTAGGAGAGAATAAAGCTTGTTCAACTTGATTATGTATATTGGGGATCAGTTTTAAGGCGTTTTGCGCCGCATAACGTATCTGCTTACTTTCGCCTAAAGCTAATTCAAATAAATAAGCAACATATTTAGCTGGAATAGTTGGAAAGAGTTGTAATATTTTTATGGCACAAACTTTATCGATCCAATTATAAGAAGACTGATTGATTTGAAGAGGAGCAAACCCCAATGCTTGATCAATTAAAAATTCATTTTCAGCAAAAAAAGGCCATAGTTTATGTGGTTCATTTTCATAAACATCATGAAAAACATCATTGGTTAAAAATGGCCGAGCAATTGCTTCAACTTGTGAATAGGAATTGAGTTTAACCATGACATCAGCTAATTGTCTTAGATCGAATTTTTTAACCACGTCATAGTTATAGTATATCATTTTAAAATAATAAGTACTATCTAAAGGGTCAATTAATTCTCTCATTCGAAATAAGTGGAATAAAGAAAATTCAGGTAAATGTGATAATCGATTTTTAGTCAGTAAAAATCGAAAATCAATATCTTTATTAATTTTATCCAATAATGCGGATCGATTGATTTTACCATTCAAATATTCAAAGATATTATCCAGAGATTTTGATGTGACCGTTTTCAATGATTTATAACTGTTTTGATAATAATCCAATGCCCATGATTTATTCTTTTCTTTGTTTTCCTCTAGTTCATTTTCCATCAATTTTTTACATTCAATAAGGAAATCGTCAAAATTTTGCTGTAAAACATCACGAGCACTTATTGGCAATGGCGTGTCACTAAGAGGTTTAAAATCAGGAATAACTAAATCAGTTTGTAGTTTGGCTGCATTGGCACTTTCCAATCTTGATAAAGCATTTTCAATGGTAGCAATAACTGTTTTATTGGTTTCGTTAGCTAAAGCCTCTTGTAAAATTATCGGTTCAGAAATGATTCGAGAGAGCAATATTGTTGCATTAACACGTTGCTTTACTGAGCCTAAAGTTAAAAAATGTTTTAATTGATGTTGAACCAGCTCCAGTGGTTGACTTAATAATATTTCTGTAGCAAGTTTACTCACCTGCTTTGAAGTGTTTAATGCCTGCATTGCCAGAAAATCAACCAATTGCAGACTTAGTTCAGGGTATTTATGAATGTATTTAAGTTGTTCTAGCTGTCCCAAAAGCGCCAGACCGCGTAAGGGAAGTTGCTTAAAAAATTCAAGGTGATCTTGAATATAATTCAATAACCCATTCAACCGAGTAAAATATTGAAAGTAATTAGAATGATATTCAGGAATATTATGACGGTCAAAAATTGCGAATAGCAAATTCTCGCCTAATCCTGCTTGTTCAACTTCAAGAAATTGATGTAATTGTTGTACCGACCAATTTTCACGGTCATCAATTTTGTCTTCGTTTTCACCATAAAATGGTAAGGTAGTAATCAGTCCATCATATAACAAATAAATAAGCCATGGTGGGATTTGCTCGCTTACGCGTTTAATAAAAGGTAAATATTCACACAAGGTTGCTAAAATTCGGGCAAATCGAATGATTTGTTCAGGTGTATAAGCATCAGTCCAAAGTTTATAAAAATTAATCCGAGCATGTAACGACGGATGAATTTCGCCATAAAAATTTAAATTATTATATAATTCCGCTGGTCTTTGCAATAATTCATAAATCTTGTCAAAATTATTCGGTATTTGGCATAATTTATCAAAATCAACTAACACAGCAACTTCATCGCCCTCTAAGATATATTGTGTTATCCGTGTTGGTAAAGATTTATTTTGTTCACTTAATGGCTTAAAGATAGCGGTAATTAATTCTTCGGATGTAAGAGTTTTACTTGATAATTGTTTTATTTCTTTCATATTCCTTTGTTTTCCTCTTAAGGATCAAATCTTGGATATCCATTTGTAGTTGCAACATATTTGTAACGTTTCATCGCTACTCATTTTAATTCAATTTCACCATATGTATAAATATGAAACGGTTTAAATTAATACTAATCAATTTTTAAGGCTTAATAAGTTAATTAAAACGTTATCAAAAAAATACTTACGCATTAAAACCTCATATTTGTTATCATGTTATAGTTCTATATTATCAAATTTATTTTTTTGCTTTATTGTAATTCGCCAGATACTATTTATACACGATCCATTTAGGTTATCTACTTAAAACTTTTAATATCAAAAATGATAGATAAGTATTACTACTTCAATTACAATTCATTCATACATTAATTTTGACAATCACATAAAGCAATCAACAATGACCCGTTCCATTAGGTTTAGGCCATTTTTACCATCTTAATTTATCTTTCCAATTAGGATCAAAACCACTACAGGCTTTTGCCACTGCCATATAATCAGCATAACCTTCGGCTAATAACACTTTAGGTAGTTTATCTAGTGCAATTGCCCTATCTTTGAAAGACGTTTTATTGCTAAAATAAAGGCTATAGAGTATAACTGGAATATTTTCCTCAGGTAGTGTGCTACCACTGAATTCAATATTGATATAAATACCTAAACTGCCAAAGTATTTATGGTAG
This sequence comes from uncultured Gilliamella sp., assembly GCA_946480175.1. Taxonomy (GTDB): domain Bacteria; phylum Pseudomonadota; class Gammaproteobacteria; order Enterobacterales; family Orbaceae; genus Gilliamella. The sequence continues at coordinate 3,981 of CAMLIK010000063.1, forward strand.
CCCATAAAACACTCGCCATCTTCAAGATTTTCTCGCTTATAACCCAATTTCGTTAAAATACCACGTAGAGTAAAACTGTCAGTTAACCAGCCTAAACGATCATCAATTTCGCCATCTTTAAATTTGTTAATATCAGGTAATGGATGACTTAGCTGGTCAAACCATGAAGTTATTTTGTAATCTTTAAGATGCGCTTGCCATTGCGAGATATCTTCACTTGAAAGCAACACTGAATGAGCAACGGTAATAAAATGATGTTGATCAAGTAAGATTTCTTCATCTTGATTAGTTATTAAACAGTCATCTTCTGTTGGCCTAAAACTATTGACTATTTGACCATTACTGTCTAATTCCAACCACACTAAACGTTGAATAAACCGTCCTATAATTGGGTGAGATTGCAGATATTTTTGCCAATCTTCTACTCGCCATTGACGCTGAGCACACATGGCTTCGTGAAAACGGCTAATTTGCATTTTGAGTAATCGGCTAAGTTCTTTTTTACTGTTACTAAACTGTTTTTTTGCCTCTTGGACTAATTCTGGGTTTTCGTGTTTACGTGCTTCAGGTAATGCTTTGATTTTTTCTCCCTCAGCATTTGTTAATTGCCATTTAAATTGCTCATCTAAACTAGCAGTAAAGGTACGTTCACCATAATCAAGAATTAACAAGCCATTATCATCTAACCCTGCGGTTGATGTCGTGCGATCGGCTAGTTCATCTACTGTCCAACCACAGCGTTGGGCAATCTTTTCTACTAAATATCTGGCCTTTTCTTGAATTGATGCCGTTCGATAGCGACGCGCTAATGATACTAATAATTGAATGATCATCGGATCATCGCTGTTTGCCTGTGCTTCAAGCATCGCTTCAATTTGTGCGCTACGTAGATAGTGATCTTTCATAAAACTGCTTAATATTGATATAGCAACATGGCCTTCAATACTACAGGTTAACGCTAATATCCCTTTTGATTTAATGGCTGAGCCAAGATAGGTTGTTAATGTCTCTTTTTTAATTTTATCAAAAACTTGTTCATAAGTAATATTCTTATAGTTAGGATAATATTGCGGCCAACGCTGATAATTTCTAATATATTGTTGCAATCGTTCATCGACTTCTGAACTAGCTCTGGCTTCAGCCTCTTCCAATGTTGGTGTTCGGGTATCTTGATTGATGAAACTTCGTAAAATAAATTCGCCTAATTGGCGTTGACTTTGGATGCTTAATAATCGATTATAAATAGTAAACAGCCAATTAGCTGGATCTTTTAATTTAGCTGCTAATCGGATCCACCACTCAATAATTTGTGGTTCAACTGTTTTACCATTTTGCCAAGTCAAAGCTGGTATTAAGTTAAAATCAAACCAATCAAGGTTGCTTGGTATTCTACCATTTAAGCCTTTCTGGGCATCAGCCAATAACTTTTGCGGGGTTAAGTGCTGACTTATGTCTTCACCAATTTTTTCAAGTGCAACCAATATTGCTGCTTGTGCTGTTTCGCATTTCTCTTTTTTTAGCGCACTATTTAATGCATTTATCGAGCTTTTTTGGCCTAACTCAGCTAGCCAATTTGCAGCGGCAATACGCACCTCTTGTTTTGAGGAAGATAAGGCTTTTTCAACTTGATTATGTATATTGGGGATCCGCTTTAAGGCATCTTGCGCCGCATAACGTATCCGTTTACTTTTATCTAAAGCTAGGTCAAATAGGTAAGCGACATATTTCGTTGGAATAGTTGGAAAAAATTGTAATATTTTTATGGCACTAACTTTATCAATACGCTCATAAGCTGCCTTAGGGATCTGTACATGAGTAAAACCTAATGCTTGATCAATTATAAATTCATTTTCAGCAAAAAAAGCCCATAATTTATGAGGTTCATTGGCATAAACGTCATGAAAAACATCACTGGTTAAAAACGGCAAAGCAACTGTAAATTCGGCGTGAGGCCGAAATTTGATTTTTACCATAACATCAGCTATTTGTCTTAAATCGAAGTTTATAATAACGTCGTTATATGGATATATTCCTTCAAAAAAACAAATATTATCTCGACGATCGATTAACCGTTTGATTCGGAATAAGTGAAACAAAGAAAATCCGGGTAAATTTGCTAATTGATCTTTTGGAAGGAAATAACGTAAATCAATTTTTTCGTTTAATTCTGCAAATAATGCTGAACGATCAATTTTACCATTCAAATAATCAAATATGTAGTCAATAGACTTTGATGTTACCGTGTTCATCAATTTATAACGTTTTTGATGATAATCCCATGATCTATTATTTTCTTTATTTTCCTCAAGTTCTTTTTCCATCGATTTTTTACATTCGTTCATAAACTCGTCATAATTTTGCTGTAAAACATCACGAGCATTTAGTGGCAATGGCGTGTCAATTAATGGGTCAAAACTAGGAATAACTAAATCAGCTTGTTGTTTGGCTGCATTGGCAGTTTCTAATCTCGATAAGGCACTTTCAAGGGCTACAATAACTGTTTTATTGGTTTCAATAGCTAAAGCCTGTTGTAAAATTGTTGGTTCAGAAATGATTCGAGAAAGCAATATTGTTGCATTAGCACGCTCTTTAGCCGAGCCTGAAGTTAAAAAGTGTTGTAATTGAGGTTGAATCAGCTCATGTGGTAAGTTAAATAGTATTCGTGTGGCTAATTGACTCACCTGCTTGCAAGTATTTAGCGCCTGCATGGCAATAAAATCAACCAGTTGCAGCTTAAGTTCTGGATATCGTTGAATGTATTTAAGTTGTTCTACTTGTCCTAAAGGCGCTAAACCGAGTGAAGGGAGTTGCTTAAATAATTCAATGCGTTCTTGAATATAAGTCAATAATCCATTTAACCGAGTAAAATATTGAAAATCACGCAAAGAACTTTCAAAAATATTTTGACGGTCAAAAATCGCGAACAGCAACTTTTCGCTTAATCCTGCTTGTTCAATTTCAAGAAATTGATGCAATTGTTGGATTGACCAATTTTCACGGTCATCAATTTTATATTTGTTTTCGCTATAAGAAGGTAAAGTAGTAATCAGTCCATCATATAACAAATACATAAGCCAAGAAGGAATTTGTTCGCTTATGCGTTTAATATGATTTAAATGATCAAATAAAATAGCAGAAAATCGGGCAAATCGAATGATTTGTTCTGGTGTATAGGCATCCGTCCAAAGCTTATAAAAATTAATGCGCGCTTTTTGCAACGGATGAATCTTTTGATAATTATATGAACTATAAAAGGCAGCTGGTCCTCGCAATAATTCAAAAATTTTATCAACATTAGCTGACTTTTGACATAGTTTATCAAAATCGGCCAACACATCAATTTCATCACCATGCAAGATATATTGTGTGACCCGTTCTGGTAAAGATTTGTCTAATTCACTTAATGGTTTAAAGATAGTATTGATTAACTGTTTAGAACCATTTGAGTTTATTGATAATTGTTCAGTTGTTTTCATATTCCTTTGTTCTCCCATTAAGATTTAAATCTGGGATATCCATTTTTAATTGGGTTTCATAGCGATTTGTTATTTTCAAAAAGTTTTTTATACTTGATAATAACTATGCTATATATCAGATTTTCTGGCACGCTTAGGTACCCTATTATCTGTATAAAATTAGATTTATTTAATATCATTCGTATTATCTAGCAAAACAACAAGATATAGGCTTGACCAATTAGTATTAAAAATTGTTTTTCTAATAGTGAGATAATTGCACGTTAAACTGACGGAACCTCACCAAAAAATTTACAACTAATATTTCGTTATTTAAAATAAATTGACCAGCTGATTTTGGTGATAACTACCCATCTTAGCGCTTATTTTTATCATCGGTTTTGCTTAATATTGCTAGTTATTAGCTATAACACTGTTATACAATTAATCATATTGCTTGTTTCTGATTTACCATCGCTTTTATTCTTTCGTTCTGAATCAAATTTCGAATTTGCATGATGCATTTGCGACAGCCATATAATCAGCAAAACTTTCGGCTAATAACACCGCTGGGATGTCGTTAGCATCAATTTTGGGTTTGGTATAGATCCTTTTTTGACGAAAAGAGAGATAATAACGCTCTACTAAACTATTTTCTTGAGAAATATAACGCCCACTAAATTGAATGATAGTATACAAATTAAGATTACTATAGTATTTACAATAACAATCTAAGCATTCACTATCTTCAAAATATTCATTTTTATAACCTCTTTTAGTAAGGACATTGCGAATGGTAAACGCATCCGTTAACCAACCTGTATAATTATTCACTATGCCATCATCAATCCATTGACTCTTTGGTAAAGGGTTAGCAAATTGGGCAAATAATGGCGTAACTTTATAGTCTTTAAGATGTACTTGCCACTGGTTTATATGACTGGCTGGTAACAACACATTATGAGCTAGAGTGATATAGTGATTTTGATTCAAAGTGATCTCTTCATCGTGTAAATTAATCAAACTACCATCTTCAGTTGGCCTAAAGCTGTTGCAAATCTTACCTTGTTCATCAACTGCTAACCATACTAATCTTTGCACCAACCGCCCGACAATTGGATGGGCAAATAGATATTGTTGCCAATTACTTACTTGCCAACGGCGCTGGGTGCACATGGCTTCATATAAGCGTTCAGTTTGGATTGAAACAATTTGTGTGAGTTCTTTTTTACTACGTGAAAACTGTTTTTTCACTTCTTTGATCACGGTTGGATCTTCATCTTTACGCGCTTCTGGTAAGGTTTTTATAATGTTACCTTCCAAATTTTTTAATTGCCATTTAAAGTTATCATCAATACTGGCCGTAAAAGTTCTTGCACCATAATCAAGCATAAGTATGCCAGAATCATCCAGCCCAGCAGTTAGAACAGTACGTTCAGTAAGATCGTCTGTTGTCCATTTTTTCTGCTCAGCAATTTGGTTTATTAAAGATTTTGCTTTTTCTTGAATAGTTTTTTTGGGATTCGAGTAAGCAATGGTTAATAAAAATTGAATTATGATGAAATCATCATTAACAGCGATCGCTTCTAACATTGCTTCAATTTGCTCTCGTCTAGTGTAATGATTTTTCATATATGCTTTTATTATCGATACGGCTACATGACCTTCAATTCCACCAATTAGAGCTAATAAACCTTTCGATTTAATTGCTGAACCAATTAAACGAGTTAGCACCTCTTTTTCGATACGCTCAATAACTTGCTGGAGAGTGATATTTTGATATTCGGGGTAAAAGTCAGGATGATTCTTATAACTATTTAAATAGGACTGTAGTCGAGCTGGTGCGGTTAATTTGGCCTCATTTTCTGCTTCTATTAAGGTCGGGGTTAAAGTATCTTGTTGGATAAAACTTTGCAATATAAATAAACCAAGCTGTTTTTGGCTTTTATCACTTAATAGACGAATATAAATAGTTAATAAAGGATTGGCCGGCTCTTTTAGTTTTACAGCTAACCACATCCACCAAATGATAATTTTACGATCAACCTGCTCACCATTTTGCCATGTTAAAGCAGGGATAGTGTCATTAACTAACCATTCAATACCCGCTGGTTTTTTACTTTTTAAACCTTTGTTTGCATCATCAAGTAATCGAGATGGTGTTAAATATTGGCCAATATTTTCACCTAAACTTTCCAGCGCGGATAATAGTGCTGCTTGTACCACTTCTTGTTTTTCTTGATTTAAAGCGGTATTTAAAGCTGCAATCGATGATTTATTGCCTAATGTTACCAATAAGTTAGCTGCTAAAATGCGCTGTTTATATTTATTGGAAGTTAATACGTTTTCAACTTGACGATGTATACAAGGCGATTTACTTAGTGCTTGTTGGGCCAATAAGCGAGGTATTTTGGTATCGCCTAATGCTAACTCTAATAAATAAATATTATATTTAACTGGAAGTTTTGGAAAAAAAGTTAAGATTTTTAGTCCACGCTTTTTATCAAAAGTATAATTACTATTTTGTGGCTCAAGGCTGGGGATTAATCCTAATGCTTCATCAAGATAGATAAGGTTTTCAGCAAAAAAAGGCCAAACACAATTTGCGTCACTCTCAAATGTTAGATCATAATAATAATTCATCAAATATGCTGCGGCAACAATACGTTTGACATCTGGCATATCGGATATGTTAGTTAACACCTGAGCGATCAAGCGTAAATCGGTACATGGCAATATTTCATGTTTTAAAAAACTTAAAGCTAAACAGTACGATTCAATGTTTGTATAAGTAATTTTTTCTGCGCGTAATAAGTGATACAGATTAAATTCAGGAATTGTTTGCAAACGCCCTTTATGTAAAATAATCTCATTAGTTAGCTGATTTTTAATATCAGATTGCATTAACTGCCCTTTACCGTTTAGATAATGAAAAATCATATCTAAATCATTGTCAGTAAAAGTAGTTAATTGTTCGTAACGTTCCTGCTCATTCCTTTCTAGGTTATGATATCCTTGATTATCGAGTTTTTCTAGTTGTGCTCTGTTTTGCGATTGTATTAACAACTCTTGATAATTTTGGTGCAATATATCGCGCGCTTTGACAGGTAAATCAACTTCAGTAATTGGCATAAAAGGAGGAATGATAATTTCATCCTCTTCCTGCTTAACTAACTTATCATCTTTAATAGAAAATAAAGCACTTTCGATACTTTTAACCACTATTTTATTCGTTTCTTCAGTTAGTATTTTTTCAAATATTTCTTTATCAACAGACAATTTAACTAATAGCGCAATTTTTTGACAACGTTGCTTTGGTGTGCCTTGTGCGAATGAAGCAATTAATTGATTTTGCGCACTTTCCTTAGAAATACTAAGCAATAGCGTTGTCGCTAACTCTCTTATTTTTTTGATGCTACTAGTGGATTGTTTGACTAACAAATCAACTACTCGTTCTTTAAGATCGTTATGACTAGCAATATATTGCAATTGTTGTAATTGACCAATTGTGGATAATTCTTGATCTGGTAAAGATTTAAACCTTTCTAAATTGTTAGTTATATATAATTTCAACCCTCTAATCGCAAAAACAGTATTAAAATAACGGTAGTGATATTCTGGTACATGTTGCCGCTCAAAAAAAGCAAACATAAGTTGATCTCCCAACCCTTTCTGCTCAATTTCGAGTAATTGATGTAATTGCTCAATGGACCAATTATCACGCTCAGCCATATTTTGCTCAGCATCGAAATTGCGGTTTAAAAAAGTAGTGACCAAACCGTCAATAAACAGATATAAAAACCACAAAGGCAGTTTGGGAGTGATAACACTACTACTTGTTTTCTCATAAAAAGACCATCTTTGAGGCGTATCCGGAATATAAGCTGCTGCTAAAATTTTACCAAACCTGATGAGCTGTTCTGGTGAATATTGACTCGTCCATAATTGATAAAATTTAGCTCGTACTTTTTGCTGTGGTTCATTACTTTCATCTAAAAAACCAACAGAACCTGGCATACCAAGCAAATTATAAACCCGGTTATCATATTTATAAGTTTTTGATAATACTTTTAGCTCATCAAGAACCACGACATCTTTGCCATATAAAATATAATGACAAATCCGTTCAGATATTGATTGTTCTAATTTATTTAAACCCGCAAAGCAATCAAGAATAACCTGATCCATCAGGTTTTGGTCATGTTTTACCATATTAATTTATCTTTCCAATTAGGGTCAAAACCACTACAAGCTTTTGCCACCGCCATATAATCAGCATAACCTTCGGCTAATAACACCTTAGGTAGTTTATCAAGTGCAATTGCTCTATCTTTGAATCCCTTTTTATTACTGAAATAAAGGTTATAAAGTA
>CAMLIK010000064.1 GCA_946480175.1 uncultured Gilliamella sp.
TCAGTTTCATAACCTAACGCACGCAAAATGATTGTTGCAGGAAGTTTACGACGACGGTCAATACGAGCAAAAAGATTATCTTTTGGATCAAATTCGAAATCAAGCCAAGAGCCACGATAAGGAATAATCCGAGCATTATATAAAACTTTACCAGAAGAGTGTGTTTTACCTTTATCACTATCAAAGAACACACCTGGACTACGGTGTAATTGTGAAACGATAACACGCTCTGTACCGTTAATCACAAACGTACCATTGTCAGTCATCAAAGGAATTTCGCCCATGTAGACGTCTTGCTCTTTAATATCTTTAACTGTTCCTTCTGGCGCATCTTTATCATAAATAACTAAACGTAATTTAACGCGCAATGGTGCGGAGTAAGTGATCCCTCTAATTTGACATTCTTTTACATCAAACACAGGTTCGCCCATTTTAAAGCTCACGTATTGTAACTCAGCGCTACCACTATAACTTTTTATCGGAAATATTGAACGAAAAGCGGCTTCTAAGCCATATTGACCCTCTGGGTCTTGCTCAATAAACTTCTGGAACGAATCAAGTTGAATAGAAAGAAGATACGGTATATCCAAGACTTGTGGACGCTTACCAAAATTCTTACGAATTCGTTTTTTCTCGGTATAAGAGTAAACCATTAGTTCCTCAACTTGCTTATCTGCTATTTTAGCATGATTAAATATTCATCAGGGTACTACGAAATAATAACGCCTGACACCTCATCGAAAATATCTATAAATATCAATTGATTAGGCTTAATAAATATATTATTTCTTTATTATCTTTTATTGATAATCTTCAAAAAAATTTTGACTTATTACAGCGCAAAAAGGCTGGAGGTATAAAACCCCCAGCCAGTTAGCTTGTTATCGATAAACTTACTTAAGTTCGACAACTGCACCAGATTCTTCAAGTGCCTTTTTAAGTTCATCTGCGTCAGCTTTACTAACACCTTCTTTAACAGTTGCTGGAGCTGATTCAACAAGGTCTTTAGCTTCTTTTAAGCCTAAACCAGTTGCACCACGAACTGCTTTGATAACAGCTACTTTGTTAGCACCAACATCTTTTAAGATTACATCAAATTCAGATTTTTCTTCTGCTGCTTCAGCTGGACCCACTGCTGCAACTGCTACAGCTGCTGCTGCAGAAACGCCAAATTTTTCTTCCATCATAGATACAAGTTCAACAACATCCATTACAGACATTTCAGCAACTGCATCTAAAATTTGTTCTTTAGTGATAGACATAATATAGTTTCCCAAATTTACATTTTTTTAATTAATAAAATTCACAATCATACCGCAATTAAGCAGCTTGTTTTTGATCGCGAACCGCTGCAAGAGTACGAACCAATTTGCCAGCTGCGGCTTCTTTCATGGTTGACATCAAGCGAGCTAATGCTTCTTCATAAGTAGGTAATGTTGCTAAGCGATCAATGTTCGCTGCAGTAATCAACTCACCTTCAAAGGCTGCGGCTTTAATCTCAAAATTATCATTTTCTTTTGCAAACGCTTTAAAAATACGCGCTGCAGCACCTGGGTGCTCATTTGAAAACGCAATAAGAGTTGGACCAACAAACGTATCTTTTAAGCACTCGTATTGAGTTCCCTCAACAACACGGCGTAATAAGGTGTTACGAACAACACGCATATAAACACCAGCTTCACGAGCAGATTTACGTAATGCAGTCATTTTTTCTACAGTTACGCCTCGAGAATCAGCAACAACTGCAGATAGCGCACCTTTGGCGATTTCATTAACTTCAGCAACAATTTCTTGTTTATTTTGAAGATTTAGTGCCATTGGTATTGCTCCTGGATTAAACTAGGCAAAGCCTAGAATTACTTTAACTAACTACAAATGTAGCTAGCACAATCACGATGAGCAGAATTCCTGTATTATATCTTATCAGGTTCTGTCACCGTCTACGTAGGAAGATTAAGTAATTAAATATCAATTACACCTACGGTCTTGGACGGGGTCTGGTTAAGGCCAGACACCAACCGATTCTTTGTTTAATTGTTAATTAAACAGATGCATTTAAAGTTGCTTGATCGATAGCAACACCAGCGCCCATTGTAGTAGAAAGGCTAACTTTCTTCACAAATACACCTTTTGAAGAGGCTGGTTTTGCACGTTTTAAAGCAACAAGTAATGCTTCTAAATTCTCTTTAAGTTTATCTGCATCAAAATCAGCTTTACCGATAGTAGTATGGATAATACCATTTTTATCATTACGGTAGCGAATTTGACCTGCTTTAGCATTTTTAACTGCTTCAGCAACGTTAGGTGTTACAGTTCCAACTTTAGGGTTTGGCATTAAACCACGAGGTCCTAAAATTTGACCGAGTTGACCGACCACACGCATTGCGTCTGGAGATGCGATAACAACATCAAAGTCCATTTCGCCTTTTTTGATTTGATCTGCTAGATCATCCATACCAACTAATTCAGCTCCCGCTTCTTTAGCAGCATCAGCGTTTGCACCTTGAGTAAATACAGCAACACGAACACTACGTCCTGTACCATGTGGAAGAACGATAGCGCCACGTACATTTTGATCTGATTTACGTGAATCGATACCTAAATTAACGGCAACATCAACGCTTTCAGTAAATTTAGCTGTGGCAAGTTCTTTCAATAAAGTGATGGCTTCATTGATATCATATAGTTTAGTTGCGTTTACTTTTTCGCGGATAAGTTTAGCTTTCTTAGATAATTTAGCCATGAATTAACCCTCCACTTCCAAGCCCATTGAACGTGCAGTTCCTTCGATAGAACGCATCATCGTTTCAATGGTTGCACCATTCATATCAGCAGCTTTTAATTCAGCGATTTCGCGGATTTGAGCGCTAGTTACTTTACCGACTTTTTTCTTATTCGGTTCACCAGAACCAGACTTGATTTTAGCCGCTTTCTTTAATAATACTGCAGCAGGCGGAGTCTTAGTTACAAAAGTGAATGAACGATCAGAATATACAGTAATAACAACAGGAATAGGTAAACCTTTTTCCATGCTTTCTGTTTTAGCGTTAAACGCTTTACAAAATTCCATAATATTCACACCGTGTTGACCAAGTGCTGGACCAACTGGCGGACTAGGATTTGCTGCACCAGCTGCAACTTGCAACTTGATGTAAGCTTGTACTTTTTTTGCCATTTTAGTTTCCTTTTCTCGGGTGCAAACGCCTCTATTAATAATAACTATTAATAAATAGACAGCTCCCCTAAGTTAAATGAGGGCGAAATTATCCTACAGCTAATACAAAAATGCAAGACTTATTTATTAGTGGATAAAGTAAAAGCAGGGATAGCCCTGCTTTTGCTTAATAAGAAAATATTAAAGCACGTCGATCGCATTAAGTTCTTTAAAGGCAAGTTCTAAACGAGCAACTAAAGACTCTTGACCTTTACGTAACCATACGCGTGGATCATAATATTTTTTATTTGGAGCATCAACACCTTCAGGATTACCTAATTGACCTTGAAGATAAGCTTCATTTGCTTTGTAGTAATCTAAAACACCAGCCCAGTTTGCCCATTGAGTATCAGTATCAATATTCATTTTAACAACACCATAGCTAACTGCTTCAGCAATTTCTTCTTGTGTTGAACCTGAACCACCATGGAAAACGAAGTTTAATGATTTAGCTGGTAAATTGAATTTCTCAGATACATATTTTTGAGAATTATCTAAAATTTTTGGCGTTAATTTCACGTTACCTGGTTTGTAAACACCGTGAACATTACCGAATGACGCAGCAATAGTAAAACGTGGGCTAATTTCGCTTAAACGCTCATAAGCATAAGCAACATCTTCTGGTTGAGTATAAAGTGCAGAACTATCCATATGGCTATTATCTACACCATCTTCTTCACCACCAGTACAACCTAGTTCTAGCTCTAATGTCATTTTCATTGCCGACATACGTGCAAGGTATTGACAACAAATATCAATATTATCTTTTAAAGATTCTTCTGAAAGATCGATCATGTGAGAAGAGAATAAAGGTTTACCTGTTTTAGCAAAATGAGCTTCACCAGCATCAAGCAATCCATCGACCCATGGAAGAAGTTTTTTAGCACAGTGGTCAGTATGAAGAATAACCGGTACGCCATATTTTTCAGCCATAAGGTGAACATGTTTAGCGCCCGAAACCGCACCTAAAACAGCAGCTTCTTGCCCATCTAATTTTAACCCTTTACCTGCAATAAATTGTGCACCGCCATTTGAGAATTGAACAATAACAGCAGAACCAACTTTAGCTGCAGTTTCAATTACTGCATTAATTGTATTAGTGTCAACACAGTTAACAGCTGGTAATGCAAAATTATTTTCACGAGCAACTTGAAACACTTTTTGAACATCATCACCGGTTACAACACCAGGTTTCACGACATCAGAAATCTTTGTAGCCATTTTAATACCTATAGATTTATTTATATAAAAATTAAAGGATGAGTAATTGACTCATCCTTCATATCAAAAAAGATTATGCTTTTGCTCTCTCTTCTAGCATTGCAACAGCAGGTAGTTTTTTACCTTCAACAAACTCTAGGAAGGCACCACCACCAGTTGAAATATAAGAGATTTTATCTTCAATACCAAATAAGTCAATTGCCGCTAATGTATCACCACCACCTGCAATTGAGAAACCTTGGCTATCAGCGATTGCTTTAGCGACAATTTCAGTACCACGACGGAAATTAGGGAACTCAAACACACCAACAGGACCATTCCATAAAATGGTTTTTGCGTTTTTGATAATTTCAGCTAACACTTCTGCTGACTTATCACCTAAATCAAGAATTTGTTCATTTTCTTTCACATCTTTAACTGATTTTTCAGTTGCAGTCGCTGTTTCGCTAAATTCAGTTGCTACACGAACATCTGTAGGAACAGGAATTTCACAGTTAGCCATTAATTTTTTCGCTTCAGGAATTAAATCAGCTTCATAAAGTGATTTACCAACATTATAACCTTCAGCTGCGATAAAGGTATTAGCGATGCCACCACCAACAATAATTTGATCAGCGATTTTTGATAAAGAATCAAGAACTGTTAATTTAGTTGATACTTTAGAACCAGCAACAATCGCAACCATCGGACGGGCTGGATTATCAAGTGCTTTACCTAATGCATCAAGTTCAGCTGCTAATAATGGACCTGCACAAGCAACTGGAGCAAACTTACCTGCACCGTGAGTTGAAGCTTGAGCACGGTGAGCAGTACCAAACGCATCCATTACATAAATGTCGCAAAGTGCTGCATATTTTTTAGATAAAGTTTCATCATCTTTACCTTCACCTACATTGAAACGTACGTTTTCAAGAACGACAAGTTCGCCTTCTTTAACGTCAACACCATTAAGATAATCTTTAACTAGACGAACAGGGAAAGAAACATGTTCTTTTAAATAATCAACCACCGGTTGTAAAGAGAACTCAGGGTTATATTCACCTTCAGTAGGGCGGCCAATATGAGATGTAACCATTACTTTAGCGCCTTTTTTGATGGCCTCTTCAATAGTAGGTAATGATGCTTTAATTCGCGCATCTGAAGTAACCTTACCATTTTTGACTGGCACATTAAGATCTGAGCGAATAAATAAACGTTTTCCTTTTAGATCAAGATCTTGCATTCTAATGATAGACATGAGACTTCCTCTTTATAAATATATATACAATAAAATTTTTGCTATTCTAACATAAAATTTCTTTTTAGGTTACAATCATTATCGGTTATATAGTAAACATTTACTTTAAATTATTCATTTATATTTTGATAGCAAATTTTTTTATGTAACAGCATTGACAATAGAAAGAAAATCAGGCATATTTCCCCGCCTTATTAATATGTATTTTTATCTAAACTTGGGAGTTGACTTTGGCTAATATCAAATCAGCTAAGAAGCGTGCGGTTCAGTCCGAAAAACGCCGTAAACATAATGCTAGTAACCGTTCAATGATGCGTACTTATATTAAAAAAGTTTACGCAGCTGTAGCAGCTGGTGATAAACAAACAGCTGAAGTAGCATTCAAAGACATGCAAGCAATTGTTGACCGTCAGGCGGCTCGTGGCCTAATCCACAAAAATAAAGCTGCACGTCACAAAGCGAATTTAATTAAACAGATTAAAGCATTAGCTTAATGTTATAATCTGTTGGCAATAGAATTAAACAAAATTGAAAAAAGTGGTGTAAGCCACTTTTTTTATTTATATACTATATATTTGAATTTATATGAATCAAAAAAAGAGAGCATATTGTGGTTCAGCGTGATTATGTAAGAAAAAAGAGCCAATCAAAAGGAAAAGCTAAAAAAAACAAGTCACGAATATTCCAATCTTTAATGATATTCCTTGCGATCATCATTATTATTTTGTTTTCTTCTATTTTATATTATATTTCAACTAATTCTCCAGAAAAACCAGTTGAACGACCAAAAGAAAAAACGGAATCACCGACAGCAACTTTGCCAGAGAAACCACAAGAACGTTGGACCTATCTTAAAGAGTTAGAAACACCTAACGATAGTGGTAATCCCAATGTAGCAACAAGTGAAAGACAACAAATATTAGATAGTTTTATGAATAATAAGCCAACCACAGCAACTACATCAGCAAATACTGATAATCGTAAATGGTTACTACAGTGTGGCGCATTTAGAGATAAAACTAATGCAGATACATTAAAAGCATCACTGGCAATGACTGGTATTAGTGGTAATATATCTTCAAGTCAGCAATTATATCGAGTCATAGTTGGGCCATATACAAATAAAGACGACGCGCAAAAGACGTTAAACACATTAAAAACGAATGGGATTAATAACTGTATTATTTCTAATTAAATAAGGTATATTATGAATATACTTAAGCATATACAGGCCTTTTTGATAATGTTATGGTCTCGAATAAATCATGATCGTTTAACAACATCATCGGCAGAACTTGCTTATACAACCATACTTGCATTAGTCCCGCTAACAACCGTTATTTTTTCTTTACTCTCTGCCTTCCCTATGTTTGACGAAGTTAGTCAATCATTGAAACAACTCATTTATAGTAATCTTGTCCCTACTGCGAGTGACACCATTCAAAATTACCTTGAACAATTTATTGCCAACACCAAAAAAATGACTTTTGTCGGAATTATCGGCTTAATGGTGACATCTTTACTACTGATTAATTCAATTAATAATGCGTTAAACCGTATTTGGCGAACCAAACGCAAACGTTCATTCATGTATAACTTAACCATGTATTGGACAATTTTAACATTAGGTCCTATTTTAGCTGGATCGAGTGTTGCAATCAGTTCTTATATATTCTCGCTAAAATGGTTGTCAAATGCAGCTAGTGGTGATTTACTACTGAGCACTTTACCATTTATCATATCGGTTGTTGGATTCTGGTTGCTTTATAGCATTATTCCTACCGAATCAATACCGTTTAAAGAAGCGGCAATTGGTGCTTTAGTTGCCGCAATATTATTCGAAATTGGTAAACGTGCTTTTGCGCTGTATGTTACTTCTTTCCCAACTTATCAACTAATTTATGGCGTAGTTTCTTCAATTCCTATTATGTTGGTTTGGATCTATTGCTCGTGGTGTATAGTGCTATTTGGCGCTGAGTTTGCAGCCACCCTAACTGACTTTAATAAACAAAGAAAAGTACTGTTAAAGTACTCACCTAAACTGGAGTAGTATCAATTATGATTGCCCTAATTCAACGTGTAAAACAAGCATCAGTTTCTGTTGATAATCAAATTATTGGTCAAATAGATCAGGGATTACTTGTTTTACTTGGTATTGAGCAAGGCGATAATGAACAAAAAGCGATACGTTTGCGGGAAAAAGTACTTGGTTATCGTATTTTCAGTGATGATAATGACAAAATGAACCTCAATATTCAGCAAATAAATGGCAAATTATTGGTTGTTTCACAATTTACACTAGCCGCTGATACTCAAAAAGGTATGCGGCCAAGTTTCACAAAAGGTGCACCACCTGCTATGGCCAATGAGCTTTACCAGTTTTTTGTCAAACAGTGTCAACAGCATATTGAAACACAAACAGGACAATTCGCTGCTGACATGCAGGTAGCGCTAATTAATGATGGCCCAGTGACCTTTTGGCTACAAGTTTAATAACTTATTTTACCTTATTTAACCATTCCAATGAGGCGCTCTCATCAGTCAGACCTAACTTATGCAGTTTATTTTTATAGTACTGTTTAACTTCATCCCATCGATAGTACGGAAAATTATTGGTTTGCAAAGGGAGATGGACTTCTCGTTCATTTAACATCACTTTGATTAATATAGGTTGATTAGATTGGTTACTTTGGTAAAAAATCCATTGAATATTAGCACCCATAGGGATAATTTTTTCAGCTTGCCAAACGGATGGATAATCCTCCACTGAATTAGCCGCAGTGTATGCACCTTCAAGTTCAAGCAATGTCGCTAATGGCGAAACGGTTTCGGCATGCGCAAAGCGTAAGTTAGCATCGACATTCTTATCCGTTATTGCTTTATCAGCTGTTTTTAACATATCCAACAATAATGGGGCAGCAATTTTAACTTGAATCCCCTTTGCATTAAAAGCAGGACCAATTTGTAAAAAATTTTTAGCTGTAACTACCGTATTAAACCACACTAGCTGATCTTGAGTAAAATAATTACTAAAATCAAGGTGGTTACCAGCTAGCGTTTCTGGCGAAAACGATAATAATTCTTGATAAAGTTGATAAATAGCAATAACAAAATCTGCTGTTTTAATTGAAGATTTTTCAGATAAAGCAACACCATCATTTAGCTGATGAATAAAATCAGCAGTGAATATCAAACGAGCAACATCTTGGCTCATATCCGCGGTTTTAGTTGCACGTTCTAACGATTTTAACGCGGTTTTGATACTTTTACTCTTCTTATAAGCGTTATATGCCGGAGAATACTCAAAGAAGCGTAATAACGTTTGTTGATTTTCGGGTTGTTGATTAATGTTGATATTAGGATAGTTTGTTTTAAACGGTTTAACAAAAATTTCAGCCGTTTCTTTCGCTCGCGGCGAGGTTGATGATATTACTTCGATTTTTTGTCCTTTAAAAACTGTCGGATAGTTGGTTAACATTCGTTGACTAATCAAACTAATATCTTTTCGACCAAGATCAGTAAGCTCTCCATAATGATTTTTATTCAGTGCGTTAATATGAATAATTTGCTTAAATAATGATTTTCCCATTTCGGTTAATTGATTATTTTTTTCAGCTAAAATTAATACGCTATAAGCAATATCTTCATATTTAGACTTACTAAGATAACGTGAACCATGGCGACCGATATGATCAATATAAAACGCTTGATAGCCATCTGGTGCAGAAATTGGTTGTTTAACATATTGATACGCTGTTTTTGAGCCTGACGTCATCATTTTTGCCAAACTCAAAGGTGGAAATATCAGCGATATAATCGCTACGGTTAAAAACTGGATAAAAAAAGATTGTTTTATAAAAGACATAATGACTCCTACCTATAATCAATTATATAAGTGGAAAATATGAGTACTTTTTAGATCATTTTATACTATTAATGACATAATTTAACTGAAAATCATGCAATTATTTTAATAACACTCTTTCAATTTTTAAAAAAAAGATTATCTTATTAGCTACTTTTTTATAACTCATTAAATTGATTTAAAACATAATGAAATTATATGGTCTTTCTGGTACTAAAATTAGCTGTGCGTTTATATCAGCATGCATAAATACTCCTTACAACACAACACGTTTTCTTAAAGATCTCATTGCCGGAATAACCGTTGGTATTATTGCTATTCCGCTAGCTATGGCTTTAGCTATTGCGAGTGGTGTTGCGCCTCAACATGGCCTCTATACGGCAATTATCGCCGGGTTTGTGATAGCCCTTACTGGTGGCTCACGTTTTAGCGTTTCGGGACCAACTGCGGCATTTGTGGTAATTCTATATCCTGTTTCTACACAATTTGGCTTATCGGGATTGTTAATTGCCACACTACTTTCCGGCGTTTTTTTGATACTAATGGGTGTGATTCGTTTAGGGCGATTAATCGAATACATCCCACTACCTGTAGTATTAGGTTTTACTTGCGGTATTGCGATAACCATTGCCACCATGCAAATAAAAGACTTCTTTGGCTTAACGCTAGAGCATATGCCAGAAAGCTATATCAATAAAGTTATTGAACTGGTTAAAACTTTTCCAACTATTAATATAGCAGATACTCTTGTTGGTTTCGTTACACTGATTATTCTAATTGTTTGGCCCAAATTTCGGGTAAAAATATCCGGCCATTTACCATCATTAGTTGCAGGCATTTTAACCATGTTGATATTCAATCATTTTGGCTACGAAATAGAAACAATTGGCTCACGATTCACTTATACATTAGCCGATAACACTGTTGGACATGGTATTCCACCAGTTTTACCAGAATTTATTTTACCATGGGAACATGCCAACTTTACATGGGATTGGACTACATTAACTGCTTTAATTCCTATTTCGCTAACAATGGCAATGTTATGTGCAATTGAATCATTGCTATGTGCAGTCGTGTTAGATGAAATGACGCATACTAAACATCATTCCAATAGCGAACTGATTGGGCAAGGCTTAGGTAATATCGTTGCACCATTTTTTGGTGGAATTTCAGCAACCGCCGCCATTGCACGCTCTGCTGCAAATGTTAAAGCAGGCGCAACATCGCCAATTGCCGCAGTATTGCATTCATTAATTGTATTATTAGCACTTATCTGTTTTGCCCCGCTTTTATCATTTATCCCATTATCAGCAATGGCAGCATTATTGTTGATTGTTGCATGGAATATGAGTGCCATTCAACGTGTAATCTACATTATTAAATGCGCACCAAAAGACGACATTATCATCATGCTTATTTGCATGTCACTTACGGTATTATTCGATATGGTTATTGCTATTACACTTGGCATTGTATTAGCTTCAATCTTATTTATGCGTCGTATTGCTCGTATGACCCGCTTGGTCGAATTGAATCATGGCAATGAACAAACCTTAGTTCTACGTATTAATGGTCCATTGTTCTTCGCTGCGGCTGAACGAACATTCTTAGAGCTATACCAAAAAATAAATGGTTATCAGCATATCGTTTTACAGTGGGATGCAGTACCTATTCTTGATGCTGGTGGCTTAAATGCACTGATCCATTTTATTGATGAATTACCACCGCAAGTCGATCTATCTATTTGCGAACTACAATTTCAACCATTAAAAACCTTAGCGCGAGCAAGAATTGTACCTATTGCAAACAAATTAATGTTCTATTCAACTTTAGATGAAGCACTGAAAGATAAAATCTAATAGCTCAATTGGTTTTATTATATTGCTTAAATACTATACTCAGTGAAAATAGATTCTCTGATTTTCACTGAGTATTTTGCTCCACCCATATACCTTGTCCTTTTCCAAAAGAATATAAGTAAAATTAGCCTTGCAAGATAGTGCTCGTTTAATCCATTACATTAACAATAGGAAATTAATATGATAACTAATGAAAACACTATTCAAGATGTTAAACATAAAGCAAATTGGTTTATTGTAATTGGTGTGATTTTAATTGTTCTCGGTTGCTTGGCATTGGGTTATCAATTCATAGCTACCGTTTTTTCTGTTTATTTTAT
>CAMLIK010000065.1 GCA_946480175.1 uncultured Gilliamella sp.
GCAATAGATGTTCATTAAAACCAAATTTATTTCTTACTGCTTCAAATAATTTTGGTGTGAAATCAAGATATTTATCGGTTGCCCAAAATTGCTCTTCTGGATAATTACCTCGAGTAGCCGGCTCATAAGCTAAATTTTTACCTTTACTTTGACCGTATGTGGTCTTCATTCCCGGTATACCACATTGAACGCGAATGGCTTTGAAGCCCATCTCTTTATGTTTAGCATAATCATCTAGCGCTTCTTCAATATCCTTACCGGTAGTATGGCAATAAACCATAACACCTGTACGTGAAGCTCCACCCAATAATTGATAAAGTGGCATATTAGCTACCTTACCTTTGATATCCCATAGCGCCATATCAATTGCTGATATTGCTGACATGGTCACTGGCCCACGACGCCAATAAGCACCTTTATAGAAATATTGAAATATATCTTCAATTTGACTAGCATCTCGCCCGATTAACTGTGGGCAAAGATGATCTTTGAGATATGATGCGACAGATAATTCTCGTCCGTTGAGTGTCGCATCACCAACTCCATATACGCCTGAATCTGTAGTGATTTTTAATGTGACAAAGTTCCTTCCTGGACTACACACAAAAACTTCTGCTTTTACAATTTTCATTGAATTTCTCTTATATATTAGGTAACAAAAATAATTATAATTAATCTGCCATACAAGTATATCCAGTTTTATTTATAATTTCGATCCCTAAAATTAAATTTTTTGCTTAACTTATCTTCATAAAGCCAATTTCTCAGAATTTAAAAAATTTGAGGAGTAAGGTTTTTGGCACCCTTGGTATAAACTACTTTATGTGCTATGCCTTTTTATAATAGAATCGTCGGTCACATTTCTCATCTATACTGCTTTTAAAGAATAAGCATTGGATATAATTTTGATTATACTAATTGATAATTACGATTCTTTTACTTTTAATATCTATGATTACCTTTGCCGTGCTGGTGCCGATGTTATGGTCATCAAAAATGATGAAAAATCTATTGATGAACTAAAGCAATTATCATTCTCTAAAATGGTAATTTCTCCGGGACCAGGCCGACCAGAAAATGCCGGAATATCGTTGTCAGCGATTCAGACCTTTGCAAAGCATTGTCCAATACTAGGGATCTGTTTAGGTCATCAAGCGATTGCGCAATATTTTGGCTTCAAAATAGTTAAAGCTCCTATACCAATGCATGGCAAAGTTGATGAAATTATTCATGATGAGCAAGGCTTATTTGCTGGAATTAAAAATCCTTTGTCGGTTGTAAGATATCATTCGTTAATTGTAGAAAATTCAGCAAAGCAATCACCATTAATAGTCACTGCGACTAATAAGCAAGGATTAATTATGGGATTGCGTCATATGACACTTCCGATTGAATCAGTGCAATTCCATCCTGAAGCAATTAAAACAGAGTTTGGTTTAAAAATGATTAGCAATTTTGTTAGCGAGTAGTGAACATGAAAATTTATTTTGATTTTGAAGGGCAACATAAATATTTTTGTGATCCAATAAAAATTATAAAGTCCTCTGATCATTGTTCAATAAAAAAATATATTGAGGAGATAGAAGCATTCATACAACAAGGTTACTACGCTTGCGGTTACCTTGCTTATGAAAGCGCTATGGGCTTTAACGAGTCAAATAAAACCAAAATACTCCCAACGTCAAATCAGGATTTACCTCTGCTTTTATTTGGTATTTTTGAAGACTATACGACGATATCCAATAATGAACAATATATACCACAATCTTTGAAGTTGTCTAGCGACACCAATATTGATGAATATCATCAAAAAATTAATTATATTCGCGCCCAAATCGAATCAGGTAATACTTATCAAACCAACTTTACCATTCAATTCAATGCACCATTTAATGGCAATCCTAAAGATTATTATCATTTTCTACAAAAAAATAATCGAGCTAATTACTGTGCTTATATTGAATTTGAAAATTATTATATTTTATCTATCTCCCCGGAATTATTTTTTAAATTAGAAGATAGAACCATCTTGACTAAACCGAGGAAAGGAACAGTGGCACGAGGCTTAAATACCAAGCAAGATAAACAACAAATAGAGTTGTTCATGTCAGAGAAAAATCTGGCTGAAAATATGATGATTGTTGATTTACTTCGTAATGATTTAAGCAAAATTTCAAAGCCCGGTTCGGTAACCGTTCCACATTTATTTACCGCAGAAAAATATCCAACAGTTTGGCAGCTCACCTCGACTATTCAAGGAAACTTAAAAGAAAATGTGAATTTATATCAGATATTTCAAGCGCTTTTTCCATGCGGTTCAATTACTGGTGCACCTAAATCAAGTACCATGCAAATTATTAGTAATATTGAAAACTCAGCGCGCGGCGTTTATTGCGGCACAATTGGTTATGTTGAACCTTCTATGAAAAAGGCAGTTTTTAATATTCCAATACGTACTTTGACTATTCATAATCAACAGTTGAATTATGGCGTCGGGGGTGGCATTACATGGGATTCAACCGCCGATGATGAATATAATGAGATTTTAGCCAAAACGGCTATCTTAAATCGAACTTTGTCTATTCCTAAATATCTTATTGAAACATTATTACTTGAAGATGGCAAGTTGGTCTTACTGGATATGCATTTAGACAGATTATTGGCTTCAGCAACCTATTTTGATTTTTCATGTAATGTTCAAGCCATCAAACAGAAGTTAACCGATTTGGCAAAAACTCATTTTTCAGGAAAATATAAAATTAGATTGCTACAACCTAAAAATGGACAAACGGAAATAAATATCGATTTACTTACCAATCCAATAGTAATTGATAAACTTGCTTGGGCAGCAACATGTGTCGATAAAGGAAATGTTTTTCTTTATCATAAAACAACTAATCGTCAACATTTACCTCAATTAGCCGCAGGTCAAGAATATATCAATTATAATCAATATGATGAAATTACCGAGTTTGTAAATGGTAATATTGCGTTACTCATTAATGATAAGTGGCTAACACCAGCGATTACCTCAGGATTGCTTGCTGGTACGATGCGACAGCATTATTTAAATAGTCACCAACTCATCGAGAAAACGATTATCAAAAAAGATATTTTACAAGCCGATAAAATAGCGTTTATTAATAGTGTACGAGGTTGGGTTGAGATTGAAAATCAGTTATTGAATAAATTGAAACAACAGTTATTGTGATCTGCAATTGAGCACCGAGAACATTCCGTCACTCTTTTGACGGAATGTTTAAGAACAATTAATGTTTAATTGAATTTGCAAAGTCTAGCTCTTCATCTTGCCAGCCTTGGGACAGGGCTTTTACCAAAGCATCATAACCATTTGTTGTAAGCGGAATTTGCCGTTTAATAACTTTAGTAACAATTTTACCGCTCTTATCTGTCATAACCCAACGACCGGTTATTATCGCATCACCATTATAATTTCCATGGAAACCATCAATAAAAAGTTTAACCGTTAATGATGGTGTGGTAATTGAATTTGTCGATACCAGATAATTAGGCATAATTTGCGTTAAGTCTTGTGATAAACGTTCGGCAAGTTGTTGAGATAATGCCGATACCCATAGATGATTCGTTGCCGTGGTATATTTTATATCATCTGTTTGCAAAACAATTCCTGATTTATTTAAAAAATCGGCCACTTCAATAGACTCAATCCAAATAAAATAATGAGTAGATTGCGTCATCGTTGAACCATTGTTAGCCAAATTACTGGTCAATTGAAAATAGCTTTTATTCGGTACATCAGATGAACAACCAATTATTGCACTGAATAATGTCATCAATAGCATAATTTGTAGGCTTTGAATTAATTTAAACATTATTTATTACCTCTGGCTTTTGGTTCTTGATCTTTTTTATTTGGAGCTGAAAAGATCAATGCATTACTCTTATTATTTAGTGTATTAAGTAAAGGGGTCAATTCATCCATCATTTGTTGAATTTTTTGTAAACTTTCATTCAGTTGAGTATTTAATTGTGAACCGGGTTGTAATCCTTTCATGGTTTCGTTTAAAGAGCGAATAGCTTTTTGTAAATCTTTTGGCATATTTTGCATCTCTTTACTTGCCATAATTTGATTTAATGAGTTCATTAATTTTTCAGTTGATTCTAATGACTTATTAAATTGTGTCATCGTATTATTTAACGGTAGACTGTTAAAATTATCTAGTAATTGCAGTATTTTTGCTTGTATTTGAGCAAAGCCTGTCGATGTCGTTTCGATAGTATCGTAACCATATTGGTTACTCAATTTTAAATCGTATTTATTTTTTAAATCAGGATAAAAGTCTAAATCCATATAAAGTGCACCTGTAAACATATTGGATGTTTTTAATGATGCTCTTAGACCATTTTTTTGTTCATCCTTAATCAAAGCAGCAATATCTATCTTATCATCAACTAATTCTGATAAACGATCAGGTTCAATTCTTATTAATACCGGTACTTTTTGATTGAGAATTGATCTCTCTTTTAACATTTCAGCGGTATAAAACGGTACTTTACTCACAGTACCTAGCCTTATACCATGATATTCCACTGGCGCACCTTCGGTTAATCCCGATATTGAGTCAGTGATCATAATTAGGAATTCTTTATATTCAGTATATTGTGAATCTTGAATCGATTTCCTATCTTCATATAATTTGTAGACATCATGTTGCTTAGCCGGTTTGCCTAATTTAGCGCCATCTGGTAAATCAAAGCTGATTCCTCCGGACATTAGGACATCTAGAGAAGGAACATCAAGACTCGCTCCCCGCGAAGATAATGATAAATTGATACCCCCTTCTTTCCAAAAACGCACATTTTCCGTAACTAAAGCATCATAAGGTTTTGTAATAAAAACTTGATACTTCATTTTGCGAGCATCAACATCAAATAACGACGTTTCAACATTACCAACATGATAACCACGGAACATCACTTTTGCCCCACGAGGTACTACACCACTTTGGTCACTTTCTAAGTTTAAACGAATCCCTTTTATACTTGGATCTGATAATGGCGGGGTGTCAGAGAGAATAAATGGGTTATTTTTGAAACTGCGGGTATCATTTCCTGAGGCTAATTCAATATATACACCTGATAAAATAGTACCAAGACCTGTCACACCATCACGGCCAATTTCAGGTTTAACGACCCAAAATATTGAGTCATTTTTAAGTAGTGGTTCCATATCATTATAAATACGACCTTTTATAACAACTTTTTTGTAGTCATCAGATAATGTCACTTCATCAACAATACCGACGTCAACACTACGATTTTTTATCACCGTCTTACCTGCAACGATACCATTTGCGTCGTTTGCTAATAAGGTAAAAGGCATGCCTCGATCAGCAAAGTGAGCATAAATAATCCATAATCCAACAATAGCGGTAACTATGGGAATAATCCATATTGCAGAAATTGCTCTAATTTTAATTATTTTTGCTGATTTACTTGAGGTTGCCATATTATTCCTATTATTCTATTTTTTGCCTAGGTGTTCGATCCCAAAGTAGCCGAGGATCAAATTTTTGGGATGCAATCATTGTAATGATAACGACAGTTGCGAAAAAAGTAACACCAATATCAGGATAAACTCCCATCATTTGTTGGTTCCTAACTAGGGAACAAACTACAGATACGACAAAGATATCTATCATCGACCATTTACCAATAAATTCTACCGCATTATATAATTTCTTCATTTTTAGGCAATTATGTTTATTTTTATCTTTTACTGCTAAAGCAAAATAACACAGCCAGCTGAGTGAAATAATTTTTAAAATTGGAATAACCACACTAGCCGCAAAAATAACTAATGCCACAGGCACATCACCTGATTGCCACATATAGATAACACCATCGATAATAGTCGAAGTTGATGCTGAACCAAATACCACTGTTTTCATAATCCCGAATAAATTGGCCGGAATATAAATTATTAATGATGTCACTAATAATGCTATTGTCCATTGTATTTTATCTCGTCCTCTAACTTGGCTTTTTTGTTTACATCTTGGGCATTTAGCGTATTCAATAGGGACAATTGCATGGCAACAACGACACAATTTTATATTTTGACAAATTCCTGTCTTACCTATTTCTAATGGTTTTGTTGCAAAATTATTTCGATGGATTTCATTCCAAATTTTACCAGGTATAAAAATAACTAATGCTTTAATATAGAAGAATACAAATAAACAAAATGCCCAAAATGTGCTAGTCACACCAATATTGCCATAACTCATTAATTTAACAAAACTGACTAATATGCCGGTTAAAAATATTTCAGGCATACACCAATGTTGGAACTTTTCATAAACTATAAGTAAATCTCTTTTTCGATATTTGGTTAACTTAATGTTTGAACAAAGTAGGGAAATAATAGACAAATTGAGTAATGGAAAAATTAACACGAACAAAATAAATAATGCAGAAATATAACTATATTTATCAAAAAATAGTATTCTTGGAATGTCCAACACACTTACGCCATTGACATTACCAACTAGATTAATATCAATAAAAACAAAACCACAAGCCACAATCAGCATAATTAAAGAGCAAACCGCATACATTGCTGCTCTAAACTTCATGTTAATATTATTTCTAAATAACGTTGTATTACATCGTGGGCAAACAGCTTTATGTCCGATTGCAATATCCGCTAATTCGATGACCAAATCACAATGAGAACATAATACATAGTCTTGATTTTCAGTGGTCATTATTTACCTTTATTTGATTATAATTTAAGCTACAATGATACTTTTGGTTAGCTTAACATTTTGGTATAAAAACTCTTCAATGGTTGTAAGACAATTAATTTAGTATATCAATGATGGCTAAAATTTGTTTATGTCATCATACCAAATGGTTTTTTTTTGTGAAAGTCTTACTTAATTAAATTACTTTAATTTGATTATTCTCATTTTTTAATACTCTTTTTTTCAATTACCTTTATAAATAATGAATTGGTTTTTTACTTATTGATAGTAAGCAACTAGTGGAAAATTTAATAAATTTTGCGAACAATTTCACAGAATTAACTAATTTAAGAATGTCTATAAAAAAAACTTGATACTGTATAACGATACAGTATAATGTAACGCAATATTCTTACTTATTGGAATTTTATTATATGAATGAAAACAAACAACGAGCACTTTCTGCGGCATTAAGCCAAATCGAAAAACAATTTGGTAAAGGTTCAATAATGCGTTTAGGCGATACTCAAACGCTAGACGTAGATGCGGTTTCAACAGGTTCTTTAGGGTTAGATATTGCATTAGGTATCGGCGGCTTACCAATGGGTAGAATCGTTGAAATCTTTGGACCAGAGTCATCAGGTAAAACAACATTAACATTATCAGTTATTGCACAAGCGCAAAAAGAAGGCAAAACCTGTGCATTTATCGATGCTGAACACGCTTTGGATCCAATTTATGCAGCTAAGTTAGGTGTCCAAGTTGATGATTTATTAGTTTCTCAACCTGATACTGGTGAACAAGCACTTGAAATTTGTGATGCGTTGGTTCGCTCTGGTGCTGTTGATGTGATTATTGTCGATTCGGTTGCAGCATTAACACCAAAAGCAGAAATCGAAGGTGAAATGGGTGATTCTCATATGGGGTTACAAGCGCGTTTAATGTCTCAAGCATTACGTAAATTAACCGCTAATATCAAAAATGCAAATTGCCTTGTCGTTTTCATTAACCAAATTCGTATGAAAATTGGCGTAATGTTTGGTAACCCAGAAACAACAACGGGAGGTAATGCCTTAAAATTCTATGCATCCGTTCGTTTAGATATTCGTCGCATTGGTGCGGTAAAAGAAGGCGAAGATGTTATTGGTAGTGATACACGCGTAAAAGTAGTTAAAAACAAGGTAGCCGCACCTTTTAGACAAGCTGAATTCCAAATTCTTTATGGATGTGGTATCTCTAAAGAAGGTGAATTGATTGATTTAGGTGTTAAACATAAATTAGTCGATAAAGCAGGAGCTTGGTACAGCTATAATGGTGAAAAAGTAGGTCAAGGTAAAGCAAATTCAATTAAGTTTTTACAAGAACATCCTGAAGTTGCTAAAGAACTTGAAACTAAATTACGTGATTTGTTATTAAATAGTCCGGCTGTTTTTTCTGCTGATGAAGAAGTTTCGACAGATGATGAAAGTTTTGAGTAATGGAAAAAAAACTCAATAAATTAATTTTAAATAAAGCTGTGCAATTACTTGCACAGCGTGATCACTCATCATGTGAGCTTATCCGAAAATTAACGCTTTTTTTTAGCAAAAAAATCACATGTTCAGAAGATGATTATCCAGAGCAATTAGATCTTTTGAAAACAGAAATAGAAGATGTAATTGCATATTGTACTAACCAACATTGGATGAACGATAAGCAATATATTGAAAAATATATCTTTATGCGAGCTCATAAAGGTTATGGAAAATATAAGATTAGCTTAGAATTAAAACAGAGAGGTTTGTCATCTGATCTTATTGGAGAGCTATTACAGTTAGCTGATATTAATTGGTCAGAAATTGCATATCAGCAATTATTAAAAAAGTTCAAACTTATTGAACCAAGGAATAATCAACAAAAACAAAAAGTAATACAGTTTTTAACTGCTAGAGGATTTACACAACTTAATATAAAAACTGCATATAGTTTGTTGACTTAGATTAGTATAGTCCCTACAATATTACTTAAAAATGCCCATTACATAAAAAGCTCTCAAGATCTTTTAATTTTATTCCTTATTACTTATTAATAGTAACTAGATCAATCGCTGTATTAAGAATATTTACTTTTCAACTTAAGTTGTAACGGGTATATTACTATGTCTAAAAATTTATCGTTTAATATGGAAGCATAAATGAAAAGCACTGCAGAAATTCGTCAAAGTTTTCTTGACTTTTTCCATAGCAAAGGACACGAAATCGTTGCCAGTAGTTCCCTTGTTCCACACAATGATCCAACACTTTTATTTACAAATGCGGGAATGAACCAGTTTAAAGATGTTTTTCTTGGTATGGATAAACGACCTTATACCAGAGCAACAACATCTCAACGTTGTGTACGAGCTGGTGGAAAACATAATGACCTTGACAATGTAGGTTACACTGCACGACATCATACTTTTTTTGAAATGCTAGGTAATTTCAGTTTTGGCGATTATTTTAAACGTGATGCGATTCATTTTGCTTGGGAACTACTAACCAGCGAAAAATGGTTTAATCTTCCTAAAGATCGATTAACGGTTACCGTTTATGCAACAGACGATGAAGCATTCGCGATTTGGGAAAATGAAATTGGTATTCCTAAAGAGCGTATTATCCGCATAGGTGATAATAAAGGTGCGCCATATGCATCGGATAACTTTTGGCAAATGGGCGATACGGGACCTTGTGGACCTTGTACAGAAATTTTTTATGATCATGGTGATCATATTTGGGGCGGCCCTCCGGGAAGTGCAGAAGAAGATGGTGATCGGTTTATCGAAATTTGGAACCTTGTCTTTATGCAATTTAACCGCCTTGCTGATGGTACTATGGAACCTTTACCTAAACCATCAGTTGACACGGGAATGGGGCTTGAGCGAATAGCAGCAGTATTGCAACATGTTAATTCTAACTATGATATCGACCTGTTTAAGACATTAATAAAAACAGCAGCTGAAATCATTAAAACCAAGGATTTAGAAAGCAAATCATTAAGAGTTATTGCAGATCACATTCGTTCTTGTGCGTTTTTAGTTTCCGATGGAGTCTTGCCTTCAAATGAAGGTCGTGGTTATGTATTACGTCGAATTATTCGCCGAGCAGTGCGTCATGGACATATGCTAGGCGCTAAAGATATATTCTTCTATAAACTGGTTAAACCATTAATTGAAGTCATGGGAAGTGCCGCTAATGAATTAGCGAATAACCAAAAATTAGTTGAAGATACACTTAAGATTGAAGAAGAACAGTTCTTAAAAACATTAGAACGAGGTTTATTCCTACTAGATCAAGAGTTGGACAAAATTAATAATAACGTATTACCGGGTAATATTGCATTTAAACTCTATGATACTTATGGTTTTCCATTAGATTTAACTGCTGATGTCTGTCGTGAGAAGAATATCACTATTGATGAAAATGGTTTTAATCAATGCATGGAAGAGCAACGTAAACGAGCTCGCGAATCTAGTTCATTTAGTGTTGATTATAGCAATATGATTAAGCTTGATGATAAAACGGAATTTTTGGGTTATCAATCTACCGAAACTTCAGGAAAAGTGATTGCTATTTTCCAAAATGGAAATAAAATTGAGGCAATTAATGCTGGTGATCAAGCTGTTATCATCCTAGATCAAACGCCATTTTATGGTGAATCTGGCGGTCAAGTTGGTGATAAAGGTGTATTGAGCTCTGCTGATTTAGTGTTTGATGTCACTGACAGCCAAAAATACGGCAAGAGTATTGGTCATATTGGTAAAGTGACTAAAGGATCATTAAAAGTCGGCGATGTAGTAACAGCAGCAATTGATGTGGAAATACGTGAACGTATTCGCCGTAATCATTCTGCAACTCACTTATTACAAGCTGCATTACAACGTATTTTAGGAAATCATGTACATCAAAAAGGATCATTAGTTAACGATAGTTATCTTCGGTTTGACTTTTCACATAATCAAGCCATTACATCAGAACAAATTATAGAAATTGAAAATTTAGTCAATCAACAGATTCGTCGTAATTTACCAGTAGACATAGAATTTATGCCTATTGATCAGGCTAAAAATAGAGGTGCTATGGCGCTATTTGGTGAAAAATACGAAGACATCGTAAGAGTATTAACTATGGGTGATTTCTCCATTGAGCTTTGTGGTGGTACCCATGTTGATAGAACTGGAGATATAGGTTTATTTAAAATTATTTCTGAGTCAAGTATTGCATCAGGAGTACGTCGTATTGAAGCCACTTCAGGTCAAAGTGCGATGGAATATATACACCATGAATCCAATTTGTTAAACCAAATTGGACAATTAGTTAAAAGTGATAAATCAGCTGTTTTATCACGGATTGAGCAACTGCTCGATCAAACCAGAACATTCGAAAAAGCAATAGAGCAGTTAAAAACTCAACAAGCTAGCCAACAAACTGGGCAATTGCTTAATCAATGTGTGAAAATCAATAATAAAAACTTACTAATTGCTAAACTTGATAACGTCGAGGCAAAAATGTTACGCACAATGATTGATGATCTTAAAAATCAATTAAAAAGTGGCGTAATTATTTTAGCTGCTGTCAATGACGGCAAAATCAATTTAGCTGCCGGTGTAACCAATGATTTGTTAGGCATTGTTAAAGCTGGCGAATTAGTTTCTCAATTAGCATTAAAAGTAGGTGGTAAGGGCGGTGGGCGGCCTGATTTCGCTCAAGCAGGTGGAATGGATCTGTCGGCGTTACCAGAAGCGTTATCTTCTGTAAAAAAGGAAATCAGTAATAAATTACAAGCAAGTTAGCCAGAAGTACTCCAGTGTTGTTAATCAGGCATTAGTGTATTTCTGTAAAATTCCGTCTTTCTGTCTTATTGATGGGGGGCTGACGAAGCTATATCTTAAAATTGTTTGGATATATACTTAACTGATATTAGGAGATCTAATGTTAATTTTAAC